>CAZRQN010000001.1:0-81843 GCA_964602115.1 uncultured Rhodobacterales bacterium
AGCGCAAAGGCGGCAACGCTCGAGATCAGGGCGTTGATGTGGGAACCCTATGTGCTGCCCGACATGATTGCGGCCTTCGAGGCTGAACATGGCGCGAAGTTCAGCACCACGTTCTTTGACGGGAACTCGGAGGCCTACAACAAGCTGAAGCTGGGCGGCACGCGGGACTTCGACCTGGTGCAGGCCGATGGTTTCTGGTCGCGTCTGTATTTCCGCGAGGGTCTGATCCGCGATATCGACCTGTCGAAGATCCCGAGCATGGAAAAGGTCTTCCCGACCTTCAAATTCCCGGACTACCAGCTCCTGACCGGCGAAGGCACCGAAACGGCAATTGGCATTCCGTTCTGCTGGGGCGGCTACGGCATCACCTACAATGCCGATCAGATCACCGAGGACGAGGTATCGTCGCTTGGCGTTCTGTTCGACGCGAAGAACTCCGGCCATCTGTCGGCCAGTGCGCGCTTTGAGGAGAATATCGCCCTCGCTGCGATCCTGGTGACGGCGCGCATGGGCACCCAAACTGCAGAACGCCCGGACGGCAAGCCGTTCAACCCCTATGTTCTGACCGATGAAGAACTGGCCGGGGTCGAGGCGCTTCTGATCGAGCAGAAGCATCTGCTGACCACCCGCTATCAGGACCTTGGCACGCTGAACAACCTGATGCGGTCGGGCGTTGTCTGGGCTGCGCCGGAATTCAGCCAGGTCTATCGCCAGCTTCAACAGCTTCGCCGCAGCGGCACGGAGGTGCCGAACATCCAGCACAGGCTGCAGCCGAAAGAGGGCGGTCTGGGCTGGATCGACAGCTGGATGGTAACCTCGGGCGTCGAAGACAGCGAAAGGCTTGAGATCTGTCACAAGTTCATGGACCTCATCCTGAAACCCGAGCACATGAAGCAGATCTCGGATAAGGCCGGGACCTCGACATGCGTCGATATTCGCGAACTGGCGACGGAAGAGGAACGCGAACTGTTCCTTATGGACCGAACGGCAGAGCTGAAGGGCTTGCATATGTTCGATCAGCCATCCTCGCCCGAGAAATGGGAACGGGTCTGGTCGAATATGGAATCCGCCTGAGCTCCCACAGCGGAGACCTCGGCTGCACCGTGCCAGCGGTGCAGCCAAACAGCACGTGACGGGGGAGAAAGATGTACCTAGAAATCAACAACGTCAGCAAGCGCTTCGGGGCCTTTGTGGCGCTTTCCGACGTGAATCTCAGTATCGAGAAGAACGAATTCGTCTCGTTGCTCGGGCCCAGCGGCTCCGGCAAGAGCACCTTGCTTCGGTTGATTGCAGGCCTTGAGCAGCCGACAACGGGCAGTATCCGGATCGACGGCAACGACGTTACCGCCTTGCCGCCCTACCAACGCGGTATCGCGATGGTCTTCCAGGATTTCCTGCTCTTCCCGCACATGACGGTGCGCGAAAACCTCTTGTTCCCTCTTCGCATGCTCAAGATGGGCAAGGAAGAAAGCGAAGAGCGGATCGACTGGTGCTGCAAGATCCTTTCGCTGACCACCCTCAAGGATCGTTTCCCGAACCAGCTTTCGGGGGGCCAACAGCAGCGTGTCGCCCTGGGGCGCGGTCTTGTCTGCCGGCCGAAGGTTCTGCTTCTTGACGAACCGCTGGCCAACCTTGACCGCGAGTTGCGCCGGGAAATGGAAGTCGAAATCCGCAGCTATCAGATCCAGCTGGGGATTCCGTTCATCTATGTGACGCACAACCAGGAAGAAGCGCTGTCGATGAGCGACAAGATCGCGGTCGTCAACAAGGGCGGGATCGAGGATTTCGCGCCGCGAACCGAAGTCTATCACACGCCGCGGACCAAGTTCATCGCGCAGTTCGTCGGTCGCTCAAACGTGTTTTCCGGCCCGGTCACGGTGTCGTCCAGCGGTGAGGCTTCGATCCTCTGGCACGGCGTGAAGATCGATGTCGGCGACAAGCTGCCGGACAAAGGGGCGCAGAGCGCCAGCGTCTATGTGAAGATCGAAAACACGGTGATCGGATCGGCCGACACGCCCAATGCCGCCGGCAAGATCCCCGGCAAGCTGCGGGACGTGATCTTCCGCGGCCAATATGCGGAATATATGGTCACGCTGGGAGGCGGCGTGGAGATCGTCGCCAGCGCGATCGACGCGACCTCGGATGTGAAGGTTGGCGACCCGGTCGTGATTTCCTGGGACAACAGCAAGGTCGATGTCTTCACCAACGAGGTGGCGGCATGAGCAGAGCCATTTTCCAGCGCTGGTTGAAGCTGAGCGAAAGCCAGCGCTTCGTCATCCTCAACTCCCCCGTCGTGCTCTTCCTGATCATGTTCTTCGTGCTGCCGCTCTGCACCATTCTGGTGGTGAGCTTCTGGCGCACGGAAAGCTATCAGCTGATCGTTGACTGGAACATCCAGAACTATATCGACGTCCTGTCCGAGCCGAGCTATCGCACCTTCATGATCCGGTCGGTCCTGTCGGCCCTGATCGTGGCTGTCGTCTGCGTCGCCTTGGCCTGGCCATCCGCCTATTTCGTGATCCGATATGGCGGCCGTTACAAGCTCTTGCTGACCCTGGGCCTGGCCGTGCCGTTCCTTACGGGCGTTGTGCTGCGGGTGATTGCGCTTCAGGGGGTACTGGGGCCGATCGGGCTCTTGAACCTGGGCCTCATGAAGCTTGGCCTGTCGCCGATCGAGTCTCTTATGTACACCAAGACCGCAACGATCGTCGGCTTGATCTACCTGTTCCTGCCTTTTGTGACGACGGCGATCTACCTGTCGCTGCTGAACTTCAACTTCCGGCTGCTTGATGCCGCGAAGGTCTTCGGCGCCGGCAATATGCGCGCCTTCTGGGAAGTGACCTGGCCGCTGAACTGGGTCGGAACGGTCATAGGCTTTGCACTGACCTTCGTGCCCAGTCTGGCAGAGTCGATCACGCCTCGTTTCCTTGGGGGCGCAGACGGCACGATGTTCGGCATGGCCATGGGGTCGCAGTTTTCCGCAACCGGAACCTGGTCTCTCGGTGCCGCCATGGGGGTCGTCCTGTTCTTCGTCGCAGGCGTTACGCTGTACACGATCAGCCGGCTTGTCGATCTGAAGCGCAGCGGCTTCACCGGAGTGGGGAGTAGAGACTGATGGAGTTCTTTGCATCCAAAGCGGTCAACAGGCTGGTTCTTGGCGTCTTCCTGGTTCTGACCTACATCTTCCTTTACGTCCCGATCCTGCACATCACGATCGCGTCGTTTTCCAAGGACATCGTCTGGCCCTACCCGGTCCAGTTCACCTGGGACGCCTATCTGTCGCTGGTGAAAAGCTCGATCTACCAGGAGGCTTTCCTCAACAGCCTGCTTCTTGGCCTGGGTTCGGCGATCATCTCGACCGTTCTGGGCACTATCGCTGTGCTCAGCATCCTGAAATACCGCTCGCCCTACAAAACCCTGATCGTGGCGATCTTCGTTGCCCCGCTGTTCGTGGCCGACGTGCTTTTGGGGATTTCGACGCTGGTGCTGAACAGCCTCTTCCTGCACATCCCCGGCAACCTTTGGTCGGCGATCCTGGCCAACGCCGTGCGCGGGTTCACCTACGCCATGCTGATCATCGTGACCCAGCTTTTCCGCTACAACTGGAAGCTGGACGATGCGGCGATGGTGTTTGGCGCCGGGCCGGTGCGGACCTTCTTCGAGATCACCCTGCCGAACATCTGGTCGGCGCTTCTCGGAGCCTTCATCGTCACCTTCATCCTGTCGTTCAACAACCTCGACATTTCCTTCTACAATCTGGGCGCCGTTCCGACGATGCCATCGGTTGCCTGGGGGTCGTTGCGCTTCGGGATCAAGCCGGAACTCTACGCCATTGCGGCGGTCGTCAATGCCGGGGTTCTGCTTTGCCTCGTCGCGATGTTCGTCCTGATGAAGACCGGAACCGTGAATTTCGGCTTCAAGGAAGGCCGCGACAGCTGAGACCTCTGGCGGGCGGCATGACCTCTGCCGCCCGCCTCCCCCCGTCTCAAACCCTCTTCCCGGAACGCCTGCCCGCACCCTTGGCTGCGACGGTGGTCAAACGCCGACTGTGCTGCAGTTCAGTTGTGCAGCGACCGACCATGACCTGAGACGCAGAGGAGCCATCGCCATGTCAACGAGTGACGTCGTATCCGAGGCCTCGGCTCTGGATCCGGAGAACTTCGCTCTCGCCAACTGCATTCGCGCGCTGACGATGGATGCCGTCGAAGCTGCGAACTCCGGTCATCCCGGCGCGCCGATGGGCATGGCCGATGTCGCGACGGTCCTTTTCCGAAAGCATCTCAAGTTCCTCGCCTCGGCGCCCGACTGGCCGGACCGCGACCGCTTTGTCCTGTCCAACGGCCACGCCTCGATGATGCTTTACAGCCTGCTGCATCTGACCGGTTACGAGGACATGACGCTGGATCAGCTGCGGGCGTTCCGCCAGCTTGACTCGATCACTGCCGGACACCCGGAATACGGCCATGCAAAGGGGATCGAGACCACCACAGGCCCGCTTGGGCAAGGTCTCGCGATGGCGGTCGGCATGGCTTTGGCCGAGCGGCGCCTGGCAAGCCAGTTCGGCAGCGATCTGGTCGATCACCGTACCTATGTTTTCGTCGGCGACGGCTGCCTTCAGGAAGGAATAGGTCAGGAGGCCATCAGTCTGGCCGGGCATCTCGGGCTGGGAAAGCTGATCGTCCTTTACGACGACAACCAAATCACCATCGACGGGCCCACCTCGATCTCGTTTTCCGACGATATTCCGGCACGGTTTGCGGCATCGGGCTGGCATGTGCTGACCTGCGACGGCCACGACCCGGGCGCGATCGATGTCGCGATCGGCGAGGCCAAGGCGGAGACCGGACGTCCGTCGATCATTTGCGCGAAAACGCTGATCGGGTTTGGCGCTCCGACAAAGGCGGGCACGCATGATTGCCATGGCGCGCCGCTGGGCGCCGAAGAGGTTCGCAAGGCCAAGGCCGCATTGGGGTGGCATGCGCAACCATTCGTCATCCCTGACACTCTAGGGGCCAGCTGGCGCGAGATTGGTCGGCGCGGACAGGAGAAGCACACCGCCTGGGAGGCGCGCCTGCAGGCAGCCCCCGAGGAGACCCGCCTCGACTTTGCCCGGCGGCAGGCGCGCGCCCTTGCCGAAGGCTATGGCGCGACCCTGACGAGCGCCCGGGACAGCCTCTTCGAAAAACCGAAGTCAGTCGCGACCCGAAAGGCCAGTCAGATGGCGCTGGAGGCGCTGGCGCCCGCCTTGCCCGAGCTGGTGGGCGGTTCGGCCGATCTGACCGGCTCGAACCTTACCCGCGTTCCTGCGGTGAGCGATCAGTTCACCCGCGCGCATGCCGGAAACTACATCGGCTATGGCGTTCGCGAATTCGCCATGGCTGCCGCGATGAACGGCATCAGCGTTCATGGCGGGCTCATTCCCTATGGCGGCACATTTCTTGTGTTCTCGGACTACGCGCGGAATGCAATCCGTCTGTCGGCCCTGATGGGAGTTGGCACGATCTATGTCATGACCCACGACAGTATCGGTCTGGGAGAGGACGGGCCAACGCACCAGCCGGTCGAGCATTTGGCCTCGCTCCGGGCCATTCCGGGCCTGAACGTCTTCCGGCCGGCCGATTGTGTCGAAACGCTGGAATGCTGGGATATCGCGCTGCGTAGCCGGTTCAAACCGTCGCTTCTGGCGCTGTCGCGGCAGGCGGTCCCCCAGCTCCGGCTTGAGAGGACCGACGAGAATCTTTCGGCCAGGGGCGCATATCTCCTGCGGCAGTTCGGTGACGGCCGCGATGTCACGCTGATGGCGACGGGCACCGAAGTCGCTCTGGCGGTCGATGCGGCCGGGGAATTGGCCAGGGAGGGGATCGGGGTCGCGGTGGTGTCGATTCCATCCTGGGAGCTTTTCGACGCGCAACCGCAGAACTACCGGGATCAGGTTCTGGGAAGCGCGCCGCGCATCGCTGTCGAGGCCGCCAGCAAGTTCGGCTGGACACGCTATGTCGCAAGCGAAGAGGATGTGATCGGCATGGCCGGGTTCGGAGCATCGGGACCGGCCGAACAGCTGTACAAAAGGTTCGGCATTACCAGCGGGGCGATCGTAGCGCGGGCCCGGACCCTCATGGACCAGAAACGCAAGTCGGGATCGTGAAATGACAAGTGCGCTTGACCGCCTGAGAGCCATCACCACAGTCGTTGCCGACAGCGGCGAAAGCGCTGCCGTGAAACGCTATCGGCCGACCGACTGCACCACCAATCCTTCGCTGGTCCTGGCGGCGCTTCGCGACCCTGCATCGGACGCGCTTGTAGCCGAAGAGATCGAGCGCGGCCGCAGGGCCGGGAAGAGCGCCGAGGAAATCTGCGCAACGCTGACCGTCGCTTTGGGGGTTTCCCTGGCCAAGCTGGTCCCGGGCCGGATTTCGACCGAAGTCGATGCCAATCTCTCTTTCGACACGGCTGCTTCGGTCACGCGGGCGCGGGCGATTGTGGCGGATTATGCCGCCAGGGGTCTGGGCAGGGAGCGGATCCTGATCAAGCTGGCCTCGACCTGGGAAGGCATTCGCGCCGCCGAGATCCTGCAGGCCGAGGGGATAGACTGCAATCTGACCCTGCTTTTCTCCATGGCCCAGGCCATCGCCTGCGCCGATGCGGGCGCCTATCTTATCTCGCCCTTCGTCGGCCGGATCACCGATTGGTACAAGCGCGCCGAGGGCAAGGACTCCTATCCGGCAAATGAGGATCCGGGCGTCATTTCTGTGCGCCAGATCTACGACTATTACAAATCGAATGGAATTGCGACCATCGTGATGGGCGCGTCTTTCCGTAACACCGCACAGATCAAGGCACTGGCGGGCTGCGACAATCTGACAATCGCGCCAAAGCTTTTGGACGAGTTGGCCGAAGATGCCGGAGATTTGCCGCGCAAATTGTCGCCCGACATCGTCAGCGGGGCTCCGCGCAGGCATCTTGGCGAGGCGGCCTTCCGCTGGGAGCTGAATGCCGATGCCATGGCCACTGAGAAGCTGGCCGAGGGGATTCGGAATTTCGACGCGGACCACAGGAAACTGATCGACCTGATCGCGGCCCGCTGATCGGCCGCAAGACCGCCCAGAACCGCCGCCGCCCCTCTGGATTTGGCCCGGACCTCGCCGCGGCCCGCAGGGCAGGCGATCGGAAACTGGACGGGCGCCGGTCTCTCTCCCGCAGCCGCTCCGCAACGAAACCTGGGTTGGTCGCCTCTGACCCGGCCCGGGCAGTGCCCGTTGCCGCTTGTGCGCCGAAGCATCGGCCGGCTGGCGGCGAAAATCCCAAACCTACCGGAGCGGGGGGAGCCCGGCGCGGTAAAGCCGGGCGGTCGGTGCTACGAAAGCACGGATCGCAGCGCCGCCGCAGGGTTGCCGGCCAGCCGCCGCGCCCACGGCTTCCGCGTTCTCGCAACTGCCTCGACGCCCGGGACAGGGTGTGCCGGGATGGCGCCTCAGCCCTGCAACAGGATCGCGTCCTTGCCCGAAAGGCTGACCTCCACCGTCTCTCCCGGGGCAGGGGGCGGGGTGTCGGGGCGGTTGAACGTGTCGAGCGAGACGCGGCTGCCGGCCATCTCGGCGACGAGGCGGATGATCGAGCCCATGAAATGCACCTCCGACACCTTGGCCGGCACTACCGCCTCGCTGCCGGGAAGTCGGCCGAGGCGCAGCGCTTCGGGCCTGAGCGCGATGGCAAGCTTTGCTCCGGCGCCGCCTGCCGGCGGTTCGGGAAGCGTCAGGCGGTGGCCACCGAGATCCACGCCGCCATCGCCGGTTGACGTGACCTCGAAGGTGTTCAGCGTGCCCACGAAATTCGCCACGAAGCGGGTCGTGGGGCGGTTGTAGATCTCGAAGGGGCTGCCGACCTGATCGGCGATGCCGGCGTTCATCACCACGATCCGGTCGGAGATGCTCATTGCCTCCTCCTGGTCATGGGTGACGAAGATGGCGGTGATGCCGAGCTCGCGCTGGATCTTGCGGATGTCGTTGCGCAGGCTGACCCGCACCTTGGCGTCAAGCGCCGAAAGCGGTTCGTCCAGAAGAAGCACCCGGGGGCGCGGCGCCAATGCCCGGGCGAGCGCCACGCGCTGCTGCTGGCCGCCGGAAAGCTGAAAAGGATAGCGGCCGCCAAGCTCGGGCAGGCCGATCAGGCGCAGCATCTCCTCGACGCGCTGCATGCGCTCCTCGCGCGGCACACCCTTGACCTTGAGCCCGAAGCCCACGTTGTCGGCCACCGTCAGGTTGGGAAAGAGCGCATAGGCCTGGAACATCATGCCAATGTTGCGGGCGTTGGGCTTCACCCCGGTGACATCCTGGCCGTCGATGACGATACCGCCCGAGGTGGGGGTCTCGAATCCCGCAACCATGCGCAGTACCGTGGTCTTGCCGCAGCCGGAGGGGCCGAGGAGCGAGATGAACTCGCCCTTGCCGATGTCGAGATTGAAATCCTTGACCACCCGGAGCTGGCCGAAGGACTTCTCCAGATGCGACAGGGTCAGGAAGGTCATGAGGCCTTGGCCCTTTCGTGCTTGGCAAAGCGGGAGACGAGCTGCATCAGGCCCATGCAGCCCCAGGTGATGGCAAAGGCGATCACCGCGAGTGCCGGTGGCTCATAGGCCCGGTTCGCGCCGAGAAGCTGCATGTAGGGGCCGAAGGCCGGACGGTTCAGCAGCGCCGCCATGGTGAATTCCCCCACCACGATGGCAAGCGTCAGGAAGGCGCCCGACAGGACCGCGACCATGACATTGGGCAGGATGATCCGGCCCAGAATGGTGGCCCAGCCGGCGCCGAGGCTTTGCGCTGCTTCGGTCAGGGTGGCCACGTCGATGGTGCGCAGCCCGGTATCGACGCTGCGGTACATGTAGGGCAGGGCCAGGGTGGTATAGCCCATCGTCAGCAGGATGTCGGTGCCGAAGGCCGAGCCCGTCAGCGGCAGGAAGCTTGAGGTGTTGTAGAGGCGGATATAGCCGAAGACGATCACGATGGCCGGGATCACCAAGGGCAGGAGGGTGATGAACTCGACATAGGGCCGAGCCCCCGGCATCCGCAGGCGGACCCAATAGGCGGTGGGCACCACCAGGACCACGCCCACGACGATGGTGGCGGCTGCAAGGCCCAGCGAATAGCTGAACGTCGCCCAGAAGGTCGGATCGGCGAAGACCACGCGATAGGCATCGACCGAATATTCTCCCCGCCGCATGCGCAGGCTGAATTCGGTCATTCCCACCAGCGGGAGGAGGAAATAGAGGCAGCCGAGAACGAAGACGGCCCAGGCGACGATGCGGCTCATTTCATCCACCGCTCCGAACGGACGCGCAGCCAGAGATAGAGCGCATTGGCGCAGGCGGTGATCAGGATCATCCCGAAGGCCAGCGCATAGCCGAGATGGGGATTGCCGAGCACGTCACCGCGGATCTGGGCGAAGAGCTTGATCGGCACGATGTTGAGCTGCGGCCCCGTGAGGGCAAAGGCGGTGGCCACCGCCCCGAAGGCATTGGCGAAGAGAAGCGCGAAAGTGCCGAGCAGCGAGGGAAACAGGATCGGCAGTGCCACCATCCGCCAGTACTGGGCGCCGGTAGCGCCGAGGACGGAGGCCGCCTCGCGCCATTCCTTCTTCAGCCCGTCGAGCGCCGGCGTGATGATCAGGATCATCAGCGGGATCTGGAAGAAGAGATAGGTGATGACCAGGCCCCAATAGCTCAGCAGGTTGAAGCCCCAGGCGCGCAGGTTGATGCCGAACTCGTTGCGCAGCCACAGCGTCACCAGCCCCACCGGACCGATGGTGGCGATGAAGGCGAAGGCGAGCGGAACGCCGGCGAAGTTGGAGGCGACGCCGGAAAAGGTGAGGAGCGGGCTGCGCACCGATTTGGGCAGGCCGCCGAAGACCACCGCCGCCGCCATGGCGAAGCCCACCGCGCCGCCGATCAGCGCCGTGACGAACGAGAGCTTGATCGAGGTCCAGTAGGCGGAACGGATCGAGTCGGTGTTCAGGTCGATCAGGTTCTGCAGCGTGAAGCCGCCCTGCGGCGTCTGAAAGGCGCCAAGCACGATCTTGGCGGTCGGCAGGATCAGGAACAGCACCGCAAAGACGGCGAAGGGCAACAGGCCCAGCCAGTGCAGGGGCAGGCGTTCGGCGAGGCGCCGTGGCGCTGTCGGCATTGTCTCCCCCGGGGCGGGCGGCCACCGCCTTTGGCGGCCGGTCAGGTCAGCCCTGCCCCGGATGGCTCCGGGGCAGGGCGATGGCGGGGATCACTCGACGTTGGCGCCGACCACGGCATCCCAGCCGCCGGTGACGGCGGCCTTGTTGGCATCCACCTCGGCGACAGAGGGGAAGTAGGCGTTCTTGTAGGCTTCGGCCGGCGGCATGGCGTCCAGCATCTCCTGCGGGACCTTGCCGGCCGCGACCAGCTCGCTGAAGCGCGCCGTCTGGCAGCCGCCGGCGATGTAGCCGAGCTGGCCTTCATCGGAGAAGAGGTGCTCCATCCACAGCTTGGCGGCATTGGGCTGCGGCGCATAGGCCGAGATCGCCTGGACATAGACCCCGGCCAGCGCCGAGGAGGCCGGGATGACCACTTCGACCGGCGGGTTGCCGGCGAGGCTCTTGCCCCAGCTCAGGCCGTTGTAGTCCCAGGAGATGACGATGGGCGTCGTACCCTGGGCGAGCGTGCCGGCCTTGCCGATCACCGGGACGAAGTTGCCGGCCTCGTTGAGCTGCTTGAAGAATTCCAGGCCCTTCTCGCCCGCTTCCTTCCCGGCCGCCCCGCCCATGGCCATGCCCGCAGCCATGACCGCGAGGATCGCCTGGTTGGAGGCGCGCGGGTCGCCCGCCAGCGCCACCTGTCCGGCATATTCCGGCTTGAGCAGGTCGGCCCAGTCATGCGGCGGGTTGGCCACAAGGTCCTTGTTCACGGTAAAGCCCATGACGCCGTAGTAGGCGCCGTACCAGTTGCCGTCCGGGTCCTTGATCCCCTCGGGGATCGAATCCCAGGCCGCGACCTTGTAGGGCTGCAGCAGCCCCTCGCCCTGTGCGGAAGGACCGAAGGCCAGGCCCACGTCGATCACGTCGGGCGCCTGGGGACCCTTGTTGTCCTTGTTGGCCTTCACCGCCTCGACCTCGTCGGCCGAGCCGGCATCGGGGTTCAGCTCGTTGACGGTGATCTCGGGATACTTGGCCTTGAAGGCGGCGATGATGTCGCCGTAGCCGCACCAGTCATGCGGCAGGGCGATGGTGGTCAGCATGCCTTCGGCCTTGGCCGCTTCGATCGTCTCGGCCGACTGTGCGGCGGCCATCGTCCCGCCCATCGCCATCGTCAGGCAGATGCCGGTGTTGAGAAGGTGTCTGGTCATCATGGTTAGTCTCCCGGTTGAATTTGCCCGCTTGTCGCTGCGACCCTTCGCCTTCGGCGGGCCCATATGCGCGGTACTGACCGGATGTAACGATGTCGCGACGCAGACCGCAAGCGGAACGCGCGGTGCCGCATGATTTGGAAGGCGCCGGAGACGGGCTGCGATGGCGTCAGGCGGCGGCGCGCAGGGTCAGGGCGAGCATGGCAAGGAAAATCGACACACCGACCGGAACGCTGCCGCGTGTGCGGGCGCTTTCCCAGCCCAGCCGGTCCGCCAGTTCCAGGCGTTGAAGAAGCACGATCCCCAGCGTGGTGAGCAGGAGCGCGGCCGAGAAGCTGAAAAGGAAGACCGGCAGCGCGCGCGCCGGGACCAGCAGTATCACCGCCGCCATCATCTTCACATCGCCGCCGCCGAACAGCCGCAGCGCGAAAAGGCCGAAGCCCAGGGAAAATGCCACCAGGCCGGCAGCGAGTCGCAGGCCGATCTCGGGGGCGGCCAAGGCAAATGGCGCGCTTGCGGCGAAGATTGCCACCACGGCGAGGACATGGGTATTGGGAATGCGCAGGTGGCGCAGGTCGCTCGCCGCGCTGGCAGCCAGCACGGCGGTCGCGAGTGTCAGGGCGGTCGTTTCGACGCCGGTCACGCGATCCGCGCCTTCGTTCCGTCCGGCACGCCCTGCGCGGTCGAGGAGACGAGAAGGTAAACCAGCTCGCTCAGCCCGGCAGTGCCGGTCTTGGCATAGAGATTGCCGAGATGCGTGCGAAGGGTCGATTCCTGGATGCCGAGGGTGGCCTTCACCCGTTCGACCGTCATGCCGCGGCTGAGCATCAGTGCGACCCGGTATTCGGCGCGGCTGAGGCGCGAGGGGTTTTCCGGGCTGAGGATGGCCGCGTGGCGTGAGGTGTCGCGGCGGGGAACAGCTCTCTGCAGCACAGCCTCCGTGAACAGGCCATGGGCGCGGTTGCGCCAGGTGGAGGAAAGGACAGGCGCCAGCGTGTTCAGCAGGTGCTGCTGGCTGTTGCGCAGGCGGTCGGAGAAGTGGAACTCGATCACGTCGATATGGCGGTCGTTGCTGTCGATCGGGATCGCGACCATCTCGCGCATGCAGCGCAGGGTGTGGAACTCGCCGAGTTCGCGCGACACCCCGTCCATCATCGAACGGAACCACAGGCTGCCTGGCCGCGCCGCCTCGAAATAGGGGCCGAGCAGCGCCCGGGCGAAGCCGTGATCCAGGCGGCCGCCACGGATGTCGGCGGGGGCTCGGTCCCAGGTGATGGGCTGGCCGTCCATGCGCGCGCCCTTGGCGTATCGCACGAGCGCCACGGCATCGGCTTCCAGACCAAGTCCGAGGAGTTGCAGGCTGCGGATGACCGGCGACTTGCCCTGCAGGCATTCGCACCATTGGGCCACGGCCCCGATCAGGCCGTATTCCGCCAGTTTCAAATCGTCAGGGCGCGACAGACCGAAAGCGGTCACATCCATGGCAACACCTGCCAGTACTAGTTACAAAACACCCTAAGATTGTAGGTCAATTCGCGGCAAATTGCGATGGCGGAGTCCGCGATCAGTCTGTCCCCGAATCGGGATGCAGTTTCAATCCAGGGTTGCGGCGCCGGGTGAGAGGATGGACCGGCGGGCGCCGCCCGGTCGCCCGGTCAGAACTGGCGCATGTAGCGGATGATGACCGGGCCGATGGTCAGCATGACCAGCGCGGGAAGCATCAGCGAGGCCATGACCCCCGACATCTTCACCGGCAGCTTGTTGGCCATTTCCTGGGCGCGCAGTTCCCGCATCTGGCGCAATTCCTCCGAATAGGTGGTCATCGCCTGGGCCATGCTGGTGCCGAACTGCAGCGATTGCTGCACGACATTGGTGAAGGAGCGCAGCGTCTCGATCCCGACGCGGTCGGCCATGTCGCGCATTGCATCCTCGCGCGAACGCCCGGCCTGCACCTGGTGCTGGACAGCGAGAAATTCCTGCGAGATCTCCGGCGCGCTGCGGGAAATCTCGTTGGCGACGCGGATCATCGCCGCATCGAAGCCGAGCCCGGCCTCGACGGAGACCTGCATCAGGTCGAGCGCATTGGGAAAGCTCTCCTCGATGCGCAGCCGCCGCTCGGCGGCGCGGGATTCCAGCCAGCGGTGCGGCACATAATAGCCCAGCGCCAGCAGGATCGAGAGACCCTGATAGGTTCCGAGTGTGGTGCGGCCGTTCAGCCAGGCGGCCAGCCTTTCCGGCAGCGGGCTGACCGGCATGCGTGCGAGCGCGAGCAGGATCAGGAACAGCGCCGGCAGTCCGACGGCAAGGCCGACGCGGATCAGCGTATAGACCTGAACCGCATCCGGCCGGGTCAGCCCGGCCTGGACCAGCTTGCGCTGCAGCGCGCTGAGCTTGGCCTTTTCCGTCGGGACGAAAGCCTTCATCACCGCGCCGGGCCCCTTGGCCGCCGGCAGGAGCAGTGCGCGGTCATGGCGCTGCTGGCGGCGCGAACCGGAAAGGGCCGCAAGGCGGACCAGCGCCCGGTCCGGCCGGCGCAGGGCGGCATGGACGCCGAAGAGCAGCACCAGAACGCCGATGCCGATCCCGAAGGCCATCAGGCTTTCCACCGGCAGGCCGAGACGCAGGGACAGGGTTTCGAGAACCGCAAGCATCGGAGGACCTCCCGCTCAGACGTGGAAGTTGACGAGCCGGTGCATCACCAGCGCGTTCAGGAGTGTCAGCAGCGTCACCGCCGCCGCCATGGGCATGAACAGGGGATCGTTCATGACCCCGCCGTAGTAGTCGGGCGAGGTGATCGAGGTGAAGGTGAACATCATCACCGGCACGATCGAGAGGAAGCCGGCCGTCAGGCGGCCCTCTGCGGAGATGGCGCGGATCTTGCGGCGCATCATGATCCGCGAACGCACGACCCGGGCGAGGATGTCGATCACCCGGGCGAGATCGCTGCCGGTGCCGTGCTGGATGCCGATGGAGGAGGAGAGGTAGTGCACATCCTCGATATCCACCCGGTCGGCGAAGTCCTGGAAGGCCTCAGGCAGGTCGTCGCCATAATTCACCTGGTCGAAGATCAGCCCGAACTCGCTGCCGATCGGATCGGGCATCTGCTGGGCGACCGAGCCGATGGAGGCGTTGAGCGGATAGCCGACGCGCAGCCCCCGGGACATCAGGTCGAGCGCGTCGGGCAGTTGCGACACCAGGGTCTTCGTCAGGGTCCGGATGCGGATCCTCAGCGCGACGAAGGGAATGCCGAAGCCGAGCGCCAGCCCCACGGCGGCGGCGGGCACGAGGCTGACGCGCAGGGCCAGAACGGCGAAGGTGACGAGCGACAGCGCCAGCGACAGTGCCAGGAAGGCGCCGGGATGGATCGACAGACCGGCGCGGCGCAACTCGGTCGGCAAGCGGCCGACCACCGGCAAGGCGGCAAAGCCGGTGCGCGCCGCTTCAGGCTTGAGCAGGGCGAGCCGCTCCTCCAGGCTGCGTCCGTCCTGGATCATCCGCATGCGGCGCGAGCGCGCCTCACCCGGGCTTTCGGCCCGCCGCAGCAACTCGCGCAGGGCGGTGAAGGCGATCAGAACGCCGGCCCCAACCCCGAGATAGATGAGGAAAGGCAGGGTCTGGTCGGTGAGGATCGCGTCCATCAGCCCCTCCGCACGATGAAATCGGCCGGGTCGAGCTTGACCCCCGCAGCGGCGAGCGCCTCGGAGCACTGCGGCCGGATGCCGGTGGCGACGAATTCGCCAAGGATATGGCCCTCGGCGTCCTTGCCCTGTTTCCGGAAGACGAAGATCTCCTGCATGGTGATGACGTTGCTCTCGATGCCGGTGATCTCGCTGATCGAGATCACCCGCCGCCGTCCGTCGGCCAGCCGGGCCGCCTGGACCACGATGTGAACCCCGGAAGCGATCTGCGCCCGCACGGCGGAAAGCGGCATGTCCATGCTGTTCATCGTCACCATCTGCTCGACCCGGGCGATGGCGTCGCGGGCGGAGTTGGCGTGGACGGTGGTCATCGAGCCGTCATGGCCGGTGTTCATCGCCTGGAGCATGTCGAAAGCCTCGGCCCCGCGCACTTCGCCGACGATGATCCGGTCGGGGCGCATGCGGAGCGCGTTGCGGACAAGGTCGCGCTGGGCGATGGCGCCTTGGCCGTTGGGGTTGGAGGGCCGGGTTTCCAGCCGCACGACATGGGCTTGCTGGAGCTGAAGTTCGGCCGCGTCCTCGATGGTGACGATGCGGGCGCGTTCGTCGATGGCGGCGGAAATGGCGTTCAGGAGCGTGGTCTTGCCCGAGCCGGTGCCCCCCGAGATGAGGATGTTCATCCGCGCCTCGACCAGCGCCTCCAGGAAGCGCGCGGCCTCCTCGGTCAGCGTGCCGATCTCGACCAGCCGCGCCATGGTCAGTGGCTTGCGGGAGAACTTGCGGATCGACAGGCTGGGCCCGTCGATGGAGCAGGGGCGGATGATGGCGTTGACGCGGCTGCCGTCTTCCAGGCGCGCATCGACCAGCGGGTTGCTTTCATCGACCCGGCGTCCGACGCGGGAAACGATCTTTTCGATGATCCGCAGGAGGTGGCGCTCGTCGCGGAAGCGCGCGCGCGAACGCTCCAGCACGCCGTTGCGCTCGACATAGACGTTGCGGTGGCCGTTCACGAGGATGTCGTTGATCGCCGGATCGGCCATCAGCGGCTCCAGCGGGCCGAGGCCGAGGACCTCGTCCATCAGCTCGGTGATGAGCTGCTTGAACTCCTCGGCGCGCATCGGCGTGTTGCTCTCGCGCAGCGCATCGTTGACGAGGGACGAGACTTCGCGCCGGAGTTCCTCCAGATCGACCTTCTCGATCGCGGCGAGGTTCAGCCTTTCGAGCAGGACCTCGTGCATCCGGCTCTTCAGTTCGAGCGCGGCCTGCAGCGCCGGGTCTTCCGGAACCAGCACGACCGGAAGCGCGGCCCGCGCCGGCGCCGGCTTTTCCCCGCGTGCGAAGGGCAGGACCGTTTCGGAGGACCGCCCCCGCTTCCCGAAATCGACAAAGTCCTTGAACACGTCTTGCTCCCTTCGTTCAGACTGTCTGCGCGGCAACATTGGCCGCTGCGCCATGGGCCGGTTTCGCGACCTCGACGGCGATGGATCGGATGGATTTGGTCAGCGCGCTGCCCGGCGCGACCTGCGACAGGGGCCGGCCCTGGTCCATGGCCTCGCCGGCGGCGCGGTCGTCGGGCGGCAGCCAGTGGCGGAAGGGCAGGTCGAGCGCCTTCTCGGACTCGGCCTGGCGGCGCGGACGCAGGAGCGGGCGCTTCTGCTTGCCGATCACCACCTCGATGCTGGCGCCGGGGTTCTGTTCGCGGAAGAAGTCGATCAGCCGGCGCGATTGCTGGATGAAGGGCACGGTGGTGCCGGTGACGACGCAGACGCGGGAGGCGGCCTCCAGCACCGGCGAGATCCAGTCCACCATCACCTGCGGCAGATCCACGACCACGAAGTCATAGGCCTGGCGCAGGACATGGATCAGCGCCCGCACCTGTTCGACCGAAATCGCGTTCATCGGCAGGAAGCGCGACGGGGCGGCCAGAACCGCAAGGCCATTGGCGGCGGTCTCGACCGACTGGTCGAGGAAGACCGCGTCGGGGATCATGTGGTCGCGCGCCAGATTGTAGAGCGCATCGTTGGGCGCGAGATCAAGGAAGGTCGCCACCGCGCCGAACTGCAGGTCGAGATCGAGCAGCGCCACTTTCCGCTGCGGTCCCAGGCTCCGGCCGAAACGGCCCTTCTGCCGGCAGAGCGCATCGGCGAGGTTGACCGCGAAGGTCGTGGCTCCGATGCCGCCGCGCGCCTTTGACACCGCGATGAGCTGGCCCTCGCGCCGTTCCGGCATGGCCAGCGTCAGACGCCGGCTCATCGACAGCCGGGCCACGACGCGGCCGAACTCGGCATCGTCGAGCGTGTCGGGAACCACCTCGGTAACGCCGGCGCGCAGGAGCGAATGGGCGGCGCCGAGCGAGACGCCGCTGTCGCTGACGGCGAGGAGACGGGCGGAAGCGCCGCTGCGGGCGATGTCGCGCAAGGCGGCAACATCGTGGTCGGGATCGGCCTCGGCCTTGAAGATCACCAGTTCGGACTGGCGGGCAAGCTCGCTTGCCTTGCCGTTCAGCCCCAAGAGGGTGGTATCGCAGCGGGTCAGGGCGACCCCGGGCGCATCCTTCAGGAGCGCGCTCATCCGCGCGGCGAATTCCGGGTCCTCCGAGACCAGGACGATGGATTTCTCTGTCAGCGGCATGGCCATGGTTTGTCCTTTGTCCTAGCCGTCTTCGCCCTGCGCCAAATCTTCGGCGGGCAGCGAAACGCTCTGTGTCGGCAGCACCAACCCCTGATCCCAGGCCGGACCGCCCGCCGCCGCCCCGGCCGCGACGGCCAGCGAAGAGAGGGGCGTGACGAAGTTGAAGCCGAGATTGTCGATCCGCAGCGAGACGACCGGCACATAGGGGCCGCCGAGAAAGCCGAGGTTGGGATCGAAGCTGTAGGTGAAGCGCAGGTTGGCGATGGTGGCATTGGGCGGCAGGACCGGCTGCACCGTCGCCCAGACCTCGGCCGCCGTGGCATTGCCGGCATTGCCGGCGCAGGTGACCGGGCCGGGATCGGCGCAGATCGGGCCGCCGGCGTTGCAGCTGGTGCCATATTCCGTGCTTGCGGGCGCAGCGGCATCGCGCATCAGCCGCAGCGGGACGCCGGTGCAGGCGGCGGGGCGGACGGCGGCGATCCTGACGCCGGCCTGGGTGGCGCGCTCGGAGGCGACGACATGGAACGCCAGGCGCCCGAAGTCGATCAGGCCGAAGAGGATCAGCAGGAACAGGCTGATGACCATGCCGTATTCGACCATGGTCGAGCCGTCCTCGGCGCGCAGGAAGCGTGACAGGCGGGCGGAATGGGGAATGCGGGTTCTCATGAGCCATAGACCCGGCTTTGGTCGGTGACATGCGTGTTCAGCGTCGGGCGGGCGCCGCCGGCGAATTCGAACAGCCGGACGAAGGGGAAGGTCACCCGCACATCGGCCCGGACGGAGACGATGGGCGCCTCATCGGAGCGGAAGGTGCCGGCCGGGCAGGTGAGCGAGGGGGTGACGGCGGTGACGGTCACGCCGCTCGGCAGGACCGAGCCGCCCTCGTTGGCATTGCCGACGATGGTGGTCAGAAGCGCGGCATAGCCGCTGACGCTGCCGCCGGCGCTGCAGAGATCGCGTGGCGCGATGCGGGCGAGATAGCGCGTGGCGTCACGCACCCCGGAGACGACGGACTGGTAGGACCACATCAGCCGCCCGCCCTCGACGATCACCGCGAAGACAAGCAGCATCAGCGGCAGGACGATGGCGAACTCCAGGAGCTGGGCGCCGGATTCGTCGGCGAGGAAGCGGGCGAGCGCGCTGGAACGGCGGGATTTTTCCTGATGTTCCATCATCTCACCGATAAAGCTGCACGACGTCGCGGACGATGCCTCCCACACCGGTGGCGCCGGTTCCGGTATCGCTGGCGCTGCCGATGACCTCGCCCCAGATGTCGAGCTTTGGCGGCGAGCTGGCGTCCTGGCCTACCGGCTCGGTGAGGAAGATCTTGAAGAACTCGCGGACCGGCACGTTTGTGGCGGCGCCGCCGATGCCATTGGACGCGCAATCGATGCCGGCGACGATGATCACCCGGCGCTCCGGACCGGCCGGGGTGCTGGAGGAACAGGTCGGGCGCCCGGTCTCGGCACGCCCGGTGAGGATGGACCCGCTGCCGGCGTGCGCCAGTTCGGCGAGGTAGTAGTCGTAGCGGGTGAGCGCGGTCGGATGCGGATCGGTGCCGCCATAGTTCATGGTGACATAGTTGGCGCGGCCCGTGGCCCAGGCGCCGTTTCCGAAGCGCCCGCAGGTGTGGGATGCGAGGCAGTCGTCGCGCGGCATGCCGATGGAGTTCGGCGAAGGATCGGCATTGGTGCCGATGCAGGCGCTCTTGCCCTTGGGGACGATGCCCTTGATCACATTCGGTGCGGGGGCATAGTTCGGATCGGTGCGCTTGCCGTTCATCGTCGCGCGGTAGATGTCGAAGCGGACGTTGAAGACCGCATCTTCGATGCCGACCTTCTGGCCGGGTTCCATGTCCACGCCGCGCTGGTTGAAGCATTGGGTGAGGTTGTCCACCGCACCGAGGAGGCAGCGGTCAAGGTTGCCGCCGTTGAGACCGGCGCAGGGGCCGTCCTCGTCGATGGCGAGCTTGGCCGGGTCAAGAAAGCCGAAGTCGCCCGGCCCCCAGGCGGCGCCGTTGCCGCCGGAGCGCAGGTTGATCATGTCGCCCACATGCTCTTCGGCGCGGTAGTCGGGCGAGGGCAGGCAGAACATCAGCGGCGTGATGTCGCAGGCATAGATGGCAAGACCGGCGACGGCAGTGGCCGAAAGATCGTAGTCGCGGTTGGCCTGGCCGGTCAGGGCAGCGAAGGCGGCGCCGAAGGTGCTTTCCACCGTGGTCGGGACCACGGTGACGCGCACATAGGCGGCGAGCGCGGGATCGGTCGTCGCATCGTTCATCGCCGAGCCGTCCGAAGGCGGCAGCGAGCGGAAATAGGTCAGCGTGTAGTCCGCCGCCCCGGCAAGCGTGCGGTCGGTGTTGCCGAAGGATTGCTGATCGGCGATCAGGGCGGCGGCGGCCACGGCGCGGGTGATGGCGTCGTCATTGCCGTCAAGCTCTCCCGCCGCCGCAAGGGCGACGCTGTCGGCGAAGGACTGCAGCTCCGAACGGGTGATCGAGGCACGGCCGATATCGAACGACAGGGCAACCAGGCCGAGGACCACCCCGAGCACCACCGCCCAGAGGGTCAGGATCGAGCCCTGCTCGTCGGGGAAGAAGAGCCGGGTGGATATGGGTGCCTGTGCCATGGCCTGTCTCTGCCGGAGGTCTCAGCGGACCTCGTCTTCCGTCGCCTCGGTGCCGCGACGGACGACGACGGTACGGATCGGGGTGGCTTCGCCCTCGACAGCCTCGGGTTCGCGAAGGACGTCGCGCAGGCTGATCGAGGCAAGCTCCTGCTGGGCTTCGTCTTCAAGCGTGCGCAGCGTCAGGCTGAGCGTGCCGGCCTTCTGGGCGAGCGCCAGCTTCTGGCTGTCCTCGGGCGTCACTTCCAGCGTGACGGTCCGGGCGACGGCGGGGGCGTCCTTGTCCTCGTCGGCCTGCTGATCGACGCCGATGATGCGGACGTTCTGGATGATGGTGACGGTGCGCAGGCCTTCGCCCTTGCCCTGGGTCAGGATGACATCCACCCGGTCGCCAGGGGTGACGAAACCGCCGACGCTGGTTTCGGCCTCCACCTTGATGGCGATGGCGCGGGTATTGGGCCCGAGCGACTGGACGATGGTGACCTTGTCGCCGAAATTCGACACGGTGGAGGCCAGCATGATCTGGCCACGGGCAATCGGGGCCTTGGCCCGGCGCGGTTCGGTGCCCGAGGCGGGAAGCAGGTCTGCCGGGTCGGTGAAGGCCCCGGGGGGAAGCGACGATTTCGGCCAGTTCAGCACCTGAAGCTGCGTGGCCTCGACCACCCGGCCGAAGGGGATGTCCTGGGCGGCGACCACGACCTGCACCATGTCATTGGCGCAGCTTGCCGCCTGTGCGGTTGCGAAACGCGTTTCGAGGAAATCCCGCGCCATCCAGGCGGAACCGCCGGCGAGACCCAGACCGGCCGTCATGGTCAGCAGCGATGCGATGCGCATGGAAAATCTCCGAAATACGGGCGGGGTCGGAATACGGGCCTGAGGGCGGCGGCCTCTGCCAGCGGGCAAGAGGCCGCCGGACTTCCGTCAGTTCAGGACGGCGCTGGCTTCGCCCATCTGGGCATCGACATCGCCGCCGAGGGTGAGCAGGGCGCCGGTGCCGACGGTCACCGCCAGCGTCAGGGCGATGGCGTATTCGACGAGGGTCACGCCCTTCTCGTCTTTCATCAGGCGAGCGAAAGTCTTCTTCACGATCGTTTTCATCACACACTCCACAAATGTCCGGGCAGCCGCCGAACGGGTATCTGGCGCCACTGAAATCTGGTGGTGCCATTGCGGCCAGTTTAGGCGGGGCCGTGCCCGCCACGCATCCTCGGGACGGATGAAGTCTTCCCGCGCCGGTTGCATGCCTGGCAGGACCGGGGCGGAATCGTGGCAGGATCTGGGCAGGGCGCCCGCAAGATCCTTGCTGAGTCGCGGCGCAGCGAGACGCTTAGGGCTCGCGGCGGAAAAGGGTGTCTGGCAGGTTTTCCACAAAGCCGCGTGCACGGTCGAGATGGGCGCGCATCGCGCGCGCGGCCCCGCCTTCGTCGCCCGCGAGGATGGCGGCAGCGATGGTGCGGTGTTCGTCCAGCGAGGCGGCGATGACCGGCGCGGTCAGGAGGCCGCTGATCTGGGCCATGATCAGCGACAGGTGCAGCTGGCGGTTCAGCTTCTGCAGTTCGCGGTTGCCCGCCGCCTTGAAGATCGCGGCGTGGAAGCCTTCGTTCTCGGCGATGTAGCCTGTGGCCGAGACGCGAGGCGAGGGATCGCGGATCGAGGCGGTTTCGGCCTCGAACCGCTCGCGCACGCCGGCCAGGCCGATCCTTGCGGCCGCCAGCCGCGCCGCGAGCGCCTCAAGTTCCATCCGGATCTGGAAAAGCTCGGTGGTCTCGCGCTGGCTCAGCCGGCGCACCACCGCGCCCCGGTTGGGAACGAGCTCGATCTCGCCCTGCGACGAAAGGCTGCGGAAAGCCTCGCGCAGAAGGCTGCGGCTGATTCCCAGATCGCGGGTCAGGTCCGCCTCGACCAGCCGTTGCCCGGGGGCCAGGCGCCCGGAGCGCACCGCCGCGACAATCGACGCCGCAACCTCGGCGACCTTGCGCCCGTGCCCTTCCGACCTGGCTGTCCGTTCTTGCCCGTCCATCCGCCCGGTTCCGCCTGGCAGACCACAACTAGAACGGGCGGGATCGATTGACAATCAATTATTGTCCGACAATATTGTCCGACTATCCTGGGGAGGGGTGATCCATGCTGATCGGCAAGGCCGGCAGTGCATCGACATCCATCAGCACCGCCGATGCGTCGAGCGTCACGGTTCGCGGTCGCGATCTCTGTTCCGAGCTGATGGGGAAGATCGGCTTCACCGGCTACTTCTTCCTGCTGGTCACTGGCCGCATGCCGACCGAGCGCGAGGCGCACTTCCTCGACATGGTGCTGGTGGCGATCGCCGAGCACGGGCTGGTGCCGACCAACCAGGCCGCCCGCATGACCTATGCCGCCGATCCGGGTGTGCTTCAGGCCGCCGTTGCGGCGGGGATCCTCGGCTGCGGCAGCGTGGTTCTGGGCACTTCCGAGGCGGCGGGTCAGTTCCTGCGCGAGGCCGCACGCGAAATCGCAGGCGCGAAGGACGAGGACGAAGCGCTCAAGGCCCATGTGGCGCGGATCCGGGCCTCGGGGGGGCGGGTCCCGGGCTTCGGCCATCCCCTGCACCAGCCGGTCGATCCGAGGGCGCAGCGCATCCTGTCGGAGGCCGAGACCTGGGGCGCCGGGCCGCATGTGCGGCTCGCCCGCCGGGCCGAGCGGGCGGTGCCGGAGGTCTGGGGCAAGCCCCTGCCGATGAACGTCTCTCTCGCCATCGCCGCTGTCCTGCTCGACATGGAATTTCCTGCCACGATGCTGAAGGCCATCCCCATCCTGGCCCGGACAGCGAGCCTGCTTGCCCATCTGGCCGAGGAGGCCGAGCAGCCCATCGGTTTCTTCATGGCTTCCAAGGCAGAAGAGGCGATCCGCTACCGGCCGCAGGAGGGGTGAGATGGCCGTTGCGGCGGCCATTCGCTGCGAGGGCGACGATGCGAAATATCGTCGGCAGCTGCGCTATCTCTTCGCGCACTCGCCCTTCTACCGCGCGCGGCTGGGCGATGCGGGTCTTGCCGGTCCGGAGGATGCCGGCGGGCTGGACGAAATCGCCGGATTGCCCTTCACCGAGAAGGACGACCTGCGCCGCAGCCGCACCGAAGGGAACGCCATCGGCGCCCATCTTGCAGTGCCGATGGCGGAGGTGGTGCGCATCTATTCCACCAGCGGCACCACCGGGACGCCGAGCTACATCCCGCTGACCCGGCAGGATCTTGCCAACTGGATCACGATCTCCTCCCGTTCGTACGGTGCTTCCGGTCTGCGGGCGGGGGAGCGGATCGTCAGCACCTACAATGCCGGGCCCTTTGCCGCCGGTGCGGCGCTGGATGCCTTTGCCAGCCTTGGCCTGTGCCATATCCCCATCGGCAGCGGTGCGACCGAGCGGCTGATGGCGGCGGTGCAGATGCTGCGGCCCGACATCGTCGCGCTGACGCCATCCTATGCGCTTCACCTGATCGAATGGGCGGAGGGACGGGGGATCGACACGTCCGCATCCTCCGTGCGCCGGCTTCTGGTGGCAGGAGAGCCGGGCGGGGGAGAGCCCGCCTTCCGCGCCCGGCTGGAAGCGGGCTGGGGCGCGCGGGTGACCGAGGCGATGGGGATCGGCGACATCGCCATCTCGCTCTGGGGAGAATGCGAGGCGCGGCAGGGGATGCATTTCTCCGGCGGCGGCCTCATCCATGTCGAACTGATCGATCCGGCGACCGGGCGGCCGGTGCCGGTGGAAGATGGGGCCGAGGGCGAAC
This sequence comes from uncultured Rhodobacterales bacterium, assembly GCA_964602115.1. Lineage (GTDB taxonomy): Bacteria > Pseudomonadota > Alphaproteobacteria > Rhodobacterales > Rhodobacteraceae > JANOGU01. The sequence continues at coordinate 24,016 of CAZRQN010000001.1, forward strand.
TGGTTTACACCCACCTCGACCATCAGGCGGCGCCGCTGCTGCGGTTCCGCAGCCGGGACCATGTCCGGGTCTGGACCGCGCCCTGCGCCTGCGGCCGGTCCACGCCCCGCGTCCGCTGCATGGGCAGGACGGACGACATCCTGATCCTGCGCGGGGTCAACCTCTATCCGTCCGCCGTTCGCGATGTCGTGGGACGCTTTGCCCCGGCGGTCAGCGGGGTGATCTCGATCCGGCCCCGGCGGAGCGGCCCCCGGCAGGACCCGCCATTGCCCGTGCTGGTGGAGCTTGCCGGCGGCGGAACGGGCGCCGAAGGTCTGGCGGAGGCCATCGCGCGGAAGCTGCGTGACGTGCTGCTGGCAAGTTGCGAGGTCAGGCTCGTGCCGCAGGGCACCTTGGCGCGCAGCGATTACAAGTCAAAGATCGTGGATTGGGCCGAGGCCGGCCCCGGGGAGGGATGACGATGCGCAAGTTGCAGACGCAGGGGGTCCACCACATCACCCTTGTGGGGGCCGACCGCCAGACCTCGATCGACTTCTGGGAAGGGGTGCTGGGCATGCCCTTCGTCTTTGACCAGCCCAATCTCGATCGGGCCGAGGAGGGCCACCTCTACTTCGATCCCGGCGACGGCAGGCTCATCACCGTCTTCACCAACGAGAACCGCAAGCCCGACCCGCGCCGGACGCCGACCGAGCCCGGCTGCGTCCATCACCTTGCCTTCAACGTCAGCGCGGCCACCATCCGCCAGGCGATCGAGCGGCTGGACGAGCGCGGGATCAAGCACTCCGGAATCAAGGATCGCGGGTTCATGGATTCGATCTACTTCACCGATCCGATGGGACTGCTGATCGAACTGGCCTCGTACCGCTTCTTCCCGCCCGTGGGCTGCACCCATGCCGATGTGATGATCGAGGCGCATCGGCTCCGCGTGGCGCGGGGCGACTACAACATCGCCGAGATCCATCTGGCAGACGCGATCGAGCTGCTGGTCGAGCGCCGCCAGCAGACGCTGTCCGCCGATCGCGGCGCCAAGGACCCTTACCGGCGCTGAGCCGTCCAGACCTTTCATCGAAACAGGGAGCGCAAGATGAAGCTGCACATGCATCCGGCCTCGATCACCAGCCGGCCAGTCCGTCTTTTCATTGCCGAAAAGGGGATCGAGGCCGAGCCTGTGGTCGTCGATCTCTTCACCGGGGCCCATCACCAGGAGCCCTATGTCTCCTTCAACCCCAACCGGCTGGTGCCGGTGCTTGAGGACGGGGAGCTGAAGCTGACCGAAAGCTCGACGATCCTGAAATACCTTGCCGACAAATACGACCTGCCGGAGTACCCCAAGGACCTGAAGAAGCGGGCCAAGGTCAATGAGGTGATGGACTGGGCCAACAGCAACTTCTACCGCGACTGGGGCTATAACCTCTGCTATCCGCAGCTATTTCCCCATCACAAGCGCCAGACCGACGAAACCCACCGACTGACGATCGAATGGGGACAGAAGAACAGCCAGTTCTGGCTGGGCGTTCTGGAAAGCTACTGGCTCGGCCACGGGAAGCCCTGGCTGACCGGGGACGAGATCACCATCGCCGACTATTTCCTGTCCAGCATCGTGGCGCTGGGCGAGATGGTGGGCACGGACTTCTCCAAGTATCCGCACATCCGGGCCTGGCTTGGCCGGATGAAGGATCTGCCGCACTGGAACGACGTCAGCGCCCAGCTTGACGGTTTCGCCGCCTCGCTGAAGGGCCGCGAGTTCGTTGCCCCCTGAGCCCGCCCTTGCCCGGCGGCCGGAGGATTTTCCTTTCGGCACGGCGGGTTTGCGATAGGCTTTCGCCGAAACGAACAGCCGGAGGATCCTGCGGCGCTGAGGGAGGAAGGCGATGAAGTCTCGCGTACTTGTGCTCGGCGCCGGCTTCGGCGGGCTGGAACTGGCGACCCTGTTGTCGGAGGCTCTGGGCGAAAGTGCCGATGTGACCCTGATCGACAGGGGCGATGCCTTCGTCTTCGGCTATTCCAAGATCGACGTGATGTTCGGACGCGAGACGGCGGAAGCGGTGCGGCTTCCCCTTGCCCGGTTCCACAAGCCGGGCGTGCGGCTCGTTTCGGCCGAGATCACCGCCATCGACCCGGAAAGCCGCAGGGTCGAGACCAGCGCCGGGCCGTTCGAGGGCGAGGTGCTGGTGGTGGCGCTGGGGGCGGATTTCGATCTCACTGCCACGCCGGGGCTGGCCGAGGCGGGGAACGAGTTCTACTCGGTGGCTGGCGCCGCCCGCTGCCGCGAGGTCCTGGAGCGGTTCGAGGGCGGTCATGCGGTCGTCGGCATTTCCGCCTTCCCCTACAAGTGCCCGCCCGCGCCCAGCGAATGCGCGTTGATGCTGCACCATCACCTTGTGAAAAGGGGCCTGCGGGCCAGGGGTGAGATCACCCTCGTCAGTCCCCTGTCGAGCCCGATGCCGGCTTCGGCGGATCTGTCGCGGGATCTGGTCGCGGCCTTTGCCGAGGCCGGCATCAGGCTGCTGCTCGGACGGTCGGTCGCCTCGCTTGATCCCGGTCGCCGCGTGGCGGTGCTGGATGACGGCAGCGAGCTGCCTTTCGCCCTTTACCTCGGCGTCCCCAAACACCGGGTGCCGAAGCCGGTGCTCGACAGCGGGTTGGCGGAGAACGGCTGGGTTCCGATCACCCTGCGCAGCATGGAAACCCGCTTTGCCGGTGTCTATGCCATCGGCGATCTGGCGGCCACCGGCCTGCCCAAGGCCGGCTCCTTCGCCGAAAGCGCGGCGCGTGCGGTGGCCAGCGCGATCATCGCCCGGATGAAGGGCGGCGCGCCGGAGCCCAACAGCGGCAAGGGCAGTTGCCTGGTCGAGTTCGGCGACGGCCGCATCGGCTGGGCCGATCTCGATTTTCTCGGCGGGCCGAAGCCGGAGAGCGTCTATCACGCGCCCTCGATGGAGGGGCGGGCCCACAAGGACCGTTTCGGCGCTGAGCGAAGGGCGCGGTGGTTCGGGCTTTGACCGACGGCCTGCGGCGCCGGACAACCGCTGTCAGACCGCGATGACGCCCTTGCGCAGGATCACATTGGCGAAGAGCCGGGGCTCGCTGGTGGCGACCAGTGCATAGGCGCTGCGGACCCTGGCATAGAAGGCCGCCGGGGCGAGCGGGGTCACGCTGCAGTCGGGTGCCATCTCGGCGCAGAGGGCGATGATCTCCGTATGGACCGCGTCCGTACGCTCCGGCTCGGCTGCGTTCACGGCGCGGAACACGGCCTCGGGCACGGATCGGTCCAGGGGCAGAACGGAAAGGACGGCCCGCAGGACTGGGATCAGCCCCAGACCATCGGCACGGATGATGCGCCTGGCATCGCTCGCCGCCGGGTAGTTGCCGTCAACGATGGCGATCTCGTCACCATGCCCCATGGCGCGTAGGACATGCAGCAGATCGGGCCCGAGGATTGGGTCAAGCCCAATGAGCATGCAAGGCTCCTAGCGCGGCTGGCAAGGGCGGTGGTCGGTCGGAAGGGGGCCGGGTGGACAACGCTCCCCGCCCGGGGGACGGGGAGCGCCGGCAGCAAGCGGAGGGGTCAGTCGTAGAGGACCGCCGCGATCTGCGGATCGGCCATGTTGGTCTTGTCATACCAGTAGAAGCCGGTGTCGATGACCTTGGGCAGGGTTTCGCCCTTGATCGCCTTGGCCAGCGAGTCGACCACGCACTGGCCGATGCCCACCGGGTTCTGGGTGATCGAGCCGATCAGGGTGCCGTCGTTGATGGCGTCCTTCTGGCTCTTGCCCGAGTCGAAGCCCACGCCCACGATCTGCGCGCCGGTCTCCTTGATCGCGACGGCGAGGCCGATGGCCGAACCTTCGTTGGAGGCGAAGATGCCCTTGATGTCGGGGTTCGCCTGCAGCATCGCCTTGACGTTGTCGGCCGCCTTCAGGGCGTCGTTGGCATACTGGACGTCAACCACCTCGATGTTCGGATAGGCTTCCTTGATCCGGTTCAGGAAGCCGTCGCGGCGGCCGATCCCGGTGGCGGACGTCTGGTCGTGGATGACGGCCGCGATCTTGCCTGCCTCGCCGATTGCCTTGGCCAGGCCATCGGCCGCTGCTGCCGCCGCCGCCATGTTGTCGGTGGTGCAGGTGGTCAGCGGCAGGTCGCTTTCGACGCCGGAGTCGAAGGCGACGATCGGGATGCCCGCGTCGGCGGCCTTCTGCAGCGCCGGAACCTGCGCCTGGCTGTCGAGCGCCGCAAAGCCGAGGCCCTGCGGGTTCTTGGCGATGGCGGCGTTCAGGATATCGGTCTGCTTGTCGATCTCGGCCTCGGTATTCGGGCCTTCGAAGGTGATCGTCACGCCATTGCGCGCGGCAGCCTCTTCGGCGCCGGCCTTCACCGCCTGCCAGAACTGGTGGCTGAAGCCTTTGGCGATGATCGGAAAGTAGGTGTCGGCCAGCGCGGGCATCGCGCTCATGGCGACGCCAAGGGCGAGCGCCGACGTCAGGATTGTCTTTTTCATGGTTCCTCCCTGGTTTTCAGTGCCGGACGCCTGGGGCATCCGGAGTTCGTCTTTTCGAATGGTCTCCAGTTTCCGGTCTTCCTCCCCGTTAAGTCCGCTTCCGCAGGACGATGTCGATGAACACGGCGACGATGATGATCACCCCGGTCACGACGATCTTCCATTCCTCCTGAACGCCCATCACCCGCAGGCCGTTGGTCAGCACGCTCATGATGAAGGCGCCGATGATGGTGCCCATGACCGTGCCCCGTCCGCCTGACAGGGAGGTGCCGCCGATCACCACCGCCGCGATCGCGTCGAGTTCATAGCCCAGCCCCAGCGCGGGTTGGGCCGAGTTCAGGCGCGAGGACACGATCAGTCCCGCGATGCCGCAGATCCCGCCGCAGATCGCGTAGATCAGGATCTTCCAGCGATCGACATTGATCCCCGACAGCCGCGCCGCCTCTTCGTTGGAGCCGAGCGCGAAGGTCATCCGACCGACGATGGTGCGGTTCAGCACCACGGAGGCGACGATCGCCACGGCAAACATGATCAGCACGCCGTTGGGAATCTCCAGCCCCGGGATCAGCGCGGAGATCGAGCTTTCCGGCGACAGGAGCCCGTAGTTGGGCGTGTCGTTGAAATAGATGGGCTTGGCCCCGGAGAAGACCAGCGCCAGCCCCCGAGCGATCTGCATCATCCCCAATGTGGCGATGAAGGGCGGGATCTTCAGCTTGGCGATCACGCCGCCGGAGACGGCGCCCATGACCGCGCCCGAGGCGATGGCCCCGACGATCCCGACCGGAAGCGGCATGCCCATATTGGTCAGGACGATCCCGGCCATGACGGCAGTGAGCGTCATCATCGTGCCCACCGACAGGTCGATGCCGCCGGAGATGATGACGAAGGTCACCGCCACGCCGAGGACGCCGTTCACGGCCGTCGCCTGCATGATGTTGACCATGTTGTTCCAGGCGGCAAAATTCGCCGCGAAGATGCTGAAGAAGGCCAGCATCACGACCAGCACCACGAACGCCACGGCCTTCTGCATGGTCGAGGCGGTCAGGAACCCCGGCTTTCCGGCCGCCGCCGTATCGAGAGCGCTGTCGGTCATGGTCGTCTCTCCCCCTCAGGCCGCCTTGGCGACGCGCTGTGTTGCCAGCGTCATGATATCTTCCTGCGTCGCCGTGCGACCGTCGAGTTCACCGGTGATCCTGCCCTCGCACATGACCGCGATCCGGTGCGACAGGCGCAGGACCTCGGGAAGTTCCGAGGAGATGACGATGATCGCCTTGCCCTGCGCCGCCAGCGATTCCAGCAAGCGGTAGATCTCGGCCTTGGCGCCGACATCGATGCCGCGCGTCGGCTCGTCGAAGATCAGGATGTCGCAGTCGCGCAGGAGCCATTTGCCGATGACGACCTTCTGCTGGTTGCCGCCCGACAGGAGCCGCGTCTCCTGGTTCACCGAAGGCGTCTTGACCCTTAGCCTGGCGACATAGTCCTTCGCCACCTCGTCCAGCGCCGCATCGCGCATGAACACGCGGCCCGAGACATAGCGGAACCAGCTGGCCATGGTGACGTTGTCGCGCACCGACATGCCGGTCACCAGGCCGAAATGCTTCCGGTCCTCGCTGAGATAGGCGATGCCCCGGGCCACGGCATCGGCGGGGGAGGCGATCCGGCATTCCTTGCCACGCACGGCGATCGTTCCACCGTCGATCGGATCGGCACCGAAGACCGCGCGCGCCACTTCGGTACGACCGGCGCCCATCAGGCCGGCAAAGCCGAGGATCTCGCCCCGGTGAAGGCTGAAGCTCACGTCGCGGATGGCGCTGCCACGGCTCAGGCCCGTGACGCGGAGCACCTCGTCCTCGGTCCGCTGTCCGGTGGCGCGGTGCTGGTCCGCCAGTTCCCGGCCCACCATCAACTGGATGATCGTCGCCATCGGCGTCGCGGCGGCAGGCAGCGTGTCGATATACTGGCCGTCACGCATCACCGTCACCCGGTCGGCGATGCGTTTCACCTCGTCCATCTTGTGGGTGATATAGACGATCCCGACACCATTCGCCTTGAGGTCGTCGATGACCGAGAACAGATGCGCGACCTCCACTTCGTTGAGCGCGGACGTGGGCTCGTCCATGATCAGCACCCGGGCATTGTAGGACAGGGCCTTGGCGATCTCGACCAGTTGCTGGCGGGCCACCGTCATCTGTCCGACCTCGGCCGCAGGCGGAATGTCCACTTTCATCCGGCGGAAGATCGCGGCCGCCTCGCGGTTCATCCGCTCCTCATCGACGAAAAGGCCGAAGCCCTTGCGCGGCTCGCGACCGATGAAGATGTTCTGCGCTGCGGTCAGGTGGTTCATCAGGAACAGTTCCTGATGGATGATGCTGATCCCCAGAGACTGGGCGGCATGAGGGTCGGGCAGCGACACCGGAACGCCATCGACGCGAATCTCGCCGGCATCGGGCTGATAGACCCCGGTGAGGATCTTCATCAGGGTGGATTTGCCGGCGCCGTTCTCGCCCATCAGGGCATGGACCTCGCCGGCGAAGAGGTCGAAGCCGACATTGTGCAGCGCGCGCACGCCGGGAAAGGATTTCCCGACGGCACGCATCTCGACGACCGGCTTGCGTGCGGCTGGCGCCTCACTGTCGGACATCGTCCTCCCCCTCTGGCCTTGCCTGCCGCGACAGGCATCGGCCTTCGCCGCAGTTTTCTTTTCTTCGTCGATTCAGCCCTGCGGTCTTCGCAAGCAACCTTATCGCGGCCAGATAAGCCGTAGCACATCATTATTGATCCGATCAGATCATTTTTCTCGGCACCGGAAAACCGGGCTGCGCAGGGACCGGCAGGTCGCCGGTTTGGCCCGGGAGCTACGCACCCGGTTACGGGCCGGTTCCCTTCAGGTCCGGTTCAGGCGCTCCTTCTTGCGGCGGTGACGCTCCTTCATCCGCTCGTCGCCCGTGCTTGAACCGTCGTGGAATGTGCCCATCCACCTGTCGATGGGGATCAGCCCATCGCCGTAGTTCACCTCGAAATACTTGTGGTGCAGGTAGTGGATATAGGCATGGGTATCGATCGCCCGTTCGTCCGTGACCTCGACCTTGTCGAAACCCACATGGCCCGGGACCGCGCCGAACCCGGCGAAGTGCAGCTGGTAGAGCGCGATCAGCGGATGGGAGGGCAGGATCAGGTGGTAAAGGACGGTGGCGAAATAGAGCAGGTGCTCGACCGGATGCATCGACAGGGATGACCAGGGCGAAGGGTTGACCGAGTTGTGGTGCACCGAGTGCACCCATCTGTAGAGAAAGGGCGTGTGGATCAGCCGGTGGATGCAGAAGAAGTGAAACTCGTGGATCACCGGCACGATCAGGCACAGGAAAACGAGCCAGACCGGATGGTCGGCGAAGGCAAGCCATGGCGCATAGCCGTTGGCAAAGCTCCACAGCATGAGAACCTGCAGCCCGGTCCAGATCGGCACGCCGGACAGGAAGCCACGCAGGAAATTGTCGAGGTTCTGGCTCTTGAACCAGAACACGTCCGAAGGCGCGTCGGCCGGGAACTTGCCATTGTACTTGAAGCGGTTGCCCTGCGCGCGCCGGATGTAGAGGTGCAGCTCGAAGGCGAAGTACCACAGGAACACCGCCAGCGCGTTCACCGCGAAAAGCCTCAGCACCCAGCCCCAGCCAAGAACCTGCAGGACCGCGACGGGCGGGACAATCCAGTTCCACCAGACCAGGGCCGAGACGAAGAACAGCGCGTTGTAGGGCAGGAAATAGCTCGGCAACCATTTCAGCAGTGCCAGCGGCTGCGGCGGAAAGACGAAGAGCGGCGCGGTGCCGGCGGGTTCGGCAGGGGAGTAATTGCCACGCTTGTCGCGGGTGCCGAACTTCAGCTCATCCATCGCCGCCTCCTCAGATCGTCTGGGCGCGCTTGAGGAACGCTTCGAATTCCGTCGCATCCATCCGCACCTCGTGGCGCCGTTCGGGATAGCCCCCGGTCGCCACGTCCCGCGCAAAGGCGCCGAACGCCGCAACCCGCGCCTCCTGCAACTGCGCCTCCAGCGCCGCAAGGTCGGCGTATTTCTTCGCGTGTCGGGGGTAGTGTCCGGTGTTGGTGCCCAGGATGTCGCAGGAAAACAGATACTGCGTGTCGCAGACATCGCCGCAGCCCATGCCCATCGTCACCATGGGCGTCGCCCGGGTGATGTGATCGGCAAGCTCCACCGGCACCACTTCGACCTCAATGCAGGCGGCGCCGGCGTTTTCGAGGTCCCGGACCTTGCGCAGCACTTTCAGGGCCTCGTCAGCAGTGCGGCCGATGGCGCGGAACCCGGTCCAGGCGGCGAGGTCCGGCACCAGCCCGACATGGCCGGTGACCGGGATGCCTTCGCGGGCCATCGCTTCGATGAAGAGGGGCGAGTGCGAGCAATAGACGGCATCCGCACCGCGTTTCAGGATGTTGAAGCCCTCGCGCACCGCCTCCGCCGGAGAGGCGACCGCCCCGAGCGGCATCCCCGCCGAGATGAAGGCCAGCGGCGCCGCCGCCCGGATCGGCTCCAGTGTCTGGTCCGGCTCGCAGGAAATGACCGCAATCCCCGCCGCAACCGCAGCGGCCGCCTCAGGGCCGCTCTCGACATGGACCTGCAGCCATTTTCGCCGGCCTTTGCCGGCGAGAAGATCGTGAACGGATAGCCGGCGCTGCATCAAAGCTCCTCCCGGGTTCCTGGAGCGAGTTCTATCAGGCCATGTCGCGCAGGGCATGCGCCGGAATGATCAGATCACATCAGACGTTCTCGGCGGTGACGGTGGTGAACCGGATCGGCGGGTTCTCGATCGCCACATCGGTCAGCCCCAGCCGGGCAAGCAGCAGATCGACCGCCCGCCGTGCCTGCGCCTCGGGCATCTGGTCGAGGATGACGTCGGCGATGCCGGACTTGAGCGCCTGGGCGCTGTAGTCGGTCAGTTCATGGCCGACGAAAAAGACGTGCCGGTCGTGCCTGGCGAGGATGTCGAACACCGCAGGGTTCGCCCCGCCGACGTTGTAGATCGCCGCGAGCTGCGGCCACTGGCGCAGCGCCTCGTGCAAGCGGCGCGCCGTAAGCTCCTGGGAGTCCTGGCAGAATGCGGCGAAGACGAAGCGCAGCCCGGCAGAGGGCGCCGCAGCGAAATAGTCGGAGAAGCCGCGAACCCGGGCGCGATGGACCTCGTAATTGCCGCTGTGGCAAAGCACCAGGACCTCGCCTTCCGCCCTGCACATGCGCGAAACGATCAAGCCGGCGGTGCGGCCGGCGGCATGGTTCTCGATCCCGACGAACTCCGCCTCGTCGATCACCCGGGAGACGACCTGCACGACCGGCAGCCCGCCGGAAATGACGCTGCGCAGGGCGGCGCGGATGGAATCGGTGTCCGGCGCGGCGACCACCAGGCCGGCGCGCGGCACCGTGTTGCGCTCGATATGGCGGGCGATCGAGGCGGGATCGGACTCGGCCAGGAAGGTCACATTGATCTGCAACGCCCGGTCGAGCGAGGCGGCGATGCGCTGGAAGGCGCGCGCCAGTCGCGAGAAGAAGCTGGAATCCGGCCGGACGAGCAGGACCTCGATCCGCAGGAGACCCCGGTGGCGCTCCGGCAGCCGGCCCGGCCAGTCGAGCGCCCGGGCTGCGGCCACGACCTTCATCGCCGTCTCGGGGCGCACTCCGCCGCGACCGTTCAGCACCCGCTCGACTGTCGCCGTGCCCAGGCCGGCCCGCGCGGCAATGCTCTGAAAGGTCGGCTTGGCCACTGGCTTGCCTCCTTCGCCGCCGCTCCGGCATCATGACCGAGGCGGGATTCGACGCAAGGCGTCCGGGTTCCGACCGAACTTCGCGGCCGGCCCGTCGCAAGCGCCATTGCCGGCGGATACAAGCCGCTGGAAGCGGCGCCAAAGCAATGCCAGATGTCCGGACGACGACCTCGGGCAGGGAAGGCTGCGGCCATGAGCACGCTTGCTTCAATCCTCCGGCAGCACGCCGGCGACGCGATCGCGTTGCGCGCGGATGGCGCGCCGCCCCTGAGCTTTGCCGGGCTCAATGAGCTCGCGGCCGGCCTTGGCGGTTCCCTGCGCGCGGCCGGACTGGCACGGCAGGACCGGGTCGCCATCGTGTTGCCGAACGGGCCGCAGGCGGCCAGCGCCTTTGTGGCGGTCGCCGGCGCCTGTTCGGCGGCCCCGCTGAACCCCGCCTATACCGAGGCGGAGTTTGCCTTCTACCTGACCGATCTGAACGTGAGGCTGTTGCTGACCGCCGACGCCGACGGCCCTGCCGCTCGGGCTGCCCGGACGGCCGGCGTGCCGGTGGCGTTGCTGCGTGGGGAGGCGGGCGCGCCGGCGGGCTGGTTTTCGACCGATCTTGCCCCAGGCGCCCCCCTTGATCCGGCCGAGGCGACCGCGGCGGACGAGGCGCTTGTGCTGCATACCTCGGGCACCACGGCCCGGCCGAAGATCGTGCCCCTGAGCCAGGAGAATATCACGGCCTCGGCCCGGCATGTCGCCGCCTCGCTGGCGCTGAGTCCGGCCGACCTTGGGCTCAACGTCATGCCGCTCTTCCATATCCACGGTCTGATCGCCTCGGTTCTTGCCTCGCTCGCGGCGGGGGCGGCGCTGCATGTGACGCCGGGCTTCAATGCGCTGAAGTTCTTCGAGTGGCTGGGGGACGTGGGCCCGAGCTGGTACACGGCGGTGCCGACCATGCATCAGGCGATCCTGGCTCGCGCCCCGCGCAATACCGAGGCGGTGGCCGGGGCGCGGCTGCGCTTCATCCGATCCTCCTCCGCCTCGTTGCCGGCACCGGTTCTGGCGGAATTGGAGGCCACGTTCCGCTGCCCGGTGGTCGAGGCCTATGGCATGACCGAGGCCGCGCACCAGATGACGGCGAACCCACTGGGTGCCGCGCGCAAGCCCGGGTCGGTCGGCAGGCCCGCAGGGCCGGAGGTGGCGATCCTGACCGGGGCGGAGGTCACCATGGCGCCGGAGGTCCTGGGCGAAGTGGTGATCCGGGGCCCGAACGTGACTGCGGGTTATGCGGCCAATCCTGCGGCCAATGCCGGGGCCTTCCACCAGGGCTGGTTCCGCACCGGCGATCAGGGGCGCTTCGATGCCGACGGCTTCCTGTTCCTGACCGGGCGCCTGAAGGAAATCATCAACCGGGGCGGCGAAAAGGTCTCGCCACGCGAGGTGGACGATGTGCTGATGGAGCATCCCGCCATCGGCCTCGCCGTCACCTTTGCCATCCCGCACCGGGCTTTGGGTGAGGAAGTCGGTGCGGCGGTGGTGCTGAGGGAGGGTGCGGCGGCCACGCCCGAGGAGATCCGCGCCTTTGCCGCCGCGCGGCTCGCCGCCTTCAAAGTGCCGCGCAGGGTACTGATTCTGGATGATATTCCCAAGGGTGCGACCGGTAAGATGCAGCGGATCGGGTTGGCGGCAAAGCTCGGGCTGGGGGAAGAGGCATGAAGGTCTGCGTCTTCGGCGCCGGCGCCATCGGCGGCCTTCTCGCCCATGCGCTGCATCGGGGCGGTGCCGAGGTTTCGTTGGTGGCACGCGGCCCGCATCTGGCTGCGCTGCGCGAGAACGGTCTGACGCTGGAGCGTGACGGGGCGCGCGAGGTGCTGCGCCTGCCTGCGACCGGCGATGCCGCCAGCCTTGGCGTGCAGGACTATGTCGTCATCGCGCTCAAGGCCCAGGCGGTGCCGGCGGCGGTGCCGGCGGTCCTGCCCCTGCTCGGGCCGGAGACGGCGGTGGTGCCGGCGGTCAACGGCCTTCCCTGGTGGTATTTCCACCGGGCGGGGACGGGAACCGCGCTCGACGACCATCCGGTGGAGACGGTGGATCCCGGCGGCGCGCAATGGTCGGGCTTCGGACCGCAGCGCGCCATCGGCTGCGTCGTCTATCCCGCCTGCGAGGTCGTGACGCCCGGCATCGTCCGCCATCTCGGCGGCGACCGGGTGACGCTGGGCGAGCCGGACGGCAGCATGAGCGCCCGGGCGTTGTCTTTGTCCAGAGTGCTGGGCAAGGGCGGGCTGCGCGCACCGGTCAAGTCGCGGCTGCGCGACGAGATCTGGGTCAAGCTGATCGGCAATGCCACATTCAACCCCGTCTCCGCACTTACCGGGGCAAGCCTTGATCTCCTCGGCGGCGATCCCGGGTGCCGGGCAGTGATCCGCGCCGCGATGACCGAGGCCCGCGCGGTGGGCGAGGCGCTGGGAGCGCATTTCGCTGTGGAGATCGAGCGGCGGATCGACGGCGGGGCAGAGATCGTCGGCCACAAGCCTTCGACCCGCCACGACATCGAGGCCGGTCGCCCGGTGGAACTGGACGCGCTGGTCTCCACCGTCCAGGAACTGGCCCGCCGCCTCGGCCGCGCCACGCCGGTGCTCGACACGGTGGCCGCGCTGGCGCGGATGCAGGCGGAGGTTCTGGGCCTTTACAGCCGCAGGCCCGGCGTGGAGGCCGCAATCGCCGGGCTTGCGCCGGCAGGATAGCCGGTGGTTCGCCAGATCGGCAGGACAGGGACACGGCCGGGGATCTTCTGCGGCGACGGCGCTAGTCGAGCGTGCGGCGGAAGCGCCGGAGCGCCAGGAGCGAGAAGACAAGGACGAAGACGCCGAGCAGGACCATATGTCCGGCCACCGCCGGCCAGTCGGCCCCCTTGAGCATGATCGCGCGGATGAATCGCAGGAAATGGGTCAATGGCAGCACCTCGCCCAAGGTCTGCGCCCATCCGGGCATGCCCCTGAACGGAAACATGAAACCCGAAAGCAGCAGCGAGGGCAGGAAGTAGAAGAACGTGAGCTGCATCGCCTGCATCTGCGTCCGCGCAATGGTCGAGATCAGGTAGCCGAGCAGCACCAGCGCCATCACGAACAGGCCGACGCCCGCGAGGAGCAGCGGCAGGCTGCCGACGAAGGGGACGTTGAAGACGAGCCGCGCAGCGGACAGGACCACCGTCACCTGCACCGCGCCCACCGCGAAATACGGCAGGACCTTTCCCAGCATCACCTCGGCCGGGGTGACGGGCATGGCGAGCAGGTTTTCCATCGTTCCCCGCTCGATTTCGCGGGTCAGCGCCATGGAGGTCATCATCACCATGGTCATTTGCAGGATGACGCCCAGAAGCCCGGGAACGATGTTGTACTGGGTGATGCCCTCGGGGTTGTAGCGGCGGTGGACGACGACCGACAGCTGCGATGCGGCGCGGGCCAGCGCCTCCGCTTCGCCCCCGGTCTCGCGCTGGAGCGCATCGGCGGCCACGGTGCCGAGGGTCGAGATCGCGCCGGAGGCCACGGAAGGGTCGGTCGCATCGGCCTCGATCAGGATCTGGGGGTGGTCGCCGCGCAGCACCCGGTGGCCGAAGTCCGAGGGCACCGTCACCACGAAGCTGACATCCCCGCGCGCGATCAGGAACTCCGCTTCGGCCGCCGTGATGCCCACATGGGTGAAGAGGTAATAGCCGGTGGTCTCCAGCGCGCTGACCATGGCGCGGGTGAACCGGTCCTGGGTGGGCGCGACCAGCGCCGCCGGCAGGTGCTTGGGGTCGCTGTTGATCGCGAAGCCGAAGAGCATCAGCTGCATCAGCGGCACGCCGATCATCATCGCAAAGGTGATGCGGTCGCGCCGCATCTGGATCACTTCCTTGGCGATCAGGGCGCGCAGGCGGCGAAACGAAAAGAGGTTGCGCAGCGTGCTCATGCGGCATTGTCCCGGGCTTCGCCCATCAGCTGGATGAAGACGTCCTCCAGGCTCGGGGGGGCCTCGTGCAGCGCCGTCCCGGTGTCACTGGCGATGGCACTTGCCGAGGCCAGAAGTGCCGGCCTGTCGCGTCCGATGACATGCAGCGCATTGCCATAGGCCGCGATCTGGTCGATCCCCGGCATGCCGCGCAGTCGGCGCGCGGCTTCGGGCGTGCCGGGCCCTTCCAGAACCACCGTGGTCAGGCCCGCGTCGCGGACCATTTCGGCCACGGTCCCCTGCGCGACCAGTCTGCCATAGGCAATGTAGTTGATCCGGTGGCAGCGCTCGGCCTCATCCATGTAATGGGTGGAGACGAGGACAGTCAGGCCCCCGGCGGCAAGCTGATGGATCTCGTCCCAGAACTCGCGCCGCGCCTTGGGATCGACGCCGGCGGTGGGCTCGTCGAGCATCAGCAGGCGCGGTCGGTGCATGATGCACGCGGCAAGCGCCAGCCGTTGCTTCCATCCACCCGAGAGCGAGCCCGCAAGCTGACCCTTGCGCGAGGTCAGCCCCAGATCGGCCAGCGTGTCGGCCACCGCCCGCCTGGGCGAAGTCAGGCCGTAGAGCCCGGCGACGAAATTGAGGTTCTCCTCGATCGTCAGGTCTTCGTAGAAGGAAAAGCGCTGGGTCATGTAGCCGACCTCGCGCTTGATCGCCGCGCCTTCGCGCCGGATGTCGTGGCCGAGGACCTGGCCTTCACCGGCATCGGGCTTCAGCAGGCCACACATCAGCCGAATGGTCGTGGTCTTTCCCGAGCCGTTGGGGCCGAGGAACCCCGCGATCTCGCCGGCCTGAACCGTCATCGACACATGGTCAACGACCGTCCGCCCGTTGAAGCGCTTGACCAGGCCCGCGACGTCGATGGCTGGCCGCGCGCTCACGGTCCGGCCTCATGGAGATCGACATCGACGATCTGGCCGGGTTTCAAGACCGTGCCACCGACGGGGCGGGCTTCGACGAGATACACGAGCTTCTGCCGGCTCTCGACGGAATAGATGACCGGAGGCGTGAACTCCGGCCCGTCGGCAATGTAGCTGACGGCAGCGGTCATTCCCGGCGGGCAGCTGTCGCAGCGCAGGTCGAGCAGGTCGCCGGGCAGGACGCGGGACAGCGCGGCTTCCGGCAGGTAGAGGCGCAGCTTGACCGCACCGTCGGGGAGGATCGACAGGATCGGCTGGCCGGCGGAGGCGACCTCGCCCGGGCGCCGTATGATGTCGGTCACGGTGCCGGTGGCGGGCGCGGTCAATTCGCGCTGGTCGAGGGTCCAGCGCGCGTGGTCCCGCGCCGCTGTCGCCTCGCGCAGGCCGGCCTCGGCGGCGGCGATCTCGCCCGCGCGCGCCGGAAGCCGGGCTACGGCAAGATTGGCCTCGATCTCGGCCACCCGCGCCTCGGCCATTTCGGCGGACGTTGCTGCGTCGTCGCGCTGGGTTTCCGTGGCGATCCCGCGCCCGGCAAGGCCGATGAGCCGATCGGCATTCCTGCGCGCTTCTCCGGCCTGGGCCCGGGCCGAAGCGAGCGCGGCCTCGATCACCTGAATTTCCTCCGGCCGCTTGCCCTGCCTGAGGTTGGCGAGCTGGCTCTCGGACCGCGACAGCGCGGCCTCCGCCTGCGCCAGGGCGATCTCGGCGTCGCGCCGTTCCAGCAGCACAAGGGGTTGCCCTTCGCTGACCCGGTCCCCGGTGGCGACGGGAAGGGCGAGAATCTGGGCTGCGGAGACCGGGGCGATCAGCACATATTCGCCTTCGACATAGCCGGTGGCGAGCGGCATGGTCGGGTTGCAGCTGTCGAACAGCGCAGAGACCAGCGGGACGGCGCATAGAAACATTTCAGGCTCCCTTTCCGGCGTCCAGAAGGGCGTCGAGCGTTGCGATGATCCTTGCGGTAATGAGGTCGATTTCTGTTGGCCCGACCGTTTCCCATCCCATCCGGCGGGAGACGACAGGCTGGCCGATGCGGAAGTAGAAGATCTGGCCGATGACGGAAAAGACGGCAAGGCGAACCGCCTCGCTCTCGGGCTCCGTTCCCGTCGCCGTGCCCCAGAGCCAGCACAGCCTGCGGTGAACCGGCTCGGCGAACTTGCGATAGACGGTATCGAGCCCGGGCCCGTCCTCGGACAGTTCGCGCAACATGAAGGGGACCAGTTCGCTCGCGCCCTCGGCGCCGATCAGGAAACGCGCCATGGCGCGGATGAAGGCCTTCACCTCGTTCCTGGCCATCAAGGGGCTCGGTTCGGCCGAGACCTGCGCGGCAGCCATCGCGGCGCTCATCCGGCGGCCGAAGTCCTCCGCGCAGGCCAGGCGCAGTCCTTCCTTTCCCCCGAAGTGGTAAGTGATGGCGGCGATATTGGCCCCGGCCTCGTTTGCCAACTGGCGGACGGAAGTTGCCGCAAAGCCCTGTCTGCCGAAGAGCCTGATCCCCGCCGCAATCAGGGAATCGCGGGTGCGGTCTGAAGGGGAGGAGGCTTCGGTCATGGCTCCACTATATTCAAACGTTTGTTTTAATGCAACGCCGGGCCGCCCCGCCCGCAACAAGACGGCGAAGGATCGCGTCGGTCCGCGACTGGTGACTTCGGCGCCGCGCCGGCGCCGGGTCCTCCCGCGTTTGCGGCGGCGTCACAAAACCTTCACTGGCGGTCCAGGACGGTTCCTGTAATCCGGAATTATGGAACACGCCGCCGCCGCCCGCGCCCTTTCAACCCTTGGCCATCCCGACAGGCTCGCAGTCTTCCGCCTGCTGATGCGCTTTGCCCCGCAAGGCGCACGCCCGACTGAAATTGCCGCAGCGCTCGGGCTCAAGTCGAATACGCTGTCGCACCACCTTTCCGACCTTGCGTCGGCAGGGCTGGCGCGGGTCACGCGGCAAGGCCGGTCGCTGCACTATTCCGTCAACCTTGACCTGACCCAGGGCCTGATCGGCTATCTGGCGCTCGATGTCGGCCGGGCGCGGTCCGATCTGCTTCCGCCGGTCCTTTCCGACCAAAGGCACTCCTCCATGAGCGACACCTGCTTCGACGTGCTGTTCATCTGCTCGGGAAATTCGGCCCGGTCGATCTTTGCCGAGGCGCTGCTGCGGGACCTGGGCAGCGGCAGGTTCCGGGCCTTCTCGGCCGGCACACACCCGAACGCGGCCGTCCATCCGCTGGCGCTAGAGGTCCTGCGCCGCAACGGCCACCGCACCTCGGACCTGCGACCGAAACACATCTCCGAATTCCGCCAACCGGGCTCTGCCGGAATGGATTTCGTGTTCACGGTCTGCGACACCGCCGCCGCCGAGGAATGCCCTCCGTGGTCGGGTCAGCCGATCACCGGCCACTGGGGATTGCCCGACCCGGTCAAGGCCGAAGGCAGCGAGACGGAGAAGGCGCTGGCGTTCGCCCAGACCTACGGCATGCTCCGCCGCCGCATCCAGGCTTTCGTGGCCTTGCCCTTCGACAGCCTCGGCCGGATGTCGCTTCAGGCCCGCGTCGATGCCATCGGCAGCGAAGCGCTGGCGCAGGACTGATCCCATGCGTTGCATCGTCCTCTTCCTGATTGCAGCGGCTGTGTCGCCGCCCGAGGCGGGCGTCGGTCCGCTGATCGGCGGCGCAGACCTATGCAAGACCGCCGCGCCCTCCGGGCCCGAGCAGGCTGCCGGGGCGGGAAAGACGCTGTCCAGCGCGGCAGTGGAGGATGGCGGCGCGCCGGCCGGCCGCGTTTTCGGGTCCGGCCTCGCCCGCCTGACCGGGAGGCCGGCGTGAGGGGCGCTGCCGCCAAGACGAACTCGCTGCGCGCCTATGCGGCGGTGACCGCAGCCTATTGGGCCTTCATGCTGTCGGACGGCGCGCTCAGGATGCTGGTGCTGCTGCATTTCAACGGCCTTGGCTTCACGCCGGTGCAACTGGCCTGGCTGTTCCTTCTTTACGAGCTTGCCGGGATCGCGACCAATCTGGCCGCCGGCTGGCTTGCCGCAAGGTTCGGGCTTGCCGCAACGCTCTACGCCGGGCTGTCGCTCCAGACTGGCGCGCTGCTGGCGCTGACCCGGCTTGATCCGTCATGGAGCATGGCAACTTCGGTCGTCTTTGTCATGGCCGTGCAGGGTGTGTCTGGCGCGGCCAAGGACCTGGCCAAGATGTCCTCGAAGTCGGCGGTCAAGCTGCTTGCCCCTGCCGGGGAAGGCGGATTGTTCCGCTGGGTGGCGTGGCTCACGGGTTCGAAGAATGCGGTGAAGGGCCTGGGCTTCTTCCTGGGCGCGGCACTTCTTGCCCTCGCAGGTTTCGCAACGGCGCTTTGGGGAATGGCGCTGGGTCTGGCCGCGATCCTGCTCGCGTTGGTTCTGTTCCTGCCCTCCGGCCTGCCGGGGCGGATGAGAGCGGAAGACGAATGGTCGGGCTGGCGGTCGCGCGACACCCGCGTCAATCGCCTGTCTCTCGCCCGCATGTTCCTTTTCGGGGCGCGCGATGTCTGGTTCGTGGTCGGCATCCCGGTCTATTTCCAGGCGGTGCTGTCGGACGGCACGGCCGAGGGCCGGCGCGAGGCCTTCTTCCTCGTCGGCGGTTTCATGGCCTTGTGGATCATCGCCTATGGCGCAGTACAGGGGCTTGCCCCCCGCCTCCTCGGGGCGAAAGGGCAGGGCGAAGCCGAGACGAAGCGCAGTGCGGTGTTCTGGTCCGGCATGCTTGTGCCTGTGCCGCTGGTGCTTGCTGCGGCGGCCTGGGCGGCAGGCGGCGCCACGCCTTGGCTTACGGTCGCGCTTGTCGCAGGGCTTCTGGTCTTCGGTTTCGTCTTCGCGGTGAATTCCGCGCTCCATTCCTACCTGATCCTCGCCTTCGGCGCTGCGGAGCGGATCACCCGCGACGTAGGCTTCTACTACATGGCCAATGCCGCCGGCCGCCTGATCGGGACCCTGCTTTCCGGGGTGAGTTTCCAGTTTGGCGGCTTGCCGCTCTGCCTTGTCACGGCCGGGGTCATGGCCGGCGCGAGCTGGCTCGCCGCGCGCCGGCTGGAGGCCGGCTGACGCCAGCCGTTCCGCGCGGGAGCGGGGCGCGCGGGTGCCGTCGCCCATCCCCCCCTTGGCGTCGCGCGGAGGCCTTTCAGCGGGGTCTTGCCTATCGGTCGGCGCTTTGGGCGGCCGGGGCGGTGAGCAGGTCGAAAATCCGGTCGCGCTCGTCATGGACCAGCAATAGCGCGAGGTCTTCCGCCGCCAGCAGCCGCAGGATCGCTTCGACCCCGGCAAAGGGACTGGCAGCGAGGAGCACGCGCTCGGGAGGGAGTCCCCGATCGAGGCAGGCCTGCCGCAGAAGTCCGGAGACTTCCCCCGGCTGCCGTCCGCGCAGGTACTTGGGGTTCTCGGCCGCGACGACCGTGTCCGCGCCAAGCGCCAGCGCTCCCTCGGCGAGTGCGCGGATCTCGGCGTCGCTCCGGTCGCCCGCATGGCTGAGCAGGACGAAGCGGCGCCGCGCCGGTACCGCCGCCAGCGCCGAGGTGATCGCCGCGATCGAATGGGGGTTGTGCGCGAAATCGACGAAGACCCGCGCGCCGTTCACCGAGAACTCGTTTGCGCGCCCGGGGTTGTCCTTTGCGTCACTGCGGAACTCCGCCAGGGCCTGGCGGATCGCTTCATCCGGAATGCCGAGCGTCCGCGCGGCAAGCGCCGCCGCCAGCGCGTTCTCGATGTTGTAGCGCGCTGCCCCGCCCAGGCTCAGCGGGATGTCGGCCGCCGCGATTAGGTCTCTGACGGATCTTCCGTCCGAAAGGCGGATGGTTCCCGCTTCCAGCCAGCCGCAGGGCCGGCCGGCGGCCCGGGCCGCGCGGATTTCCTCCCGCGCCGGATCGAGGGCAAACCAGACCGGGGCCGGCGTCCGCCCGGGCGCCATCCGGCGCAGCATCTCGTCCTCGGCGTTCAGGATCAGTGCGCCGCCCGGCACGAGCCCGCGCCGCAGCGAAAGCTTGACCTCGGCCAGATCCGGAACGGAATTGATCCCGTATTGCCCGAGATGATCGGCCGCGACATTGGTGACGACGGCGGCACGGGCATGGCCAACCGGAAGGCCGCGCCGCAGGATCCCGCCCCGGGCGATCTCAAGGGCGGCGAATTCCAACCCGGGATGCCGCAGCAGGAGGCGCGCGCCGGCCGGCCCCGAATAGTCGCCCTGAGCGATGATCTGGTCCCCCACCCGGACGAAATCCGTCGAGGACAGGCCCGCGACCCTGCCTGCCGCCGTACCCATGGCCGCGATCAGGCGGGTGGTCGTGGTCTTGCCATTGGTTCCGGTGACGAGCGCAAGGGGAATGTCATGCAGGGACGCAAGCTCGGACAGGTCCGGCAGGCCATCCGTCTCCCAGGTCCGGGCGCCCTTTCCATGGCCGAAGGTGATCGCGTCATCGTCAAGAACCCGGTCGATCCCGCGCGATTCCGCCGCTTCGGCTAGCCGGGGCAGGGCGGGGTTTGCCTCCAGCGCCGCGACCCGGCGCAATTCCTCGATCATCCGGGCTTGGGGCCATGCCGGGTGGTCGAGCAATTTGCAGGCCGCGAG
This sequence comes from uncultured Rhodobacterales bacterium, assembly GCA_964602115.1. GTDB lineage: Bacteria > Pseudomonadota > Alphaproteobacteria > Rhodobacterales > Rhodobacteraceae > JANOGU01. The sequence goes on from CAZRQN010000001.1 coordinate 44,772, forward strand.
ATGCCAGGCGCCCTCGACGACATAGGCGGCCGTCATCAACTGGTCGATGGGGGCGGGAAGGAACAGGCTGCCGCCACCGGCGAAGGGCCGCAGGACGAGCTCCGCCTTCCAGCCCAGACCGTCCAGCAGCAGGCGCGCCTGCTCCTGCCACAGGTCCAGCACCTGCCCGGCGTCGAAGCCGGGCGACAGGCCGTCGCCGACGGCGCCGGGAAGACCGGAGTAGAGATTGGGGCCGAGCAGCCTGCGGCAACCATCGAGCACCAGCGCCGGATCGTCCGGAACCGGGATTGTCAGCGCGTCGGCAAGCTCGCGATATCGGGCAGGCATTGCTCAATCGGCTTCCTCGTTGCCCCCGCCCTTGGCCAGGCGCACCCCGCGCTCGTCCCGGATCAGCGTGTCGCCCCCGGCCAGAAGCTCCTCGAAGCCCACCTTGCGTTCCGCCTTGACCGGCACCGGCGCCGCCGCCTCGCGTTCGGCCTTCTTGAAGTAGATGATCTGCTTCCATGAACGGGAGAGCTCATCGGCGAAGACCACGAGCAGATCGCCCGGCCTTGCCGCCTCGAGCCCGCGCTCGATGGCGTCCACCTCGCTGGGCGCAAGGGTGATCCGGCTGTCCTCCACGCCTTCCGCCAGCAGCACCTTGCGCAGCATTTCCGGCACTTCCATCTCGCCCCGCCCGCGACGGTCATCGTCCGGCTTGAGGAAATAGTGGTCGAAATGCCCCGCCAGTTCCTTCGCCGCCGCGACGATGTCTTCGTCTCGGCGGTCGCCCGGCATGGCCGCGACGACCAGACGGCGGCCTTTCACTTCCAGCCGGCCGGCGAGTCCGGCCATGGCGGCGATGGCCGCCGGGTTGTGGCCGTAGTCGAGGATGACCTTGAAGGGATGCTCGTCGAAGACATTGGTACGGCCGGGGGCCTGGAAGAAGCTGGTGTCGAAGGTCCGCAGGCCATGACGGATGTTGTCGAGGTCGAGCCCGAAGGCAAAGGCCATGGCACAGGCGAACATGGCGTTCTGGACGTTGTAGAGCGCCTTGCCTTCCAGTGTCGCCGGGATCAGGTGCGACCACAGGACCGGCAGGTGCAGCCCCTTGGAATAGACGGTGATCATGTCGCCGTTCATGGCCTTTTCCAGGACCACGGCGCGTCCGCCGGCCCGGATATGCTCCTTCACCAGCGGATGGTCGGCGTTCATCGTGACATAGCAGATGTGGTTTGCGCGGCAGAAATCGGCCATGCGCAGGCAGTGGAGGTCGTCGGCGTTCAGAACGACGGTGTCGGTGGCCGTCTCCACCACCACGCGCTTGACGACCGCCAGCTCCTCCAGCGTGTTGATCCCGCCGAGGCCCAGATGATCGGAGGTCACGTTCAGGCAGGCCGAGACGTCGCAGCGCTGGTAGCCGAGGCCGGAGCGGACGAGCCCGCCCCGTGCCGTCTCCATCACCGCGAAATCGACGGACGGATCGCGCAGCACCATCTGCGCCGAGGCCGGCCCGGTCATGTCGCCCTTCACGGTGAGTTTCCCATCGACATAGACCCCGTCGGTGGAGGTCATGCCGACGATCTTGCCGGAGGACTTCATGATATGGGCCAGCATCCGGCTGGTCGTGGTCTTGCCGTTGGTGCCGGTGATCGCCCCGATCGGGATGCGCGACTGGGTGCCGGGCGGGAAGAGCATGTCCATCACCTTGCCCGAGACATCGCGCGGCTTGCCCTCCGAGGGGGCGACATGCATGCGGAACCCGGGTGCGGCATTGACCTCGACGATGGCGCCGCCCACGTCCTTGTAGCTCTTGGTGATGTCGGGCGTGAGGAAATCCACCCCGCCGACATCAAGGCCCACGGCCTTGATCGTGCGTTCGGCCATGTCCTTGTTGTCCGGGTGGCAGACGTCGGTCATGTCGATGGCGGTGCCGCCGGTGGACAGGTTCGCGGTCGAGCGCAGGTAGAAGACCTCCCCGGCCGGCAGGACCGAGGCCGCCGTGTGCCCCGCTGCCGCCATCAGCCGTTCCGCCTGGGCGTCAAGTTCCAGATTTGTCAGCACCTTCTCGTGTCCGATGCCGCGGCGCGGGTCCTGGTTGGTGATCGCCACAAGTTCGGCGATCGTATGCTTGCCGTCGCCCACGACGTGACCGGGCACCCGCTTGGCGACGGCGACAAGTTCGCCGTTCACCACCAGCATCCGGTGATCCATGCCGGTGACGAACTGCTCGACCAGAATCCCCCGGCTCTTCGACTGCGCCTTGGCCTCGCCGAAGGCCTGTTCGATCTGCCCGTCCTCCGTCAGGTTGATCGACACGCCCCGCCCGTGGTTGCCGTCCAGGGGCTTGACCACCACCGGATAGCCGATGCGGCGCGCGGCACGGATCGCCTCGGCCGGCGAATAGACCAGCCGCTGCTGCGGCACCGGCAGGCCGAGGTCGCTCAGCATGTTGTGGGTGTCTTCCTTGTCGCAGGAGATCTCCACTGCGATGTGCTTGGTCTGGCTGGTGATCGTGGCCTGGATGCGCTGCTGGAACTTGCCATGGCCGAACTGGACCAGCGAATTGTTGTTGAGCCGGATCCACGGGATATCGCGCTCCTCGGCCGCCTTCACCAGCGAACCGGTCGATGGACCGAACTCCCGGCGCTGGGCCGAAAGAACGAAGCTCTTCAGCTCGGCGGCGAAGTCGAACTCAGGGTCATACTCGTAGTCTGCGAGCGCCTTCACCTGGTCCGGCAGCAGGTGCATCAGGAGACGGATCGCCAGCTTTCCGGCATCGAGCCCCACGTCGCGCTGGCGGTACTCATAGACGAGGTTGTACTGCCCCGGGACACCCGTTCCCCGTGTGCGGCCGAAGGACACGTCCGATCCGGCCACGCCCTGGATCTCCAGCGCCACATGTTCGGCGATGTGGCCCAGCCAGGTTCCCTCGCCCTCCCGCAGCCGGCGGATGAGCCCGCCCGGCTCGCGGTAGGAGCACCCATGTTCGCGCAGGCCGGGAAGGGCCTCCACCAGCGCCTCGATCCAGGTCTCGCCCAGCCGGGCGGAGGGCCATTCCTCCAGCACACCCAGATCGACGACATGACGGATGACCGGAAAGCCTGCCCAAACGTTCGGACCGACAAACACGTTGGTCGAGACGATCTTCATCGGCAATTCTCCTTCCAGTCGGGATGGATCAGTGAGGTTTGGCCGCCGGATCCGGCAGGCTGCAGAAAGCGGCATGCTTGTCGGGGGGGAAGGCCTGGCGTCCGTTCAGGTCGTAGCGGCATCCTTCGCCCATGACATGGACCTTCAGCCCGAGAAGGGTCAGGGCCTGGCCTGGCCGGGCCTCCCACATGGAGGAATGCGTAAGCTCGGAGGCATCGACCACGGTGACGGTCCCGGAGCCCACCACTTCGAGAACCCCGTCCGGACCGATGAAGGCGGCGGTGTCCTCGTCAATGCCGAGCCCGGTCAGGAACGGGTTGTAGGAGGAGGCCGACAGGAGCCGCCCAAGACGGTTCCTCTGGGTGAAATGCTGGTCGATGATGACCGCATTGGTGAGCCCCAGGCCCGGAGCGAGGCTGACCGCGCCTTCGACCGGCGAGGTGTCGCTGTCGCCCCCGGCGATCATGTGCTCGGACATGATGGACGCGCCGGCCGAAGTGCCGGCCACATGCGCCCCAGCAGCGTTGCGGCGCCGGATGCTTTGGGCGATCGCAGTCCCGCCCAGAATGGTCGAGAGACGGAGCTGGTTTCCGCCGGTGAGGAAGATCCCGGTCGCCCTGTCGAGCAGCGCCAGATAGCTGGGATTGTCGCAATCGGCCCTGCGGGTGATCGGCAGGATTTCAACCTGCGCGGCACCGAGGTCGCGGAAGATGCGGCGGTACTCATGTCCGGTCATTTCCATCTCGGAGGCCGTCGGGATGACGACAATCTCCGCACTGGTTCGCCCGGAAAGCTCGACAAAGCGCCGGTGGATATGGCGCTCTTTCACGCGGTCCTCACCACCACCGATCGGGATGATGAAGCCGCGGGGCGAATTGGCATTCGGCTGGGCGGGGCACATGGCGCGAGAATTCCTGGTGTGGCCGAGCGGCCGACTGCGTTACCCCCAAATTGCGGCCGCACCCCCGAAAGACGCTCCGCCCCCGACGTCCTGGCCAGAATGGCGGGGAACCCGTTTGCCCACAAGGGCGTTGAGCGCGCGCCCGGATTCTTTGACCCGTGCGCCGGCCCGTCAAGACGAGGGGAGCATCATCAAACGGCCCGTGCGCCAGCCTCCCGCGCGGACCACCTCGCCCGCGCGACCGAAAGACGGGGTACCGCCCGGCCGGAAGCCGACGGCCGCCCGGAGGTGGGGTGGAGGTGCTGTCAGGCGAATGCGGACCAGTCTCCTTTCCCGCTGCCCCTGGCGGATGTCAGGCCCTCGGTTCGTCATCGGCGAGTGGCCGTCCTCTTGCACCTGACATAGCCTGGAGGCTGGCATGAGAAAGCGTGACGACGCGGACATCGGCAGACCGCCACCTGCTGACCTCGAAACTCGGCAATGAAAACCGGACGAGAAAAGCCTCCGGAAGTCTGGGGGCAACGTGCCGCATGTCCTGCGGTGGGCCCGCGCTCCGCCGAAGCTTGCCCCGGCGCCGGCAGGAGCGGTTTCGCCGTGCGCAGCCCCGTTTTCCCGCAGGCGACATCAGTGTTGAGGGTCGGCCTGTCCGGCCTTGCATGGATCCGGCTTTTCATGACGCGCTCATAAAAGTCGGTTGGACCCTTGATCAGGCGGCGCGTCGGGTAAGTTGGGCCCGCGACGCGGAGCCTCTTCAGTGGCCGGAAGGATAATCGCGACAACCAGGCCCTTGGGCGTGCGGGGCATCAGCTCCATCGTTCCGCCATGGCGGCGAACGACGTCTTGGGCAATAGAGAGACCGAGGCCAAAGCCGCTGCGCGAGGCGGGCACGCGTGAAGGATCTCCCTTGACGAAGGGCTCCAGCATCTTCTTGCGCAGATCGGCCGGGATTCCGGGGCCGTTGTCGGTCACCTCGATCCGTACCCCGCCGCCGGGCTGAGGCGAAAGATCGATGCCGATCCTATCGCCATGCTTGGCGGCATTGTCCACGAGGTTCGAGACCGCGCGCGCAAGGGCCTTCGACCGGCAGGTGAAGGTAAGGCGGTCCGGGCCGGAATACGAGACACTGGCGCCGATGTCGGTGAAGTCGGAGCAGATTGTGCGCAATAGGCTGGGAAGGTCGATCTTTCGGGTCTTCTCGGTCTCGCTGTCGCTGCGCAGGTAGTTCAGCGTCTCGTCGATCATCTCGTTGATCGAGGTGATGTCGTGCATCAGGGGCGCTGCAGTCTCAGGCGCGACGGAGCGCTCGACCCGAAGTTTCAGCCGCGTCAGCGGTGTGCGCAGGTCGTGGCTGACGGCGCGCAGCATGGCGGTTCGTTCCTTCAGCATGCTGTCGATTCGCGACCGCATCTCGTTCAGCCGCCCGGCAAGCTGGCGGATTTCCCTTGGGCCCGTTTCATCGAAGATCGTGCCTGCCGGATCGGTGGAGTTCTGCGCTTGGGCGGCGGCGGCGATCCTGGTCAGCGGCTTGGAAATCAACTGCGCCGCGTAGATCGAAAGAAGGGCGACAGGAAGGACGATGATCACGACTGACAGGATGATGTTGACGACATCGTCGTTCAGCCACGGGCTGGGTACTAGTAGGGGTGCAAAGGCCAAGAGCCCGCCCTTGACCTCGACTGCGATCAGGCGACGGCCGTCCTCGCCCGCGATCGGCCAGGCGTTGCGGCCGTGCACCGTGGTGAGGGCGGCCAGCATCCGTTCCTGGAAAAGCGACCAGTCCTGCATCTGTTCGAAAAACGGGCTGATCCGCTGCACCTCAAGCCCCGATTTGCGCGTTGCCGCAAGCAGGGCCTCAGCGAATTCGGGGGTTTCCGCATGGTCGATCTGATCCGCGACCATGGCCATCCGGGCGGCGGTGATCTCGGCCTGGGTCAGCTCGGTCTCTTCCGGAAGGGGCGGTTCGGTCATCACGCCAAGGACGCCCACCAAGAAGATCGGCAGCACGGCCAGCGTCACGATCTGCCAGCGAAGCGAGCCTTCCTTGAACCGGCGCCACATCAGAGAACCTCGACATGCGGGGTGAAGATGTAACCGCCCATGCGGACGGTCTTGATCATGACAGGATCGCGGTGGTTCGGTTCGATCTTCTGGCGGACGCGGCTGATGTGCACATCGATGCTGCGTTCTTCCGGGCCGGCCATGCCGACATGCGTCAGGGCCAGAAGCTCGGCCCGCGACAGGATCTGGCGGGGATGGCGGCAGAAGGCGAGGAGCACGTCGAATTCGGCGGAAGTCAGCGAGACCTCGGTGCCGTCAGGGGCAAGAAGCTGCCGCGACAGGCCGTCGATCTGCCAGCCGTCGAAGCTCAGCACCTGAGTCTTGCCGGCAAGCCGTTCACCATATGAGGCGCGGCGCAGCAGCGCCTTCACGCGGGCCACCAACTCGCGCGAGTTGAAAGGCTTGGTGACATAGTCGTCGGCCCCGATCTCAAGGCCGACGATGCGGTCGATATCCTCGCCAAGCGAGGTGACGAGGATGATCGGGGTCGTGGACTGGGCGCGCAGGCGGCGGCAGATCGACAGGCCGTCTTCGCCAGGAAGCATGACATCCAGAAGGACCAGGTCGAAGCTGGCTTCCTTGAGGTGCCGGTCCATTTCGACGCCCGATGCGGCGATGGTCGTCGAGAAGAACTGGTCCCGCAGGAGCGCCGCGAGCATCTCCGCAATTTCGGCGTCGTCTTCGACCAGTAGAATCCTGGCGGTCGGTTCCGGGGCTGGCGACATGTCGGTTCTGCTTTCGAAGTGACCGGACGGGATCATGACAGGGCTTTCCGGTCTTCTCATCTCAACTCGGCTGCCTGATCAGGAAATGGTGCTGGCCGACTTTGGGGCGGGGCGGGGACGGGTCCGGCGTGACCAAGAACGAACCTGCCGAATATCCGCCCCATGATGCACTTAAGGTCATCCATATAGGTGAAGGCCGCAGGCACGAAGACCAGGCTGAGGACGGTCGAGGCGACAAGCCCGCCGATCACAGCAATGGCCATGGGCGCCCGGAAGCCGTCACCGTTTCCGGCGGCGATGGCTGCGGGCAGCATGCCCGCCGTCATCGCGATGGTGGTCATCACGATCGGTGGCGCGCGCTTCAGCCCGGCGTCGATCAGCGCCGCATGACGGGGAACGCCGCGATGGACCTCTTCGATGGCGAAGTCGACCAGCAGGATCGCGTTCTTCGTCACCACCGCGATCAGCATCAGGATGCCGATGATCACCGGCAGGCTGATCGGATTGTCGGTGATCATCAGCGCAAGAACCGCCCCGCCGATGCTGAGTGGCAACGACAGGAGGATGGTGATCGGCTGAAAGAGGTCGGAGTAGAGCAGGATCAGCACGATCAGGACCAGCATCAGCCCGACGCACATAGCGAAAAAGAAGGAGCTGAAGAGATTGCCCATCTCCTCGGCATCGCCGGCCTCTGCCAGGGTCACGCCTGCGGGCAGGTCTTTCACTGCATCGAGCGCCATGACGGCGGCGACGGCAGAGCCGAGATCAGCGCCGGGGGCGAGGTCGGCCTCGATGTCGATCTGCCGCAGGCCGTTCTGGCGCATGATGCTGGCAGGCCCGGTGCCAATGCCGATATCGGCGACGGCGGCAAGGGGAACGGCCGCCCCGGTGTTGCTGCGCAGGGTGAGGGTCTCAAGCATCGCCACGTCATGTCGTGCAGTTGCCGGCAAAAGGACCTTGATGTCGATCAGCCTGCCGTCGTCAGCGAGTTTCGCAAGGTTCTGCGACACGTCCCCCATGGTGGCGATGCGCAGGACGTTCGCGATTTCCATCGGCGTGACGCCGAGTGCGGCGGCGTCGGACTGACGGGGTATTATGCGAAGCTCTGGCCGCACGACCGCAGCCTTGGACTGGACCCCCTCGAGCGCGGCGACATGGCCATTGATCGCCGCTTCCAGCTTTTCTGCCTGGTACGCGACGGCGGGACCATCGGTGCCCGTCAGGCTCATGGAAAACTCGCGACCGCCCATGCCGGAGGAAAAGTTCACCTTGAGGTCGGGGATTTCGGCAAGTTCCGTCTGCAACTGGCGCTCAAAGCTGCGCTGGTCGGTGTCGCGCTGGTCTGCCGGAACAATTGCAACCGAGACGCTGCCCGACCGCAGGTCTCCGCCGGTGCCGAGACTGGCATAGACCATGGTCACTTCGGGATGTGCGACAATCTTGTCGCTGATCTGCAGAAGGGTCGCAGCCGCCCGGTCAAGTGTCACCCCGGGGGGCAGTTCGACATTCAGCTGCGACCGCGCGCCGTCCTCATCGGGGAAGAAGCCCGAAGGCAATTGGAAGGCCATCCAGATCGATCCGGCGAAGACCGTGGCGCCAAGGGAGACTGTCAGAAGACGCCAGCGCAAAGCGTGGTCCAGCACAAGGGCATACCAGCGCAGGACGGGGCCAGGATCGGAATCGGCATGGGCGTCGCTGGTCATGAAATAGGCGGCGAGCATCGGCGAGATCAGCCGGGCGACCAGCAGCGAGAAGACGACCGAGACGGCTATGGTGACGCCGAACTGCTTGAAGATCTGACCGATGAGCCCGGTCATGAAGCTGACCGGCATGAAGACCGCGACGATGGTGGCCGAGGTTGCGACCACCGCCATGCCGATCTCGTCTGCGGCCTCGATCGCGGCACGGTAGGCGGACTTGCCCATGCGGACGTGGCGGATGATGTTCTCGATCTCGACAATCGCGTCATCGACCAGAACGCCGGTCACCAGCGTGACCGCCAGGAGGCTGACGTTGTTCAGCGAGAAGCCCAGGAGTTCCATCACCCAGAAGGTCGGTAGGACGGAAAGCGGGATGGCAAGGGCGGCGATGAGGGTGGCACGCCAGTCGCCGAGAAACAGGAAAACAACCACCACGGCAAGGATTGCGCCTTCAACGAGCGTGTTCATGGTGGCTGCATAAGTCGCCTCCATCTCCTGTACCGGGTCGTCGATCGGGCGCAGCGATACGGTTCCGGTCTGGTCGTCAAATCCCTTCAGGACGTCCGCGACTTCCTTGGCGACGGCAGGGGCTGAATAGCCGGCGGAAGCGGTGATACTGAAGGCGATGACAGAGTCGCCGTTCAGGAACGCCATGCTGCGGGGCTCGGCCCGGGCGTCGGCGACGGTCGCGAGATCACCAAGGGGAAGGCGCTGCCCACCGGGAAGTGCCAGGTCCAGAGCGGCAAGGTCTTCAACGGACCCCACCGTCCCATAGACCCGCAGCGATTGTTCCTGCGCGCCGACCTCGCTCCGGCCGCTGGACTGGTCGACCAGGGCCTTGTTCAGAAGCTCGCTGACCTCGGTCACGGTGACGCCAAGCGCCTGAAGCCGTTCGGGGCGCAGTTCCACCCGGACCTCGCGGTCGGTTCCGCCTTCGCGGTTGACGCTGGCGACCCCCGGGATCGCACGCAATAGCCGGGTGAGCTTGTCGTCGATCAGCCAGGACTGGTCTTCCGGCGAGAGGGAGGGGGCAAGAAGCGCATAGGTCGCGACCGGCCCGCCGGTTTCCTCTACCCGCTGGACCACGGGTTCGTCCGCCGATCCGGGCAGGTTCTGGCCGATGCGGCCGATCGCATCGCGCACATCGTCAAGCGCACGGTCAACCGGCACGCCTTCATCGAATTGCACAGTCGTTTCGGACTGGCCCTCCGAGATCTCGGACTTCACCTTGGCTACCCCGGCAAGACCCGCCACGGCATCTTCCACCGGGCGGGTCACCTGGGTTTCAAGCTCGGCGGGTGCAGCGCCCGACTGGCTGACCGTGACCGAGATTTGCGGAACCCGGACCTCGGGCATGCTGGTGATCGGTAGCGCGCGGAACGACACCCCGCCGACTATCGTCAACGTCACAAAAAGAAGGAACGAAGGGAGCGGGTGGCGGATCGCCCAGGCGGAGACGTTGAGCGCCATCAGAAGCCCAGCGCCTCGGTTGCGGGCAAAGGCGTGACCCGGCTGCCTTCGCGCAGGAAGCCGCCTGCCATGGCGACAACCGCCTCGCCTGGTACCACCCCCGAGGTGATCTCGATCCCGACGGCGGTGAGCAGGCCAGTTTCGACCGGGCGCAAAGTGACGCGGCCGTCCTTCACCACCTGGACCCGTGCGCCGGTCTCGCCCGTCAGAACAGCGGTGTACGGCAGCACAATTGCCTGGTGCGGATCCGTTTCGACAACCGCCGAAGCGAAGCTGCCGGTTTTCAGCCCAGAATCGGCAAGGCTGATCCATATCTTGCCCATCCGGGTTGCCGGGTCGATCGTGGGCGCAACCAGGCGGACTGTCCCTTTCAGCACTCGGCCTTCTCCGGCAAGAGTGACCGTCACGGGTTGACCCGAGCAGAGCGCGGGCATTGCCGTTTCAACGACCAGTGCCTCGACCTCAACCTGTCCGTCCTTCACGATCCGGAAGAGCGGAACGCCATCGGCGGCCGTGGCCTGTCCCACAGTGGCGGTGCGATCGCTGACCACTCCGGAAGCCTGGGCGCGGACCTCAAGCTGTAGGTGCTGCCACACCAGATCGTCCCGTTCTGCGACGACCCGCTGAAGCTCCGCCCTGGAGACGGCAACGGCCTGCGCCTGCGCCTTGGCCCTCGCGAGGGCGGTCGCAGCCGTTGTCCTGCGATCTTCAACCGCCTGCACCGCAAACGTACCGCTTTCGCCCAGTTTGACGGCGCGCTTCAGCAGGTTGTCGGCATCGGCCGCTGAGGTCTCGGCCTCGACGAGAAGCGCTTCAGCCTGGGCAAGCGCTGCTTCGGCGCGAGACAGGTCCGCCGCTTTCTGCGTCAGAAGGAGATCGAGCCGCTGGCCATCCAGAACCGCGAGTACCTGGCCTTCGCTCACCTGATCGCCGACCTCGGCCAGCACCTTCAAGATCCGGACGCCGGTCACTTCTGCAGCGATCAGGACTTCCTCCCGTGGGCGAAGTGTTCCGCCGGCAACGATGCGCCGCACTATCGGGCGGCTCTCGGCAGTAACCACGGTCACGGTCATTGGCGCTTCCGTCGCGGCTTCGTGCAGCGGCCCGGGAGCGGTCGGAAACAGGCTGTGGCGGAACACATAGCCGGCCCCGACCAGCAGGAGAGCCGCCGTTAGCAGCCAACGCCGAAGATCGGTCGGTTTCCGTTTCATTGGGGTTGTGTCGGGCAAGGGGGTCTTTCAGTGAAACGAGAGCTGCGGGATTCACCCCCAGCTCTCGGAATTGGCATCAGAACTGGTAGATGACGAAGAGCCCGGTCGAGCTTTGCGTGCTGTCCTGAACGATCGGGCTGTCGGCGGCATCGCCGATCAGTTCGGCCATGCCGACCTGTCCGCGCAGCATCCAGTTGTCGCTCAGCATGTAGGTGGCCGAAAGCTCCAGCTCGACGCTCTTGAACCCCGAGCCGGCCGAGTATTGTGCCATCCCGGAGTTGCCGGCCTGTGCGGCCGTCACGCCAAAGTAAGTTTGCATGTAGCTGTCGTCAGCCCAGGTCGCAGTGATGGCCGCGCCAAGGAGCACATCGCCGACCGGCTGGCTCACCTCGGCGCCGATCTTGCCCACCACGCCTTCGCTGTCGCCGAAAGACTTTTCGAGTTCGGCCTTGAACTCGACCGCGCCTATTTCATAGCCGACGCCGAAACCAAGGGTCGCGCCGCCTTCGATGTCTCCGAGACCGGCGAGATGGGGGTCGTCGTCTTCAGCGCGGCCCATTTCAATGCCAAGTTTGGCCGTAAGCGTGAAGGCGTCATCGTTGACAAGCTTGTAGGAAAGCCCGTCCAGGCCAAGCGAGAGCCGGTCCTTGTAAGTGATGGAAAAGAAGGGGAAAGCGCCCGTCTCATAGTCCTCAGCGCCTTCGAAGGTAGGCCCGTAAACCGCCCCGGCGCCCAGCATGAACTCCCAGTCACGGTCGCTGCGGTTTCCCGGGCCGCCCAAGTCCTGCGCTGTGGCGCGCCCGGCGCCAAACGCCAGAGGCACGGCAATCGTCAGGGCAGCGAGCGGCAGCGCACTGAGGCGTTTCAGTACTTCAGGTTTGGGCATTGCGCGGTCTCCAATGTTGACTGGGCTGCGCGCCGGTAGCCGCAACCAATATTTTCGGTATGGGCTACGGCGGGATTTCGCAGGGTTTTGAAATGTTAAGAAATGTTGCTGCCCCCGGGGTCGCATTGAGTGGCCGCAAGGGTGTGGCTCGGCCCCGCGCAGCGGTCCGGGCGGCGATGGACGGCTTCGCCAGCACGCCGGCGGCAGCGCAGTTTCCCGAATTTCGCGATGTTCAGAGCCTGCGGAGGACCCGCTGCGACCACCTGCGCTGAGGCAGTCTGTCCGGACGAAAGGGTGCCGGCAGGCAGGCCGGGGCTGGCAGCCCCCCTCGGACCTGCGACCTTTCGGCCGCTCCGGTCGCCGACGGCGCTCAATGCTGTCCGGGCAGGCTGCCGGTAAGCCTGGTGTCCACCCGCGCGTCAGCGGCCGTGCCCGACCGCAACGGGTTGACGAAGTGTTGGTGCGGTTTCAGGGACTTCCATAGAAATCAGTTATATGCCGGCTCAACACAGGAACCTGGCAGCAACAAGGTCCAGGAAGTGTCGGCCCGGAGAGACAGCCTCCGAGCCTCCCGGCAGACACGCCAGTGCTCTGCCCCAGCCGAATAACCTTCGAAAGTGACGGAAAAATCCGGCCGCAGCCGGACCCTGAGAACGCTTTCGCGGGGGTAAGTGGCGGACAGGGAGGGATTCGAACCCTCGAGACGGTTCCCCGCCTACACACTTTCCAGGCGTGCGCCTTCGACCACTCGGCCACCTGTCCGTCGGACGCCCTCTAGCCCGTCGGGACGGGTTTCGGCAAGGGCCCCCGAGCCGCACCGGGCTGCGGTTTTGGGCAGAGTGGGGCCGGAATGCATCGGGGTGGAATTGCGCCGAGGCTGCGGCTAGGGTCGCCCCGGACACGAAGGGGCGCCGCATGATTTCCGTTCTCCTGATCAACGGGCCGAACCTGAACCTTTTGGGGGCCCGCCAGCCCGAGGTCTATGGTCGGGAGACGCTGGCCGAGGTCGAGGCCTTCTCGGTGGCGCTCGCGCGCGAGCTCGGGATCGAGCTGCGATGCATGCAGTCCAACCACGAAGGCGCGCTGGTCGATGCGATCCAGGCGGCGCGGGGCATGGTGGCGGGGATCGTCATCAACCCCGGCGCCTATTCCCACACCTCGGTGGCGATCCTCGACGCGCTCAATGCTTTCGACGGTGCGGTGATCGAGGTCCACATCTCCAACATCCACCGGCGCGAACCGTTCCGGCACCACTCCTATATCTCTGCAAGAGCGGATGGCGTGATTGCCGGCTTCGGCACCGAGGGCTATCGCGCCGCCCTGCGCCGGATGGCGCAGATCATCGGGGCGTAGGCGGGTGGACCTGCCGGCCAACCCCTTCAAGGCGGCTCTGAAGGCGCGGCGGCAGCAGATCGGCATCTGGTGCTCGATCCCGGGCTCCGGCCATGCCGAGGCGCTGGCGACATGTGGCTTCGACTGGATGCTGATCGACACCGAACATGCGGTGATCGACCACACGACGGTCCTTGCCATGCTGCAGGCGGTGGCGCCCTGGCCGACCCATGCCGTGGTGCGCCCGGGATGGAACGATGCCACCGAGATCAAGCGTCTGCTCGACCTCGGGGCGCAGACGCTGCTCGTGCCCTATGTGCAGACGGCGGAGGAGGCGGCGCGTGCCGTGGCGGCGGTGCGCTATGCACCGCAGGGCATGCGTGGTGTGGCGGCCGCAACGCGCGCCAGCCGCTTCGGGATGGTTCGCGACTATGTCGCCCGCGCCAATGACGAGATCTGCCTTCTGGTACAGGCCGAGACCGCCGAGGCCCTGTCGCGCATCGAGGAGATCGCCTCGGTAGAGGGTGTGGATGGCGTGTTCATCGGCCCGGCGGATCTTGCCGCTTCGATGGGTTATCCCGGGCAGTCCGCCCATCCCGAAGTGAAGGCGGCTGCGCTTGATGCCATCCGCCGGCTGGCGTCCAAGGGCGTTCCGGCGGGCATCCTCAGTTTCGACGCCGAGTTTCTCGATGAGGCGGTAGCTGCCGGGACCACCTTCACCGCCGTGGACGGCGACGCGGCGCTTCTCTACCGGACGGCGCGTGCAACGGCGGCGGGCTGGAAGGCCAAGCCTCACGGGCACTGAGTTCTCGCGCCTGCAGGGTTGCGGCGCCCGTGGGAAGGGCGCAGGAGAAGCCATGCCGCTGCTCACGGTCCTTGCCCTGTTCTTCGCCGGCCTTGGCGCAGCGGCACAATTCGGGAAGATCTCATTCGCACTCGACGCGCTGGCGGCTGCCTATCCCGCTGCGGGTCCGGTGGCATTGGGCTGGGTGGTCTCGATCGTCGGAATTGTCGGCCTGGGCTTCGGCACTACGGCCGGGCTGGTGATTTCGCGCATCGGTCCGCGACGGTCCATCGTGGGTGCGCTCGTGCTCGGGGCGGCGGTTTCGCTCTTGCAGGCTATGGGCCTGCCCTTTCCCCTGTTGCTCCTGAGCCGGGTGGCCGAGGGCGCTTCGCACCTGGCCATCGTTGTCGTCGGACCCACCGTCATCGCCGCGACGGCGGCGGGACGCTGGCAGGGGGCGGCGATGTCGCTGTGGTCCACCTTCTTCGGCCTGACCTATACGTTTCTGGCCTTGTTCGCCCCGGGCGTGATCGCCGGGCAGGGCCTGGCCGGGCTGTTCCTGCCCCATGCCCTTTGGATGGCGATGATGGCCGCCGTCCTCTGGCGCTTGCTTCCCCGCGATCCGCCGGCTCCGGCGATGGCGCGCGACGGGCTCGCAGCCGAGCATCTCCGCATTTACGCCAGCCCCCGGATCGCCGCCCCGGCCCTTGGTTTCATGTTCTACACCGCCAGCTATGTCGCGGTGCTGACGCTGGTGCCGCCGGTTCTGCCTGAAGACTGGCAGCGGCTTGTCGCGAGCCTGATGCCGCTCTGTTCGATCTCGGTGTCGTTGACCTTGGGCGTCTGGCTCTTGCCCCGTCTGGGGCCGGTCCGCGTTGTACAGGGCGGCTTCGCGCTGGCCGCGCTGGCCGCCTTGGGTTTTGCGGTTGCGGCGGGGCAGGCTGCGGCGATGGCCGGATCGGCCCTCCTGCTCGCCGCCGGGCTTGGCCTGGTCCAGGGCGCCAGTTTCGCCGCCATCCCCGCACTCAACGCTGCCGCCGAAGACCGGGTTCGGGCGGCCGGCGCCATTGCCCAGCTCGGCAACCTCGGCACCACGACCGGAACGCCGATCCTCGCGGCGCTGATCGCCGCCTGCGGCCCGGCGGGCATCGCCGGCTTCGTCCTGGTACTCAGCCTGGGCGGAATCGCCATGCATGGCTGGCTTGAAGCGAGGCGAAAGGCAGCGTAGTTCACATTTCGTTCACGATTTTGGGTTGGAGACTCGCCCGAGGCACCCTATGTTGCGCGCCGGAACGCGCAGGGGTGCGGCATGGAACAGAAGTTCATCGAGGTCCGGGGCGCGCGCGAGCACAACCTCAAGGGCATCGACGTCGATATCCCGCGCGACAGGCTGGTGGTCATCACCGGCCTGAGCGGGTCCGGCAAGTCCTCGCTCGCCTTCGACACGATCTATGCCGAGGGGCAAAGGCGCTATGTCGAGAGCCTGTCGGCCTATGCAAGGCAGTTCCTCGACATGATGGGCAAGCCGGATGTGGACCATATCAGCGGTCTGAGCCCGGCGATTTCCATCGAGCAGAAGACGACGTCCAAGAACCCGCGTTCCACCGTCGGCACGGTGACGGAAATCTACGACTATCTGCGCCTGCTCTTCGCCCGCGTGGGCACGCCCTACAGCCCGGCCACCGGCCTGCCCATCGCGGCCATGCAGGTGCAGGACATGGTCGATGCGGTGATGGCCATGCCGGAAGGCACCCGCGCCTATCTGCTGGCCCCGATCATCCGCGACCGCAAGGGCGAATACCGCAAGGAATTCCTCGACCTGCGCAAGCAGGGCTTCCAGCGGGTCAAGGTGGACGGGCGGTTCTTTGAACTCGACGAGCCGCCGACGCTCGACAAGAAGCTGCGCCACGATATCGACGTGGTGGTGGACCGCATCGTCGTGAAGGAGGGGCTGGAGGTGCGGCTGGCCGACAGCTTCCGCACCGCGCTCAACCTCGCCGACGGGATCGCGGTGATCGAGACCGCGCCCCCGGAAGGGGAGGAGCCGCAGCGCATCACCTATTCGGAGAAATTCGCCTGTCCGGTCTCGGGCTTCACCATCGCCGAGATCGAGCCGCGGCTCTTCTCCTTCAACGCCCCCTTCGGCGCCTGCCCCTCCTGTGACGGGCTGGGGGTGGAGCTGTTCTTCGACGAGCGGCTGATCGTGCCGGACCATGCGCTGTCGGTCCTCAACGGGGCCATCGCCCCCTGGGCCAAGTCGAAATCGCCCTATTTCACCCAGACGGTCGAGTCGCTGGCCAAGCACTATGGCTTCAGCCCCAAGGCCAAGTGGCGCGACCTGCCGGAGAGTGTGCAGCACCTCTTCCTGCATGGCTCCGGTGGCGAGGAGATCGAGTTCCGCTACGACGAGGGCGGGCGGATCTACCAGGTCAAGCGCGTCTTCGAGGGCATCGTTCCCAATCTCGAACGGCGCTACAAGGAGACCGACAGCGCCTGGTCGCGCGAGGAGATGGAGCGCTACCAGAACAACCGCGCCTGCGGCACTTGCAGCGGCTATCGCCTGCGGCCCGAGGCGCTGGCGGTGAAGATCGCCGGGCTGCACATCGGCCAGGTGGTGCGGATGTCGATCCGCGAGGCCCATGCCTGGATCGGCAGCGTTCCCGAAAGCCTGGGGGTGCAGAAGAACGAGATCGCCAAGGCGATCCTGAAGGAGATCCGCGAGCGGCTGGGATTCCTGAACAACGTCGGGCTCGAATACCTGACCATGGCGCGCAACGCCGGCACGCTTTCCGGCGGCGAAAGCCAGCGCATCCGGCTGGCGAGCCAGATCGGCTCGGGCCTGACCGGGGTGCTCTATGTGCTGGACGAGCCCTCCATCGGCCTGCACCAGCGCGACAATGACCGGCTGCTTGCCACGCTGAAATCGCTGCGCGATCAGGGCAATACCGTGCTGGTCGTGGAACATGACGAGGAGGCGATCCGCGAGGCGGATTATGTCTTCGACCTCGGCCCCGGGGCGGGGGTGCATGGCGGCCAGGTGGTGGCGCGCGGCACCCCGGCCGAGATCCTCGCCGATGCGGCAAGCCTGACCGGCCAGTATCTCTCCGGCGCGCGCGGCATCCGCGTGCCGGCGGAGCGGCGTTCGGGCAGCGGCAAGAAGCTCACCGTGGTCGGGGCCAGCGGCAACAACCTCAAGGGAGTGACGGCGGATTTCCCGCTCGGCAAACTCGTCTGCGTCACCGGCGTTTCCGGCGGCGGCAAATCGACGCTGACCATCGAGACCCTGTTCAAGACCGCCGCCGTCCGCCTCAACGGTGCCCACGAGACCCCCGCGCCTTGCGAGACGATCAGGGGGTTCGAGCATCTCGACAAGGTGATCGACATCGACCAGTCGCCCATCGGCCGCACCCCGCGCTCGAACCCGGCCACCTATACCGGCGCCTTCACCCATATCCGCGACTGGTTCGCCGGCCTGCCCGAGGCCAAGGCGCGCGGCTATCTGCCCGGGCGCTTCTCCTTCAACGTCAAGGGCGGGCGCTGCGAGGCCTGTCAGGGCGATGGCGTCATCAAGATCGAGATGCACTTCCTGCCGGATGTCTATGTCACCTGCGAGACCTGCAAGGGCCACAGGTACAACCGCGAGACTCTGGAAATAAAGTTCAGGAACAAGAGCATTGCGGATGTTCTTGACATGACCTGCGAAGATGCGCGCGAGTTCTTCGGTGCCGTTCCGGCCATCCGCGAGAAGATGGATGCGCTGTGCGAAGTGGGGCTCGGCTATATCAAGGTCGGCCAGCAGGCGACGACGCTCTCGGGCGGCGAGGCGCAGCGGGTGAAGCTGTCGAAAGAGCTTTCCCGAAGGGCGACGGGCCGCACGCTCTATATTCTCGACGAGCCGACCACGGGACTGCATTTCGAGGACGTGCGCAAGCTTCTGGAGGTGCTGCACGAGCTGGTGGAGCAGGGCAACACGGTGGTGGTGATCGAGCACAATCTCGATGTCATCAAGACCGCCGACTGGATCATCGACATCGGTCCGGAAGGCGGCGACGGCGGCGGCACGATCGTGGCGACCGGCACGCCCGAACAGGTTGCCAAGGCGCCGCAGAGCCATACCGGCCGATATCTGGCGCCGCTCCTGAAGCGTCAGCGGGTGGCTGCGGCCTGACCATGTGCAATCAGCCCGCAGCCGGGTAGGATGGGCCTGGCCCCACCCGGGGGCCGACCGCATCGGGGGCGCAGATGACTACGACCGTCTGGCAGAGAATCGAAGGCGCGCTGGTTTTCGTCTCCGCGCTCGCACTGGCCCGCTATCTCAATCTGTTGCCGTTCCTGGGGCCGTGGTGGGTCTGGCTCCTGGTCTTCCTGGCGCCTGACCTCGGGATGCTCGGCTACCTCGCCGGCCCGAGGGCCGGGGCGACGGTGTACAATGCCCTTCACCTCTACGGCTGCGGCATGGCGGTGATGGGCATTTCCGCACTGGTGGAAACCGAAAGCTCGGTGCCCTTCGCCTGCGGTCTCCTCTGGGTCGCCCATGTCGGCTTCGACCGCATGCTGGGCTACGGGCTGAAGGAGCCGACCGGCTTTGCCGACACCCATCTCGGTCGCATCGGCCGGCGCTGAGGGGCATCCAGGGGCGAACCGCGCGCCGCGCGTCCGTGCCGGGACGCGCCAGATTCAGCACCTTCTTCTCGGGCAGGTGATTCGATCCCGATGCCGGGGCCGGCTGCCCCGAAAGCCTGTTTTTTTTCAACAGTCGCCGAGAAGATACACGCCCCGGGAGAGCGAAGCCCCGGTGACGTCAATCTGAGGGGGCGGCGCAGACCGGCGAAGCCTGAATGCGGCAAAATCATGTTCGGATTGCGGCAAAAAAAGGGTAGGATGCGCCAACGGATTTTCTCAAGGAAGGAACGATTACCATGCCAAGTCGCTCAATAATGAATGCTCTTCGTGCCGGCGCGGTCCTTCTGGCTTCGGCGCTCGGCGCGCATGCCACCACGATCAACTTCGATGCCAATGTCGGGGGCAACCCGGGCGATCCCTATGTCGAGGCGGGCTATCAGTTCGATCCGAACAAGAGCAACAACGACGTGAAATGCGCCGAAAACCGCTGCCTGATGGAGGTCCAGCAGGGCACGATCACGACGATGACGCGCGTGGATGGCCTGGCCTTCGATCTGCTGGGCTTCTATTTCGCGCTGGTCGGTGTCGGCAACGACCAGAACCCGGACGAGACGCAGAGCATCGTCGTGACCGGCTACTACGAGGCCGGCGGTTCGGTTTCGCAGACGTTCACACTGGACGAGCTGCTGTCGAGCTACCTGCCGGACTATCTGGTCACGGGCTATGACGAGCCGACGGACACGACCATCGACAAGAACGACGGCTATGTCGTTTCCATCCTCAACGGCCTGTTCAACGGCGTCACCTCGGTGACTTGGGAAACCAACTACCTGGCCTGCAAGAAGGACCATGGGGATACGGTCTGCGCCGATGATCCGAAGTCGGCCCAGGCCCGGCTCGACAACGTGGTCGTGGCCTCGGTTCCGGTTCCGGCTGCAGGCTGGATGCTGGTGGCAGGCATTGCCGCTCTCGGCGGGCTGGCTGGCCTGCGTCGGCACAAGCGCGCGGCCTGACGGAGTTCGACGGCCATGCAAGATGGGCGGCCCGCGTGGCCGCCCTTTTTCATTGGCATCAGTCCAGCAGGCGTGAAAGCACCCCCAGCACCGCCAGCACCTCGCCGGTCTCGCGATCGACGCGGAAGAAGTGATCGCCCACGCGCCAGTAGGTGCCGGGTTCCAGAATGCCGTAGCGATCCGGATCGGGCACCAGCACCCAACCATCGAGGATCCGTTCGCCCACCGCATAGGGTGGTGCGCCGTCCTCATCCTTCGCCTGGCCCGGCGGAACGCAGGGCGGGTTCTTCTTGGCCAGGCCGGGGGGGCAATGGCTGGAGGAAAGGCCAGCCGGCGCCTTCTGCGACGCGGAGGGCTTGCCCTTGCCTTCGGCATCGGCCGCACCCGCGCAGAGCGCCAGAACGGCAAGGGACAAAGCCAGGGTCCGCGACCCGAAGGCCCGCCGGCGCGGCGTTGATTCTCTCCCGGCCACCGGGGCGCACGCACGGGTTGTGGTCGTAGGTTCCATGCCTAATTCCGCGCCTCTGGTTGTTTCGGGATCGTGGACAAAGCCCGCTTCCGGGCGCCGGTGTACCCCCTCCCGGCACCATCGGCAGCAGCAATTTTGGCATGATTGCGGCAAATGCTAGAAAACATTGTGGCGAGACGCGCCCCTCCGGCGGCATTCTGCCGGAAGGAGCGATGTGCGTGACCGTTCATGGTGCAGTGAGGGTGAGGGTGGGATGTCAGTGAAAGCTTTCTTCATGGGCGCGCTCGCCGCGCTGGGAATTTCGGCTTCGGCTTCTGCAGGAACCGTGACCTTTGATTTCGCGGCGCAGAGCAACGGCGCCTGGGCCAATTCGATCTCCTACAGCAAGGACGGGATCGACCTGACCGTCACCGCGAAGGACAGCACCGGCGGCGTGGCCAAGGTGAACACCTGGGCCGGCCACGGATTGGGCGCCTGCAGCACGGCCGAGCAGCCCTGGTGCTCCTATGGGGATCACCAGATCGACAGCTTCGGCCTTGACGAGATCGTCGTGCTCACTTTCAGCACCACGGTTTCGCTCAGCAGGATCGTGTTCAACTATGTCGATGCCAGCGACACGTTCGACCTTCTTGTCGGTGGCGTGCTGGAGATCGACAACGGTGCCCTGCCCAACACCTGGACGGCGGCGGCCGATTTCGCATCTCCCTACACCGCCGTCACGTTCGGCATTGGCGCGGGCACGACTTCGGTGCAGTCCTGCTACAGCTACTACGGCTACCGGAAGTGCTACACGAAGTCTTATGACACCGCCTTCAAGCTCAAGAGCGTGACGGTGGAAATGGCCTCGGTTCCGCTTCCGGCTGCGGGCCTGCTGCTGGCTGGCGGGCTGGGGCTTCTGGCCGCCGCGCGGCGCCGTCGCGCGGCCTGACCCTGTCGTGGCGACTAAGGCGCCGGGGAACCCCCCGGCGCCTTCGCATTTCCGGAGACCGGGTCAGGCGCTCTTCATCGGGCAAGTGGAGATGCCAAGCAGGGAATAGACCGGGCAGGTGCTGAAAATCCCGGTCAGCAGCGGCACGATGCCGATCAGTTTGGCATAGTGCCAGGGGCCCATGCCGTGATCGAGGAAGAACCACAGCAGCAGCGCCGCACCCACCACGATCCGAAGCAGCCTGTCGGTCGAGCCCACATTGGTCTTGAACATGTCGTCCTCCATCCGCGAAAGGCCGGAAGCCTCCGGCCGGCGCACAGGACATGGCAGGTTCCGGCGAGTCGTTCCGTGACCTCGTCACATGTCCTCGTCCGCGCGCAGCCGCAGCGCCTCGGCATCGAGGATGCGGATGAACCCGCGATCGGTCCCGACAATCCCGGCGCGGGCCAGGGCGTCGAGGCGGCGGCTGACAACCTCGCGTGCCGTCCCGATGCGGGCGGCAAGCTCGGCCTGGGTGACGGTGACATGGCCGCCTTCGGCAAGGTCGAGCAGGGCCTGCGCCAGACGTGCCTCGACCCGGCCGAAGGCGACGCGTTCCAGCAGGCGGGTGATCTCGCCCATCCTCTGGCCAAAGGCCCGCAGGACGAAGCGGCGGAAGTCCGGATCGGCGTCGATCAGCCGCAGGAACTGGCCGCGCGGAAGCAGGACGGCCCGCGTTTCGGTGGCAGTGACCGCCTCTCCGCCATAGAATTCGCCACCCAGCAGGCCCAGGGTTGTCTGCACGCAACTCTGCCCCGGTTCGACCGCGTAGAGCATGATCTCCCGCCCGGAAGGCCCGGTCAGATGCACTTCCACCCGGCCGGACAGGATGATGGGAAAGACCTCGGCGGCTTCTCCCGGACGGAAAAGCACCGTCCCCGGCGGCAGGTCGCGCACCGGCAGGCGCGCCAGCGCGGCCTGCGCCTCGGCGCCGCCCATCCGGCGCATCACGTCTTCAGACCTTTCGTCCATGGCCGACCATGGCCCGGGCACTTCCGCCGAAGCAAGGCCCAGGCGCCGGCCCAGGCTCAGTCCATCGCCTTGAAGTTGAAGGCAGCGCCTTCCTTGATCCCCGAGAACCAGCGCGCGGTGACGGTTTTGGTCCGGGTGTAGAAGCGGAACGCGTCGGGTCCGTACTGGTTGAGGTCCCCGAAGGCCGACTTCTTCCAGCCCCCGAAGGAGTAGTAGCTGAGCGGCACCGGGATCGGAAAGTTGATCCCGACCATGCCGACATTCACCCGGCTGGCGAAATCGCGCGCGGTGTCGCCGTCTGCGGTGAAGATGGCGGTGCCGTTGCCGTATTCGTTGTCCATCGTCAGCTTCAATGCGTCCTCATAGGTCCCGGCGCGCACCTGGCTGAGAACCGGGCCGAAGATCTCCTGCCGGTAGATGTCCATCTCCGGCGTGACCCGGTCGAACAGCGTCGGGCCGACGAAGAAGCCGTTCTCGTAGCCCTGCAGCTTGAAGCCCCGACCATCGACCACCAGCGAGGCGCCCTGGGCGACGCCCGAGTCGATCAGGCCCTTCACCCGCTCCTGCGCCGCACGGGTGATCAGCGGCCCGAAATCCACGTCATTGCCTGCGGTATAGGGGCCGACCTTCAGCTTCTCGATCCGCGGCACCAGCCGCTCGACCAGCGCATCCGCCGTCTTGTCGCCCACCGGCACCGCCACCGAGATCGCCATGCAGCGCTCGCCTGCCGCGCCATAGCCGGCGCCGACCAGCGCATCGGCCGCCTTGTCGAGATCGGCGTCGGGCATGACGATCATGTGGTTCTTGGCGCCGCCGAAACACTGGGCGCGTTTGCCGTTGGCCGTGGCCCGGCCATAGATGTACTGGGCGATCGGGGTGGAGCCGACGAAGCCCACCGCCTGGACCGTGTCATTGTCGAGGATGGCATCCACCACCTCCTTGTCGCCGTTGACGACCTGCAGCACGCCATCGGGCAGACCCGCCTCCTTCAGAAGCTCGGCAAGGAAGAGCGAGGTCGAGGGGCAGCGCTCGGAAGGCTTCAAGATCATCGCGTTGCCGGCCGAAAGGGCAGGGGCCATCTTCCACAGCGGGATCATGGCAGGGAAGTTGAAGGGCGTGATCCCGGCCACGACGCCAAGCGGCTGGCGCATGGCATAGAGGTCGATCCCCGGTCCGGCGCTGTCGGTGTAATCGCCTTTCAGGAGCGCCGGTGCGCCCATGCAGACCTCCACCACCTCCAGCCCGCGCTGCACGTCGCCGCGCGCGTCGGGCAGGGTCTTGCCGTGCTCGCGCGAGACCAGTTCGGCCAGCTTGTCCATATGCTGGTTGATCAGCGCGCCGAAGGCCATCATCACCCGCGCGCGTCTTTGGGGGTTGGTCGCGGCCCAGCCCGGCTGGGCGGCGGCGGCGGCGGCCACGGCTGCGTCAAGCTCGGCCCGCGTGGCCAGCGCCACCCGTGCCTGCACCTCGCCGGTGGCCGGGTTGTAGATATCGGCGGACCGCCCCGAGCCGCCCGCCACAGACTTGCCCCCCAGCCAATGCCCGATCTCGCGCATCTTCCGCTCCTCCCTGTCCTGATCTGCGCCATGGTAGCCTTGCGGCTTTGCAGGGAAAAGACGAGAGTGGGCAGGATCGCTTTGCAGGATTGCAAGATCCATGACCGAGACCCCGCTGCGCATCTGCATCTTTTCGCGCGGAATGCTACGCCATAACAACTATCTGGCCACCGCCATGGTGCGAGTGGCCCGAATTCTGCGCGAACTTGGCCATGAGGTTACCGCGCTGACCACCGCCGCCGGTTCCGGGCCAACCGAAGTGGTGGAAGAAGAAGGCTGCACCGTCCACTATCTCGCCGCGACGGTGCCGGGAAAGGCGGAGAAGGTGTTCTGGCGTGAAAGCGCCCGCGCCTTCGACCGCCTTCACGCCGAACGGCCTTTCGATCTGATCTTCGGCCGCGGCGATGCGACCTGGGGATTCTTCAATTATAGCCGCCAGGCCGGACTGGTGCCGGTCGTTTCGCACCAAGGCACCTTTCCGCGCTGGTTGCATCAAGTTGAAACCAGGGCCGGCCAGATTGGCCGCTGGCTTGCCTATCCTCTGGCGCTGGCCTTCGCTTTTCCGGACCGGCGTCTTCGCGGCTGCATGCAGCGCTCCGCTCGCGTGATTTGTATCACCCCGCAACTCGCCGACGGGTTCGCTCGCGCATATTGGTGGAAGAAGCCGCGTACGGTCTGGCTGACCTACGGGATGGATCTAAGCGCCTTCCGGCCGAAGCCGACCGAAACCCGGCCTCCCCGGCTGGTTTCCGTGGGCCGGCTGACCTGGGACAAGGGTATCATCCCTATGATCGACATGCTTGCTATCCTTCGGAATCGCGAAGCGGTGCTGGAGGCTGTCGGGCCGGCCTCGGACCGAATACGCGCTGCGCTGCTTGCGCATGCATCGGCGCGCGGCGTGGCCGAGCGCTATTCTCTCGCTGGGCCGATCCCGAATTCGGACGTTCCCGATCGTATGGCCGGCGCCACGGCCTTCATCTTTCCTTCGACCCATGCAGAAGGCCTCGGCAAGGTGGTGCTTGAGGCGATGTCGTCCGGGATTCCGGTTGTTGCCTATCGCCTGCCGGCGCTTGAGGGACTGGTGGAGGACGGCGTCACCGGCTGGCTGGTTCCCATCCGCTCGGTCTCCGCCTTGGCCGACCGGGTGGACCGGCTGCTCGCCGATCCAGCGCTCGCCGCCCGGATGGGCGCCGCCGCCCGGCGCAAGATCGAGGCCGAGTTCCGGCCCGACGCGGTGATGGATCGCTGGCGGCAGCTTCTCGCGGAAGTGGTCGCCGAGGCCCGCCACAGCCGGCAGGCCTGACCCTTGGACTGGGACGATCTCCGCGTCTTCCTTGCTGTGGTCCGCGCAGAGAGCCTCACGCGCGCGGGCGAGGCGCTCCGCCTCGATCCGGCGACGGTCGGTCGCCGCGTCGCGCGGCTGGAGGAGCGTCTGGGCCTGCGGCTGTTCCTGCGCACCCCCCAGGGCTACGGGTTGACCGAGGAAGGCGCGCGGCTTGTTCCCCATGCCGAAGCGGCCGAAGCGGCGGCGGACGGCGCGGTCGAGGCGGCCCGGGGGGTGGGCGCCGGGCTTTCCGGCCAGATCCGCCTCGGCGCGCCGGATGGCTGTGCCAATTACCTCCTGCCGCAGGTGCTGGCGCGCATCGCCGACGACAATCCCGGGCTGGATGTCCAGGTCGTGGCATTGCCGCGCGTCTTCAACCTCTCCCGCCGGGAGGCCGATCTTGCCATCGGCGTGTCCCGGCCCGACGCCGGGCGGCTCCGGGTGCAGCGGATCACCGACTATCACCTCCACCTCGCCGCCTCGCGCGACTACCTCGCGCGGGCCGGCACACCGGAAAGCGTCAGCGACCTCGGGGCGCACCGTATCGTCGGCTATATTCCCGACATGATTTTCGACAAGGAACTCGACTATCTCTCTGCCCTTGGCATCGTCCGGGTACCGCTCGCATCCAATGCCGTGCCGGTGCAGCTGATGTGGCTGCGCGCCGGGGCCGGGGTGGGCATGGTCCATGCCTTCGCCATGCCGTTTGCCCCGGAACTGACGGCCGTGGTGCCCGAAGTCCGCCTGACCCGCGCCTTCTGGCTCATCCGCCACGACGGCGACACACGTTCCGCCCGGCTGGACCGTTTCGCCGCAGCGCTTGTCGCCGGATTGCGCAGCGAAGTGGAGCGGCTGGAGGCGCCAGGCGCGCTCCCCCGGTGAGCCGGTCTTGCGGCTTGCGAAGGGATTTTCCCGTGCCGGCTCCGCCAGGACCATGGCTTGGCGTTGCAGGACAGGCGCATCGGCGCTGGCGCCGCCTGAGGGCGATATGCAGGAGCTTGCCGCCGCGACGCGGCCGCCGCAGGTTGATCCGGAAGGAGTACCGGGATGCAGACACGGGAAAAGATCGATGCGGGCGTGGCGGCACTGACGGCCTTGGCGCCGGCGGGGTTCTTCCTGGCGCTCAGGATCAAGGGCTCCTCGCCGCTGCTGTCCTTTCGCACCTACCCCCCGGCCTGGACCGAGGAGTACATGGGCAACGGCTATCTGCTGCGTGATCCGATCACCACCTGGGCATTGACGGTGGGCGGCACGATCCGCTGGAGTTCGCGCTTGCTTCCCGACCCGTTCGGCATCTTCAAGAAAGCCAGGAAGCACGGGCTCAAATTCGGCGCCTCGGTCGCCCATGGTCCGGTGAAGGCGCTGTCGATCCTCTCGGCCGCGCATGGCGAGCGCGAATTCACCGATACCGAGATCGCCGAGATGAAGGCGGCCGTCATCTCCATGCACGAGCTGACCGAATTGCCGAAATCCCTCACGCCCGGGCAAGCGGAGACGCTTGCGGCGCTGGCCGCCGGAAAGGCGGAGGGGATTTCCCGGGCCCGGGTTCAGGAGGCCTGCGATCTTTTCTTCGCGGAAACTGCCAGCGATGCGGTCAGCCGGGCGCGGGACCTGAAACTGATCTGAGCGCGGCGCGGGCCGGGGATTGCCCGGCGCGCGCCCCGGCAAGGCCGCGCGCGGGGAGTGCCTTGGGGATCACGGCTCCCATCTCGCCGGGCGCTTGGCGATGAAGGCGGAAATTCCCTCGTCCGTCTCCTCGCGCATCAGGTTCTCCACCATCACGGCGCCGGTCAGGCGATAGGCGTCCTCCAGCGGCAGGTTGCGCTGGGCATGGAAGGCGCGCTTGCCGATCCTGACCGCCGCCGTCCGCTTTGCGGCGATCTCCGCCGCCAGCGCCATGGTCTCCGCTTCCAGCCGCTCTGCCGGGGCGACGCGGTTGACCAGGCCGAGTTCGCAGGCGCGGGCAGCGGAGATCATCGCGCCCGTCACCAGCATCTCGAAGGCAGCGCGGGGCGGGATGGCGCGGGTCAGGGCAACCATGGGCGTCGAGCAGAAAAGTCCGATATTCACGCCGTTGACGCCAAAGCGCGCCCCCTCCGCCGCGACCGCAAGATCGCAGGAGGCGACAAGCTGGCAGCCGGCGGCGGTGGCCACGCCCTGCACTTCGGCGATCACCGGCTGGGGCAGGGCGGCGATCCTCTGCATCACCGCCGCGCAGCGCTCGAAGAGCGCCGCGAAACCCGCCGCGCCCGCGTCTTCGGCCTGGCGGGCCGCCTGGATCTCGCGCAGGTCATGCCCGGCGCAGAAGGCCCGGCCTTCGGCGGCCAGCACCACGACCCGCACTGCCGGATCGCGTTCCAATCCGTCCAGCGCCTCGGCAAGGGCGGCAAGCATCCCGGTCGAAAGCGCGTTCAGCCGCGACGGGTCGGACAGAACCAGCCGCGCCACATGGCCCCGTGTCTCGCGCCTCAGCAATTCCGCCATGTCCGGCCCCCCGTTTCGGCCAGGCTACGCCGCAAGGCGCCCGAACGGAACCGTTGTGGACGCCGCACGCGCCGTCAGGCCAGGCCCCAGCGCGCCTCACGGGCCTCGATCCTGGCAATGCGCTCCTCGATCCGGGGGTGGCTGCGCAGCCAGTCCGGAACCTCCCCGCCCTGTGCGCCGGTCAGGCGGCCGAGCTTGCGGAACAGTGACTTCTGCGCCCCGGTGCCGATCCCGGCCTTGACCAGAAGTGCCGAGGCATAGGCATCCGCCTCGTGCTCAGCCTTCCGCGACAGGCCGGCGGCGAGCATGGTGGTGATGAGCTGGGCCACGATCCAGCCGATCCCGGGAATGAAGCGGGCGAGGAGCGAAGCCAGCGCGACGAAAAGCGCGTTCTGGCCGGTCATGTCGATCATCCGCCGCCGGATATGGCCGAGCGCCACATGTCCTAGCTCGTGGGCCACGACCGAGGCCAGTTCCTCGCCCGTCACCTCGCCGCTCCTGTAGCGCTCGATGAACCCGCGCGTGAGGAAGATGCGCCCGTCCGGCGCTGCAAGCCCGTTAACGCCATCCATGTCGAAGACATGCACGGCAACATGCTCCAGCCCCTGCGCCCTGGCGATACGGGAAATCAGGTCGTTGAGGAGCGGATCGCGCAAGGGGCGGGAGTTCCGGTCCAGCATCGCCGTGGTGCGCGATACCGACAGCCAGAGATTGCCCAGGGCGAAGACGACGAAGACGAGAACCGGAAGGAGGAGCGCGGTCATGCCCGGAAATATGGGGCCCGGCGGGCCCGGCGCAATCGCGGAAGCGCTCTTCCACGGGCAGTCCCGACCGGACAGGAGCAAAAAAACAGACTTTAATAAGTTAAAACAACAAATTGACAGCCGATCTTCATGCAGAGCTTCAGCCTGCGGCCCGACGCAACCCTCGGGACACGTCCGGCCGACTGCCCGAAGGGTTTGACGTGGCCGCCTGCCGGTGATCCAACTCCCGGCGAAGCGTCTTGCCTCGCCCAACTGGAACCGCCCCACCATGACCCCAGCCCGCCGTGTCGTCCTGTCCAGCGACCATGCCGCCATCGCACTGCGCCAGGCCGTCGCCGCCCATGTCGCGGCCAAGGGCTGGGAGGTGGTCGATATCGGCCCCGTCACCGCCGAGAGCACGCCCTATCCCCGCCACGGCGCCGAGGCGGCGCGGCGTGTCGCCTCCGGCGACTGCGCGCTGGGGATCGTCCTGTGCGGAACCGGGCAGGGGATCATGATTGCGGCGAACAAGGTGAAGGGCATCCGCTGCGGTGTCTGTTCCGACACGTTCTCGGCCCGGATGATCCGCCTGCACAACGACGCCAACATGCTGTCGATCGGCGCGCGGGTGGTGGGCGAGGGTCTGGCGCTCGACATCGTCGATGCCTTCCTCTCCACCGGGTTCGAGGGCGGCCGGCACGCGGCACGGGTGGAGATGATCGCGGCGTTGGAGAACGGGGCCGTGCCCTGACACCACGGGCGCCGCTCGCCCCCCACCCGGCTGCTTGCCGCGACCCGGCCTAGCGCAGCAGGCGCATGCCCTGCGCGATCCCCTCAAGCGTCATCGGCACCATGCGGTCGGGGAAAAGGTCGCGGACAAGGCGGGTGGACTGGGAATGGTCCCAGTACCGCTCCGGCACCGGGTTGATCCACAGATGGCGCGGCCAGTGCGCGGCGGCGCGGGTCAGCCAGGTGGCGCCGCTCTCGGCGTTCCAGTGCTCGTTGGCGCCGCCCGGATGGGTGATCTCGTAAGGGCTCATCGCTGCATCGCCGACGAAGATCGCCGTCCAGCGTGCATCGTGGCTGCGCAGCAGGTCCCAGGTCGGGGTGCGGGCGTCCCAGCGGCGGCGGTTGTCGCGCCAGACGCTCTCGTAAAGGCAATTGTGGAAGTACCAGTGCTCCAGATGCCGGAATTCGGCCCGGGCGGCGGAGAACAGCTCCTCCACCACCCGCACATGCGGGTCCATCGAGCCGCCGTTGTCGAGAAACAGCAGCACCCGCGCCGCATTGCGCCGCTCCGGCCGCGTCTGGACGTCGAGCCAGCCCTGTTCGGCCGTGGCGCGGATGGTGCCATCGAGGTCAAGCTCGTCCGGGCTGCCCTCGCGCGCCCAGCGGCGCAGGCGGCGCAGGGCGATCTTGATGTTGCGGGTGCCCAGTTCGACCGTGTCGTCGAGGTCGCGGAACTCGCGCCGGTCCCAGACCTTCACTGCCCGCTGGTTGCGGCTGCGGTCCTGGCCGATCCGTACCCCTTCGGGATTGTAGCCATAGGCGCCGAAGGGCGAGGTGCCGGCGGTACCGATCCATTTCGATCCGCCCTGGTGGCGGCCCTTCTGCTCGGCAAGCCTCTGGCGCAGCGTTTCCATCAGCTTGTCGAACCCGCCCAGCGCCTGAACCGCCGCGCGTTCCTCGGCCGTGAGATGCGCCTCGGCGAGCTTTTCCAGCCAGTCCGCCGGCAGGTCGAGTGCGGCCAGAACCGCTTCGGGCGTGATCGCCTCCAGCCCCCTGAAGGTTTCGGCAAAGGCCCGGTCGAAACGGTCGTAGTGGCGCTCGTCCTTGACCATCGCGGCGCGGGCGAGGTGGTAGAAGCCCGTGACATCCCAGGTGACCAGATCGCGCAGCAGCGCGTCGAGAAACGTGAGGTACTCCCGGGGCGAGACGGGAACGCCGGTCCGGCGCAGGCTGTCGAAGAAGTGGGCGAACATCGGCGGGTCCGGTTGCGGTCGCCGGGCAGACTACACCGCCCCGGATCAGCCGGCGAGACGGGCGTAGAGAATGGCGCCCAGCATGCCGACGAGACCGAAGGCCACCGCATAGCCGAAGGCGAATTGCGCCATGTCGGCCGGCTTGCCCCCGCGCTTGCGGGCGTCGAGCGCGCCATAGACGGCGCCGATGGCGGCGATGGCAAAGACGATCACGCGCTTGTCCCCCGGGGACCGGACCCCGGCCGGGGCTTAGCTGCGGGCGCCCCGGCGCGCAAGCATGGCGATCTCGGTCGCCCGTGCCCTGGCCTGGTTGCCGCCGCCGAAACCGTATTCCGCCCAGGCCAGCGCTTCCTCGCGGATCGCGCGGGCATCGGTCGCCCGCCCCGAATCCGCCAGCGCCTCGGCCTTCATCATCAGAAGCGTGGCGACCAGCGCGGCATTCTCCGCCTGCCGCGCCGCAGGCAGCGCGGCATCGGCCAGATCAACCACGCGGCCGAAGTCGCCGGTGGCCAGGGCATGCGCCGCCAGTTGCATGTCCACATGCGCGGCATGGATGCCGCCGCCGGGTAGCGAACGATAGATGCGGCCGGCCGCGTCGAAGGCCTCGAGCGCCGTGCGCGGGTCATCGGCCAGCGTCATGCGGCCGAGCGCGTAGTAGCCGAGCGCCAGCCTTGCGTCCTGCCAGCCGTTCTTGCGGGCAATGGCCAGCGCCTTGCGCGCAGCGGCGATGCGATAGGCGGCGGGGTTGGACCCGGTCAGGGCGGTCTCCACCGCCGTCTGCCAGATGCGCGGCGTCGGATCCTCGATGGCGCCGCCGGCATGGGCGCCGTCGGGGTTGATCCGGTCAAGGATCGCCGGCAGCCGCGCCGCCACCTCGGCCTCGCTCATGCCCGAGGACAGCGACGGATCGTAGAGCGTCCGCAGCACCGCCATGTCAAAGCCGGTCAGCACCGTCTGGAAGTTGTCGTCGTTGAAGACGCTGTCGGACAGCCGGTAAAGGTCGTTCAGCGGCCCGAGCGCCTGGGCCACTTCCTCGTGCAGGCAGTCGCGGACTTCCTGCGGCGGGCTGTCCGAGGGGATGAAGACCGCCGCTGTCGTCCGGACGGTCAGGCTCGTCCAGTCGATGCGGCCGGTGCCCTTGGCGGCAGAGAACTCGCGCCAGTCCGAGACGTTCGGCACCACGAAGCAGGCGACATTGGCGTAGGTGCCACGCAGCTGCCGCCGTGGCAGGAACTGGACGGTGATCGTCGCCGAGGCGGCCTCGGTGGCGCTGATGTCGATGCCGGCCTCGCGGCGCAGGCGGCCGAGGAGATCGGCCGCGTCGCCGCGCGCCTCGGCCGGGACGTCGCCGATCAGGCGCAGCGTGACCGGGCGCTCGAAGCGGGTCAGCATCGGCACCGTCTCGCCGCTTTCCATGCGGAAGGACAGGTCCAGAATGTCCCGCGCCAGCACGGCATTCGAGCCGAGGCCCGATCCGGCGGGCAGGGGAGGCGGTGCCGGTTCCGGCGGGGTGTAGAGCGCCGGCAGGACCACCTCCGCTTCCCGTTTGGACACTTCGGCGGGGCCGGGTGCCGAACAGGCGGCGACACAGACCGCCATCAGGAGCGCGGGGATCAGCATCTTACGATCTCCGCGCATCGCGACGCCGCCCGTCAGCGGTTCGAGGCCGGAGAGAAATCCTGGGAGGAAGCTGCGCCATGACCATGCCCGCCATGCTGTGATCTTCGACAGCAGGGATAGAAGGTCACCGTGTCCGATTGCGGGTCCCAAAGTGGCATTTCCGGGGTGGTGGAAACAAACACCGGTAAATCGAGGGCTGGTGTGGCGACCGGGCCATGCCGCCAGATCTTGCGTCAGGCGGCCCGCGACGGCCCCGCCGCGCCTTGCAAGCCGCCGTCCGGAAAAGCTGAATCCTGGCAATTCCATGTCCGATTGTTTCGCCGGCCGCTGTCAGCCGCGACCGGAACGCGCCAGAAAGGCCAGCCGCTCGAAGAGATGGATGTCCTGTTCGGTCTTCAGCAGGGCCCCGTGCAGGCGCGGCAGGCTGGCTGCGGCATCGCGCTTCAGATCCTCGGCGGTCAGATCGTCGGCCAGGAGCAGCTTCAGCCAGTCGAGCACCTCCGAGGTCGAGGGCTTCTTCTTCAGCCCCGGCGTTTCCCTGATCTCGAAGAACCGCGCCAGCGCCGCCGTCAGCAGCGCGTCCCTGATGCCGGGGAAGTGGACACGGACGATGGCGGCCAGCGTCTCGGCATCGGGAAAGCGGATGTAGTGGAAGAAGCAGCGGCGCAGGAAGGCGTCGGGCAGGTCCTTCTCGTTGTTGGAGGTGATGATCACCACCGGGCGGTGGCGGGCGCGGATGGTCTCGCCGGTTTCGTGGACATGGAATTCCATCCGGTCGAGTTCCTGCAGCAGGTCGTTCGGGAACTCGATGTCCGCCTTGTCGATCTCGTCGATCAGCAGGACCACCCGCTCCTCTGCGGCAAAGGCCTGCCACAGCCTGCCCTTGCGGATGTAGTTGGCCACGTCATGCACCCGCGCTTCGCCCAGCTGGCTGTCGCGCAGGCGGCTGACGGCATCGTATTCGTAAAGGCCCTGGATCGCCTTGGTGGTCGATTTCACATGCCATTCCAGCAGCGGCAGGCCGAGGCTCTGGGCCACCTCGCGGGCGAGCTGGGTCTTGCCGGTCCCCGGTTCGCCCTTGACGAGGAGCGGCCGTTCCAGCGTCACCGCCGCGTTGACAGCGACCGCGAGGTCCTCGGGGACGATGTAGCGGTCGGTGGTGGCAAAGCGCATGGCGGCGGCCTTGATCGAAGGCGGGGGTCCAGCCCTAGCCTGCCGTTCAAAACCTCGCAACCGCTAGTGACAAGCCCGGGTGCATCCGGTATCAGCCCGCGCCAAGGAGTGGTGCGATATGGCATTCGCCGACTTGCCGACACCGCCGAATGACGTGGAGTATTCCTCGATGAAGGCCGAAGTGTTTCTGCCTGACGACTACCGCCCAGCTGAAAGCGAGCCCTTCATGAACGAGCGCCAGCTCGAGTACTTTCGCCGCAAGCTGATCGTCTGGAAGCAGGAGCTTCTGAGCCAGTCGGCGGAGACCATCGACAATCTCCAGGAAAGCGCCCGCAACGTCCCGGACATCACTGACCGGGCCAGCGAAGAGACCGATCGCGCACTGGAACTGCGCACCCGCGACCGCCAGCGCAAGCTTGTCAACAAGATCGACTCGGCGCTGCGCCGGATCGAGACCGGCGAATACGGCTATTGCGAGATGACCGGCGAGCCGATCAGCCTCAAGCGGCTGGATGCGCGCCCGATCGCCACCATGACGCTGGAAGCCCAGGAGCGGCATGAGCGGCGCGAGCGCGTCCACCGCGACGACTGAGCCGGTGAGCGGGACAGGAACAGCGGGCGCCGGGTCCATGGGCCCGGCGTTTTGCTTGTGCGGCCCGTGCGGAACGCGGTTGCGCCACGCTCCGGCAGCGCCCTGCGCGGCACACGCGTCCATTACCGGCAGCCCCCCCCCCCCCCCCCCCCCCCCCCCCCCCGGGCGGGGCCGCGGGGGCCCGGGGGGGGGGCGGCCGGGGCCCGCGGGGCGGGGCCCCCCCCCCCCCCATCCCCTCCCCACCAGGGGGAGGGGAGCCGATGGCCCCGGGGTGCGGCGCTCCGGTGCCGCAGGGCAGAAGGCGCCTCCCTCCCCCCTCGTAGGGGAGGGATGGGCTGGGGGGGCGCGGCCCCCGGTCATCGGCCGAACCGCTTGGGGGAAGCTCCGTCCGCCTTTCAGGCGACCCGGTGCCGGCCCGTCCTGAGACTGGAGCGCCACCCATGCGGGTGATCGTGGTCGGGGCGGGAGTTGCCGGCCTGTCGGTCGCCCGGGCTCTGGCGCTCAAGGGCGCCTCGGTCGAGGTTCTGGAGGCGGCGGCCGAAGTGCGCGAGGTCGGCGCGGGGCTGCAGATCACCCCCAATGGCGCTGTCGCGTTGAAGGCGCTCGGCCTCTGGCCCCGGGTCGCCGCTGCCGGCCTGGCGGCGCGGGCGGTGTCGCTGTGCGGGGCCGCCTCGGGGCGCGAGGTGCTGCGGCTCGATCTTGCCCGGTTGCGGCCGGGGATGGACTGGCTCTTCATCCATCGCGAGGCGCTGATCGCCGCCCTGCGCGACGGGGCCGAGGCGGCGGACGTGCGCATCCTCACCTCCGCCCGGGTGACGGCGCTGGGGCCCGGGGCTTCGGTCGTGACCGGGGGGCAGGTGCGGAAGGCCGACCTGGTCGTCGGCGCCGACGGGCTGCATTCGGTGGTCCGGGCCGCGCTCAACGGCGGGGTGGCGCCGTTCTTCACCATGCAGGCGGCCTGGCGGGCGCTGATCGCCGACGACGACACCGGCCCGGTGGCGGAGGTCCATATGGGACCGGGACGGCACCTCGTTTCCTATCCGCTGGGCGGGGGGCTGCGGAACCTCGTCGCGGTCGAGGAGCGGCGGGACTGGGCGGCGGAGGGCTGGTCGCATCGCGACGATCCCGCCGCGCTCCGCGCCGCCTTTGCCGGGTTCTGTCCGCGCGTGCGGCACTGGCTCGACCGGGTCGAGGAGGTGGGGCTCTGGGGGCTCTTCCGTCACCCGGTGGCCCCGG
Source organism: uncultured Rhodobacterales bacterium (assembly GCA_964602115.1). GTDB lineage: Bacteria > Pseudomonadota > Alphaproteobacteria > Rhodobacterales > Rhodobacteraceae > JANOGU01. The sequence goes on from CAZRQN010000001.1 coordinate 79,725, forward strand.
TCTGGCATCGCGGCGGCGAGGTGGCGATCCTGGGCGATGCGGCGCATCCGACGCTGCCGTTCCTCGCCCAGGGCGCCAATCTGGCGCTGGAGGATGCGGTTTCGCTGGCCGGGGCGGCGATGGCGCCCGACCGGGCCTTGGCGCTGGCGGCCTGGCAGGCGGCGCGCCGGCCCCGGGTCGTCCGGGCCGTGGAGGGGGCGGACCGCAATGCCCGGATCTACCATCTACGCCGCCCGTGGTCGGATATCGCCCGGCTGGGGATGCAGGGGGTGGGCGCCCTGGCGCCGGGGTTGATGCTGCAGCGTTTCGACTGGCTTCACGGTCACGACGCGTCGCTTCCCGGCCTGCAACCTGGCGGGGCTCCGGAGCGGGAGGCCTGAAGCCCCGGGTCCCGGAGGCGGAAAAGGCGCGGCAGGGCGGCCCGGACCCGGCATGGCTCGCAGGACGCCCGCATCAGACAGTGGACATCTGCGGCTCGCGAGGTGCCCCCCACCCTCTCCCTCCCCACGAGGGGGAGGGAAGCGCGGGTGTCCTCTCCGCCCGTGCGGGCAGGTCGCTAGCCGTCGAGGTGCTTGCGCAGGCGCGAGGGGGTGCGGAACTTGCGGTCCTTGAACGGGTTCTGGTCGCCCTGGCTGCGCAGGAGCAGCCGGATCGGGGTGCCGGGCAGCGCGAAATGGTCGCGCAGCCCGCCCACCAGATAGCGGCGGTAGCTGTCGGGCAGAAGGTCGGGATGGCTGCACTTGATCATGAAGCCGGGCGGACGGGTCTTCACCTGGGTCATGTAGCGCAGCTTGATCCGCGCCCCGCCGGGGGCCGGCGGCGGATGGGCCTCGGTCATCGCGGCAAGCCAGGAGTTCAGCCGCGCCGTGGGAATGCGCCGGTTCCAGACCTCATGCGCCGAGATCACCGCCGCATGCAGCCGGTCGAGCCCCTTGCCGGTCTTGGCCGAAACCGTGACCATCGGCGCGCCGCGCAGCTGCGGCAGCAGGCGGCCGAACATCTCGCGCAGGCTGGCGAGCTTTTCCTGCTTCTCGTCCTCGAGATCCCATTTGTTGACCGCGATCACCACCGCCCGGCCCTCGGTCTCGGCGAAATCGGCGATGCGCAGGTCCTGGGTCTCGAAGGGGGTATCGACATCGAGAAGGACCACCACGACCTCGGCGAAACGCACGGCCCGCAGGCCATCGGCGACGGAGAGCTTTTCAAGCTTCTCCACCACCTTCGACTTCTTCCGCATGCCGGCGGTGTCGAAGATGCGCACCGGCGTGCCATCCCAGTCGGCCCGCACCGAGATCGCGTCGCGGGTAATCCCGGCCTCCGGCCCGGTCAGCAGCCGGTCCTCGCCGATGATGCGGTTGACCAGGGTGGACTTGCCGGCATTGGGCCGGCCGATGACGGCGATCTGCAGGGGTTTGGCCGCCGAAGGTGCCCAGGCGGCGGTATCGTCTTCTTCCTCCGAATCCTCCGGGACATCGACATCCACCTCCGGCGCCGCCTCGGCCTCGCGCGGGGCAAACTCGGCTTCGAAGGATTTCAGCGCCCGGTAGAGGTCGTCCATCCCCTCGCCATGCTCGGCAGAAAGCTGGACCGGCTCGCCGAGACCGAGCGAATAGGCCTCCAGCGCCCCCGCCTCGCCAGCGCGGCCCTCGGCCTTGTTGACACCGAGGATCACCCGCGCGGCGCGCTTGCGCAGGATCTCGGCAAAAAACTCGTCCGAGGGTGTGACGCCGACGCGGCCATCGATGAGGAACAGGCAGACATCGGCCATGTCCACCGCCCGTTCGGTCAGACGGCGCATGCGGCCCTGCAGGCTGTCGTCCGTCACCTCTTCAAGACCGGCGGTGTCAATGACGGTGAAGCGCAGGTCGAAAAGCCGGGCCGCGCCTTCCCGCAGGTCGCGCGTCACGCCCGGCGTGTCATCGACGATCGCCAGCTTGCGCCCGACCAGACGATTGAACAGCGTCGATTTGCCCACATTGGGGCGTCCGACAATGGCGAGGACAAAACTCATGGCCCGGGGCCCCGGTTGCGGCAAGTCCCGCCCTCTACACGCCCGGCGCAACAAAGGCGAGAGCGTCCCGCTCCCGCCCTCTGTCGCGGCCCGAAGGGGGCCGCTCCT
>CAZRQN010000002.1:0-66242 GCA_964602115.1 uncultured Rhodobacterales bacterium
CCCCCAAACCGAAGGAGCGGCCCCCTTCGGGCCGCGACAGAGGGCGGGAGGGGGACGGGCCGTGCTGGGCGCATGCCGCTTCGCCTGTGAGGGACGTTGTGATGCGGGCCGGCTTGCGGCAGGGTCCGGCCATGCGCCTCGCTGCCGCCCTCTGCTTCTTCATTGCCGCCGGGCCGGGCATGGCCGAGATCCTGTCCTTTCCCGCGCCGGCCGGGGACGGGGCGGGGCGGGTGCTTGTCGTCTATTCCTCGCTTGACGCGCCGCTGGCCCGGCCGCTGATCGAGGCCTTCCAGCGGCAGGCGCCCGGCGTCTCGGTGCATTACGAGGACCTGCTGACCGGCGAGATCGCCGACCGGGTGATGGCGGAGACCGAGCGGGGGCGCACGGCGGATTTCGTCTTTTCCTCCGCCATGGACCTGACGGTGAAGCTTGCCAACGACGGCTATGCCCGCGCGGTGGATCTGCCGCTTGCGGCCAACTGGCCGGGCTGGGCGAACTGGCGCGACATGGCCTTTGCCCTGACCTTTGAGCCGGCGGTGATCGTCTATCACCGCCCGGCCTTTCCGGACGGGCCGCCTGACACAAGGGCGGCGCTGATCGACTGGCTGGCGCAGGCGCCGCGCGGCGCGATCGGCACCTATGACATCGCCCGCTCTGCCGTGGGCTATCTGTTCCTGTCGCGCGACATGGAGCAGTTCGCTGACCTCTGGCCGCTGGTCGAGGCGATGGGCCATGCCGGGGTGCGCACCTTTCCGACCTCGCAGGAGGTGATCGAGCGGGTGAATAGCGGCGAGCTGCTCCTCGGCTACAACATCCTCGGCTCCTATGCCGCCGACCAGTCCGCGCGCCTGCCCGATCTCGGCCTCGTCCTGCCGCAGGACTATGTCGTCGTCGTCAGCCGGGTGGCGATGGTGCCGCGCGCCGCCGCTTCGCCCGAGCTGGGCGAGGCCTTTCTCGACTTCCTGCTCAGCCGCGAAGGCCAGACCCTGCTGGCCGAACGCCTGCGCCTGCCTGCGGTCAGCCTGGAGGTCGCCGGAAAGGACAGCGCGGCGGCGATGCAGGAGGCGCTGGGGGCGCGGCTCAGGCCCGTCCCCGTTTCGCCCGGCCTGCTCGCCTATCTCGATCCGGCCAACCGCGCCCGCGTCCTCGCCCGCTGGAAGGCGGCGCTGGAAAGCGGGGAGTAGTTTTCCGCCGGTGTCAGGTTGGTGACAGCTTTGTGTGCTGCACTGCCCCGGCTTGGGGGCCGCAACAGTCCCCGACAGATTCGGCGGCCCCAGCGCCGCCCCATGGGAGGATAGCGATGAAACACGTGCTTCTCGGCGCGGCCCTGGCGGCTGCGCTGGCCGTTCCGGCCTTTGCCCAGGACTACACGATCATGGCCCCGGCCAATCCCGGCGGCGGCTGGGACGGCACCGCCCGGGCGATGCAGGAAGTGATGCAGGCCGAAGGCATCGCCGGGTCGGTCGAGGTGATCAACGTGCCCGGCGCCGGCGGCACCGTCGGCCTGGCCCAGTTCGCCGCCGACAGCGCCGGCGACCCGACCAAGCTGATCGTCGGCGGCTATGTCATGGTGGGCGCCATTCTGACCAATGCCTCGCCGGTGACGCTGAAGGACGTGACCCCGGTTGCGCGCCTGACCGGCGATACCGAGGCGATCGTCGTGCCGGCCTCGTCCGACATCCAGACGCTGGGCGATCTGGTCGAGAAGCTGAAGGCCGATCCCGGCGCGGTGAGCTGGGCCGGCGGCTCGGCGGGCGGCACCGACCACATCACCGTCGGCCTTCTGGCCAAGGCGGCGGGCGTCGATCCCACCAAGATCAACTATGTCGCCTTCTCGGGCGGCGGCGAGGCGATGGCGGCGATCCTCGGGGCGCAGGTGACGGCCGGGGTCTCCTCGGTCGGCGAGTTCGCCGAACAGATCAAGGCCGGCTCGATGCGGCTTCTGGCCGTCTCCTCGGCCGAGCGCCTGCCGGGCGTGGATGCGCCGACCATCAAGGAAGCGGGCTTTGACGTGGTCGTCCAGAACTGGCGCATGGTTGCCGCCGCGCCGGGCCTCTCGGCCGACCAGCTGGCCAAGATCGCGGCCGATATCGAGAAGCTGAACGCCTCGGCGGGCTGGACCTCGATGCTGGAGGCCAAGGGCTGGGCGAATACCTATCTCGCCGGCGACGCTTTCCTTGCCCAGCTCGATGCCGACATCGCTGCGACCGAAGCGGTTCTGCGCGACGTCGGTCTGGTGAAATGACCGGTGGAAACACCGAAGAACGCCGCCCCAGGGGGGCGGCGTTCGTCATCGCGGCAGGGCTCGCCGCTGTTGCGGCGGTCCTTCTGTGGGATGCGGCCGGACTGAAGCAGGACGGCGGCTATGCCGGCGTCGGGCCCGCCGACGTGCCGCGCCTGATCGCCTATGGCCTGCTGGCGCTCGCCGCGCTGACGGCATTGGCCGGGTTCAGGGGCGACCTGCCCCATCCTCCGGCGCAGGCCCCGGCGCCGGTCCTGTGGATTCTCTCAGGCCTTGGCCTGCAGCTGGCGCTGCTGCACACCGCTGGTTTCATCGTCTCCGGGGCGCTGCTCTTCGGCTTCACCGCGCGCGGTTTCGGCCAGAGGCCCCTGTGGCGCAACCTGGTGGTCGGGCTTGTCATCGCCTTCGTCATCTATGGCGTCTTCGACCGCCTGCTGAAGCTGAACCTGCCCGGCGGGCCGCTCGAACAGATGATTTTCCGGGGGTAACGGCGCATGGAAAGTTTTGGCCTCCTGCTGCACGGCCTGTCCACGGCGATGGATCCGCTGATCCTGTTCTACGCCCTGATCGGGGTGACGCTCGGCACCGCCGTGGGGGTGCTGCCCGGCATCGGGCCGGCGCTGACCGTGGCGCTGTTGCTTCCCGTGACCTATGGACTCGACCCGGCCGGTTCGCTCGTCATGTTCGCCGGCATCTACTACGGCGGCATGTATGGCGGTTCGACCACGTCGATCCTGCTGAACACGCCGGGCGAGAGCGCCTCGATCGTCACCGCCATCGAAGGCAACCGCATGGCCAAGGACGGCCGCGCCGGACCGGCGCTGGCCACCGCCGCCATCGGCAGCTTCGTCGCCGGGCTGATCGCCACGCTGCTCCTCGCCTTCCTTGCCCCGCAGGTGGTGAAGCTCGCGCTCACGCTCGGGCCGCGCGAATATTTCGCCCTGATGATGCTGGCCTTTGTCACCGTCTCGGCCACGTTCGGCGACAGCGCCCTGCGCGGGCTGACCTCGCTGTTCATCGGCCTGGCGCTCGCCTGTGTCGGCATCGACGGCCTGACCGGCGCGGCGCGGCTGACCTTCGGCGTGCCGCAGCTGATGGACGGGATCGAGACGACCACCCTGGCCGTCGCCCTTTTCGCCCTGGGCGAGGCGCTGGCAGTGGCCGGCACCATCGCGCCGGAGGAGGGCATGCACCAGATCAAGGGCCGCGTCAGCATGTCGGCCGAGGACTGGAGGCGGTCGTGGAAGGCCTGGCTGCGCGGGACGCTGATCGGCTTTCCGATCGGCTCGATGCCGGCGGGCGGGGCGGATGTGGCCTCGTTCCTGTCCTATGCGGCGGAGAAAAAGCTGGCCAAGTACCCCGAGGAATTCGGCAAGGGCGCCATCGAGGGGGTTGCCGGGCCGGAGGCCGCCAACAACGCCGCCGCCGCCGGCACGCTGGTGCCGCTGCTGACGCTGGGCCTGCCGACGACGGCGACGGCCGCGATCATGCTGGCCGGTTTCCAGCAGTTCGGGCTGCAACCCGGACCGCTGCTGTTCGTGATGAATGCCGAGCTGGTCTGGGGCCTGATCGCCAGCTTGCTGATCGCCAACGTGATGCTCGTGGTCCTGAACCTGCCGCTGATCGGGCTGTGGATCCGGCTGCTGTCGATCCCCAAGCCCTGGCTCTATGCCGGGATCATGCTCTTCGCCACGCTGGGCACCATCGGGGTCAACCCCTCGCCGGTGGAACTGGGGATGCTGATCCTTTTCGGCCTGATGGGCTATGGGCTGCGGCTTTTCGGCTATCCGGTCGCACCGGTGGTGGTGGGGCTGATCCTCGGTCCGATGGCCGAGCAGCAGCTTCGCCGGGCGCTGTCCATCGCCCAGGGCGACTGGACGACGCTGGTTTCCACCCCGGTCGCGGCGACGCTGATGGTCATCACGGCGCTGTTCCTCGTCGTTCCGACGGCGATGCGCCTGCTGGGCCGTGGCCGGGCGCTGGCGCAGATGGGCGGCGATTCGGACTGACGGCGGCCGGCGATTTCCCGGGGCGCAGGCCGTACCGCCCGCGCGCAAGGGGCATGGGTGAACTCGCGTGTCCGGGCGACGGCCGCCCCGGTCGCGCGGGGATCGTGGATGACGTTCGTCGATCCGGTCCTGGCGGTGGCTGGGTCAGCCATGGTGGGCATATGCCGCCGCCCGAAGAAGATTCCAGCGGGATTTGGCCCCCCGGCGCGAAGGGGAGAAGGACATTGTTCGAATACATTAATTCGGATACCCTATTAATGATCCGCTCGAGTCACGCGGGCGCGCCGGACCGAAGGACACCTGCTTGTCGATCAACAGCCTTCAACTGCGCCATATCCGGTCGTTTCTGGCGGTTGCCGAACGGAGAAGCTTTGTCGAAGCCGCCAGCCATCTGGGCGTGTCGCAGCCTGCGTTGTCCCAGACGATCAGCCACTTCGAGCAAGTGCTCGGCGTCAAGCTCTTCACGCGCACGACCCGGCATGTCGAGCTGACAGAGAGCGGGCAGAAGCTTCTGAAGAAGTCGGGCGACCTGGACCTTGAAATCAAGAGATACTTCAAGGAACTGAAGGACATCCGCGACAGCGCGGGATCAACGATCCGCATCGGCTATCTCATCGGCACGGGCGTTCAGATCATCCCTGAGGCCATCCGCCGGTTCGAAGAGAAATTTCCCAATGTAAAGGTCGATCTGGCCGAGTTCGACTTCAATCGTCCCGACGTCGGGCTTCGGGAGGGCGAGGTTGACTGCGCGATCGTCCGGCCGCCGATCGGACTTGACGACATCCAGCTGGATCATCTGTTCCACGAAGGTTGCGTCGTCTGTCTTGCCGAAGGGCATCCGCTGGCCGCGTTCGACAGCCTCACGATAGCGCAGATCGAGGATGTGCCCGTGGTCGCGGCTCCGGGTTCCGGGGTCTGGCGTGACTACTGGCTGGCCCGCGACCTGAGGACGAGAGAATCGCTGAACATCGCGGTCGAGGCCGCCACGCTGGATTCGGAACTGCAGGCCGTCGCCACCCGGAAAGGGTTGAGCATCACCGCCGAGAGCACGGCCAAATTCTATGCCCGCCCCGGCGTCACCTTTCGCCCGCTGACCGACATGGACGACTGCAGTGTGGCCATCGGCTATCGCAGCGGCGGCAACCCGCGCGCACTTGATTTCGTCAAGATCCTCAAGAAGGTTGCCGAGGGCTTCCGCCGGGGTCAGGCGCCGGCCCAGACAGGCTGACCGACAGGGCAAGCCGAACAATCGACGGTTTCCTTGTTCCAGGGTCCGTGCCATCTCATCGTCTGGATCGGTTCGTCCTGCAGGATTTGAGGCGGATCTTGCCAGGAGACGGACCGGCCCGGATCAAATGAAGGTCCCCTGACACGGCCCGACGGGCGGCTTGGTCTGGTTCTTCACGCCCCGGACAGCCGCCGGCCTTTGCCAACTTTCGCGCAGGGAACGCATCGCTGTCGAACGCGGGACACGACTTCGACGCCACTTCAAGGCCGCCGAGAGGCGCGGAAGCGAGGCCGTTCTCGTGCCGCGCACGGCGCGCGCCTGACGTGCAACAGGGCAGTGCCGCGCAATTTTTCGGCAGACCGGAAAATTTATCAACCTTTACAATATGGTACGGCGAAGCCCCGGGAAACGGCGGAGGCGACGGCGGCGCAGCAGTGTCCTGAAACCCGGACCCAATCGAGAGCCGCCAGGTCGCATTGTCCATCACAGGCCCGCAATCGCAGCGGTATTGCGACACCCTTGCGACACCAAGTTACCACATTCCGCCGGCCAATCGGGCGTTGTGAAGGTCGGTCGAAGCGAATTGCTGCCCCGGTGAAGGCGCCGGACAGCGGCGAAACGCCCGTCTTCAAGGGCTTGTTGGAGGAGTTGATGCCGGACGCAGGGACCAACCACCCCGCCGCGAAGCTTGCCGTCGGCAGCGCGGCGACAACCGGCGCGGAGAAGGGCTGATGACAATGAACAGGCAGGAGCAGTTCCTTTCGGCCGGAAGCAGCGCCCTGGCGAACCGCGCGGCAGCATTGACGGACCTGTCCGGAAAGCTCCACCGGCTTTCCGGGCTGGCCGACGCCAGAACCGCCGACCGGGCCCGGGGCATGCGGGAGCAGATCGCCGCGTTTTCGGCTAAGGTCACGCTGATCGGTCAGGTCAAGGCAGGCAAATCCGCCCTGACCAGCATCCTGGCCGGTGTGCCGGGCCTGTTGCCGTCGGATGTGAACCCCTGGACTTCGGTCGTGACCACGCTGGTCCTGAACCCTCCGGTGACCGGCCCCGACCAGGACGTCAAGGCGCGCTTCACCTTCTTCGACCGCAAGGAATGGGACCATCTGGTCGTCGGCGGCGGCCGTCTGGGCGAACTCGCCGAGCGGACCGGGGCGGGAGAGGAACGGGACGACATCCGGCGGCAGGTCAATGCCATGCGCGAGGCGGCCGAGCGGCGCCTCGGGCGGCAGTTCGAACTGCTCCTCGGGCAGACGCACAGCTATGGCTATGTCGATAGCGCTCTGATCGAGCGCTATGTCTGCCTCAGCGACGATCCGGGCCAGCCGGCGGCGAACCCGAAGGCCGGGCGCTTTGCCGATGTCACCCGATCCGCCGAGATCCGGCTGAAGGTGCCGGCCTATCCGCTGTCGATCACCCTGTGCGACACGCCGGGCGTGAACGACACCTTCATGGTGCGCGAGCAGATCACGATCCAGAATCTTCATGGCTCAGAGGTCTGCGTCGTCGTCCTATCGGCGCATCAGGCGCTCACAACCGCCGACATGGCGCTGATGCGGATCATCTCGTCACTCGACAACGGGCAAACGATCATCTTCGTCAACCGGATCGACGAGCTGAGCGACCCCGTGACGCAGGTCGGCGAAATCCGCGCCAGCATCAGCCGGACCCTTCAGCAAAGCCGCATCGGCAACGAGGTGTCGATCGTCTTCGGCAGCGCCAAATGGGCCGAGGCGGGCATGGGCGGCAAGATGGAGGTCCTGAGCCCGGATTCGCTCAATTGCCTCAACAGCTATGCCGCAGCCGAGCCCGGCCTGCGGGGCTTGCCCGCAGACGAGATCGCCTGGCGGGCATCCGGCGTTCCCGCGCTGCTCCATCAGGTCGGCGAACGCATCAGCGAGGGCAGTGCCAAGCGCCTTGACGCCCAGATACGCCGCAGCACGCTGACGCTGACCAACGAGTTGCGCGCGGCACTTTCGGTCGGGCGAGGCAGCGGTGCAGGCGCGGGCAAGACCGGGCCTGAAGCGATCGATCCGGTCCGCGCCATCGCGGAAATCGCCGGCAGCCATGGCCGCAAATGCGAGGAGTTCCTCGCGCGGCTCTCGGCGGAATTCCATGAAAGGCTGACGAACTCGCAGGCGACTTTCGTCAAGCGTGCGACGGACGCCCTTGTCGATTTCCTCCAGCGGAACGGCGAGAAGGGGACGTGGAGCTACGATGCGGCGGGGTTCCGCGCGTTGCAGCGCGCGGCCTACACGAGCTTTGCCCGGTCGATCCACACGACCGGCGGAAAGATGCTGGACGAGGCCGCTCAGGCGGTACAGTCGATCTACCTGTCGGTCCTTGGGCCGGATGTCGCGGACTTTGTCATTTCCGCCCCGTTGCCCCCCCAGGCGCCGCCGCCCGTCGGCCTGGGCAAGACCATCGCGCTTGACCTGCAGCAAAGCTGGTGGCGGGCCTGGTGGCGGAATCGGCGCAGCGTCGAGGAGTCTGCGCAGTCCTATGTTCACCTGATCAAGGCGGAGGTGCAGTCGATCAGCGACGACCTTGAGATCAGCAACGCACAGCCAGCCGTCGAGGCGCTGCGGAAAACCATGCAGGACTTCCTGACCGAACAACAGGAAAGCATCCGCCAGCTGATGGCGGCGAGATCAAGGCCTGCCGAGCGTGGATCACGGTCGGGTGGGCAGTCCGAAAACCATGAAGATCGTTTCACTTCGCTGGTCACTCTCCTGGGTGATCTCGAAGCCACGGCCGCGTGAGGAGATACTGTAGTGACCAAGTCCATTGACATGACGCAACTCGAGTCCTCGCAGAGCGTGACCCCTGCCGACAGACGGCGGGCCCGCGTCGGCCTGATGGGTGAATTCAGCGCCGGGAAGACGACGCTGATCAATTTTCTGCTGGGCGAGAACATCCTGCCGACGCGCGTGACCGCGACGCAATTCCCGCCCGTCTGGATGAGCCACGGAGAGCGGGATGCCTTCGCGGTCGCCCCTTCGGGCGAGGAGCGGCGGATCGGAATGGATGGTCTGGAAGCGGTTCCCCTTGCCGACACCGCCTATGTCAAGCTGACCTGCGAATCCGAGTTCCTGCGGGAGTTCGAGCTGATCGACACGCCCGGCATTTCCGATCCGAACCTCGCTGACGGCTACCGGCAGGCGATGACGGTCGGGCTTGATGCGCTGATCTGGTGTACCCATGCCACCCAGGCCTGGCGCGAAAGCGAACGGCGCGCTTTCATGGCCCTGCCCGAGGAGTTGCGCGCCCAGTCGGTGCTGCTGGCGACACGGTCGGACAAACTGAGCCCGGAGGACCGCCAGAAGGTGAAGGGACGGCTCGACCGCGAGTGCGGCAGCCTTTTCCGCGAAGTCATCATGTTCTCCACGGTTGATGCCATTGCCGCCTGCGAGGCCGGCGATGAAGACGGGTTGTTTGTCACCAGCGGCGCGGATGCGCTGATTTCGCAGCTGCTGAAGATCGACGCCGACCTCAGTTCCCGGAACCTGCTCGCCGGGGTCGGGCCTGATTTCGCGCCGCAACTCCTCGCCGATCTGGAAAGCGAACCTGCCGACGAGCCGATGGAAGCGGCGGAACCGCCAAGGGACGATCAGGTGGTTGTCTCCCTGCAATCGGCCCGCGTTCGTCCCAAGCGCGTGGTCGCGCAGGGCCGGACGGGACAGGAGCGCATCAGTGCCGACGAGGCCGCCCGTTTCCAGGCCCAGATCCTGAGCACCGTGCCGCAGCCGCCGCAGGCAGGCACTCCCGCTGGCCATGCGGGTGACGTTCTGCCCTTGCGGCGTGTCACCCCGCCCGAGCCGGCTGCGGCCGGATCGGCATCGACCCTGCTGCTCGAACATCCGCTGCCGAAGACCGCCACGGCGGATGAACAGCCGGTCCGGCTGAGGGAGATCTTCAGCCTGCCGCCCGAGAGCGAGGCGGAAACTCCCGAAGCCATCGAAACCGCTGACGACCCGGGCGACGCGACAGAAATTCACTCCCAGCTTGCGAAGGTGATGGAGGAAATTGCGGCCGGGCTTGGCACGCTGCCGGCACGGGAAGACGCGGAGGAGGAGGAGACTTCGCCGACGCCGCCGCAGACGGATATCGAGATGCCGGAGCTTCCCGTCTCGGCCTCCGCGATCTGGCAGGCCATCGTCGCCGAGCAGTTGCCGGAGACGGTCTCCGACCTGGTTGCGGCGCTCGGTCAGTTCGCCGCGCTGCTGGATGAGAGGGGGCTGGTGCGTGCCTGATCTCAGCCGAACGGCAATTCCGGAATTCCGGCCAGGGTGAACCCATGCACTTTCGAACGGCGCTGGGGCGCGGACTGGAAACCGTACCGGACTGCAGGGCGGTCTGCTATGTCGATCTGACCAGCGGGCTTGTCCTGGCCTCCAGCCTGCGATCCTACCTTCCGCAGGAGCAGCTCAATCTGGTTGCCACTGTCGGCGCGGACCTGATCGAGAGCGGAGCCAGATACGCAGCTGCCGGCCCCTCTGCGGCTGCGGGCGGGTGCGCGCCCTCGATCGTCACCGTGCACGGGAAGACCGATCTTTTCGTCTATGTGCGCCTGAAAGAGGAGGATGCGCATATGCTCTGTTACTGCTGTGGCCCCGATGCAGGGTCAGGTCAGGTCATGGATGCAGTGCTGAAAAATTGCGCCGAGGTATCGGACCTGCTTGGGTGAGCGCCCGGTACCCCAGACCCAAACGAAAAGACTGATCGTGAAACGCCTTCCAGAAGTCCTCGCAGTTCTCGAACTGGCCGCAACCGCGCGGCCGGGTTCCGACACAAAGAAGCTGCCCGCCGGCCGTGACGCGCGGCTGCGCGAGATACTGGACGCCATTGATCTGACCGTCCTGCCGAGACGGATCGAATTCCACACCGCCGATCGCCATATCGGCTCGCTGGATGTCGAGGGCGGCAGGGTCATGGGCATCGATGGCCGAACGGTCGGTGAGGACCGGGACGCGGCACTCGCCGCATGGGCGCAATGGTTCGGCGACGTGGTCGCTCCGCCCGAGGATCTGCAGCTGCGCCCGGTGCCCGAACCGTCGTTCAGCGGAAGGTTTGCCGCCGGTCTTTCGGCGAACGACCTGCGGAATGCTGTCGGAGATGCTGGAGGAACCGACCCGAGGGCGGCGCATTCGCCCCCCCGGGCAGGTTCCCCGCCCCTGATTGTCGCATTCCACGGCCATGCGCGCGGGGCCAGGCAGTTCAGCCTCTCGGCGCCGCCCGATGCCTTGCCGGAGGCGGCTGGGGAGGCGCCCGTCACCCCGCTCGTCGCCGAAGTGCTGCGGGTATGCCCCTCGATTTCCCAACTGGTCGGCAAGGACTTTCTCATTCACCTGACAACCGGCGGCCAGTCGGGCGCTGCAATCGCGGTTTCGGAGGACGACGGTTCATTCGGGCATCTCGATTGCGACGACCTCGCCGCCGTACTGGCCGGCTGGCGCGCAGGGGACCGGCCATGAACCCGGCCCCGAAGGATCCGGAGCTGGCGCAGCTGGACCTGCTCCTCGCTGCGGTCGATCGGCTGGTGCCTGACCCCGATGCCGCTCAGGCCGAGATCGTCGCACAGGTTCACCGTTGGAAGCACCGCCTGCAAGGTCCGGTGCGCCTGGCGTTTGTTGGAGGGGCGGGGGTCGGAAAGTCCGGCCTCATCAACCTCCTCGTCGGTGAGCCGCTCCTGCCGCCCTCCGAAACCGCCCTGCCGATGCCGGTGACGATCGTCAGCCACGGACCGCGCGACAGGCTGGTCGCGAGCTGGTGGGACCGGCCAGGCGCAGAGGTTTCCGGCCAGGATCTCGGAGCCGCCCTCGCGCTTGGACCGGACCTGCTGACGCTGGAATCCGGCTGCGAGGTGCTTGAGGATCTCACCTTTGTCGAAGCCCGCTGGCCTGCGGACCAACGCGGACAGAAGCAGTGCCTTTTCGCACTGTCACGGCTCGCGGACGTGGTGTTCTGGTGCGCCGATGGCCGCGACCCGGAAACCTGGCCCGGCCCCGCGACACTGGGGCAGTTGCCGCAGCGCTTGACCCGCAACTCGCGCCTGGTTCTCACCCACGCCGACGGGACAGCCGGGGACGCGCAGCAAATCGAGGAGCGCGCGGCGAAGTCAACGCGCTGGCGTTGTCTGCCGATCTCTGTCCCGGCGGCCATGGCCGCCTTGCAAGACCTGCCCGACGATTTCGAGACGCGTTGGGCGGGCAGCGGCGCCGAAGCTCTTGTTCAGGAGGTCGCCGAGGCGGCGATCCGCTTCCGGGCTGCCGAACGCGAGAAAGTGCGGGCCGGAATTGCCGAATCCGTCGCGCCTTGGCTGGAGGCTCTGCGTCAGGCGTTTCCGGCAACGTTCGCCGATGGGGGCGAGAGCCTGGTCCCGACAAGCGGAACGGAGCCACAGGAACACGGTGCCCCCGCCCCTGAACCCGCGCACGGACATGGGGAAGAGGTTGCGCAGGCATCGGACAGCATCACGGAACAGCAGCCGCAGAGCGAACTCGCCGTTCGGGCGGCCGGCATCCTCTCGGAGCTGCAGGCCGGGACCCTGGCCAGCAATGCCGAGGTGATCTCCGCCGTGCTGGAAGCGGTGGAGGCGGTACATGAATCCGCCTGCTCCGAGACGGGATCTCCGGTCGGGGATCCGCAGAAGGACTTCGACCGCGCCCGCGACCTCCTGACGCTGATGCAGTTCGAGGCCGACGACAAGGCCGCGCTGGATGCCGTCCGCATCCTGTGGCAGCTCGCGAGTCTGCCGGTTCGGCTCTGAACTCCGGACAATTCGCGACCGCTGCGAGGACATCAGACTTCCCGTGAAACGGTTGCCGGCGGCGCGCCGCCGCATGGCGCGTGAGTCTTTTCGACAGACCGGCGGCATCCGGCCGATGATTCATTCGCAAACCAACTGCGATTGATCACGCGAGCGAAGGAAGAGCCAGTTGGGGACTATCCCGAAGACCCCACGAAAATGTCTTTTCGGGGACACAAGGGAGTTCGGGACAGCAGCCCCCCAGCCGGCAAAACACGGCACATTTTCGTTGTTTTTCAAATCATTAGCGACTCTTCCCAGGGGCGGTTACCCCAGTTCCATCCAGTTTTCCCCTTTGCTGCGCCAAACTTTTGCCGCCAACGAATCGGCAGATTGTCCCCGGAATTGGTTCTGGTTTGTGAACGATCAGTCGCGGTTCTTCCGGCGTGGGGAATCTGCCTCGCATCTGCGCAAGAGGCCGGCGACGTCGTTTCCCATCCAGGATCGGACGTCGGTCGTAGGGGATGAAAATGGCTATGGAAGCAGTCGTGACGAAAGAAGACGAAGGTGCCGAGAGCGTCGTTGACGAACTCAAGCCCGGGACCAAGCTTCTCAATGGTCAGTACACGATCAACCAGTTTCTGAACAACGGCGGGTTCGGGATCACATATCTCGCCACCGACAGTCTCAACCGGACAGTCGTGGTCAAGGAGTGTTTCCCCAACGCCTTCTGCCGGCGTTCGAAGACGGTCGTGGCGGCGCGGTCGCGGGCGCACCAGGCAGAGCTCCGGTCGGTGGTGAAGCTCTTCGTGCAAGAGGCCCACAATCTCGCCAAGCTCGCGCATCCGCATATCGTCGCCGTGCATCAGGTCTTCGAGGACAACGGCACCGCCTATATGGCGATCGACTATGTGGACGGTCGCGATCTGCTGAACCTGATCGAGGACAAGTCCCTTCACCTGACGCCGACCGAGGTGATCGGGATCACCAGAAAGCTTCTGTCTGCGGTCGCCTTCATCCACGACCACGACATGCTTCACCGGGACATCTCGCCCGACAACATCCTGCTGAACAAGAAGGGCGAACCGGTCCTCATCGACTTCGGCGCCGCACGCGAGCAGGCATCGCGCAAGAGCCGCGCCCTGACGGCCCTCCGGGTCGTGAAGGACGGGTATTCCCCGCAGGAATTCTACATTGCCGGCAGCGAACAGGGCCCCTGGAGCGATCTCTATGCCCTGGCCGCCTCGCTCTACCACCTGATCGTCGGCGAAGCGCCGGCCAACGGGCAGATGCGGCTCGCCGCCCTCGCGGAGAACCGCGAAGACCCCTACCAGCCGCTGGTCGGCCGTGTAGAGGGCTATCCGGAGGCATTCCTGGCGGCCATCGACAAAGCGTTGAACACGCTGCCCAAGCGCCGGCTGCAGTCGGCGGCGGAATGGCTGAGCTGCATCGACAACGCGGAAGCCGCCGTGCCTGTGCCGCCGCAGGCGGCGGGTGCGGAGCCCGAAGCCGCAGGACAGGAACAGGCGCCGCAGCCCAAACCGTCGAAGGCCGACCGGACTTTTGCGCCGATCCGCGACAGCGCCGGCCAGGAACCCGTCTCGCTCCGCAGGTCGCGGACCCGCCTGCTGGCCGCCTGCGCCGCCGCCAGCCTCGTCGCGGCAGGTTCATGGCTTGCAACGCCTCAGAAAGGGCCGGCCCCCGCAGCCAAGCCGGTCGTCATCGCCTCCGGCGCCGCCGGTACCGTCGCAGGCACCAGCGCGAAGCCGGAGCCCAAAGCCTCGACACCCGCTGTTCCTGTGGCCAGTGCGGCCCCCGCCGGGAAAGCTCCGAGCAGCGCGCCGGAGCCTGCGGTCAAGCCTGAACCGCAGACGGCCGTGGCGACGGCCGAACCTGCGGCCAGGGCCGAAGCCGCCAACCCCAAGGTCGAGATCGCCGCCGCAGCGCCGGCCGCCGATCCTGCTGCCATTGCGCCGGCTGTCGAAACTGCGGCCGAGCCTGCAGAGGCTGCCGCCGCTGTGCTGCCGCCCCTGGCGGAGGTGGTCAAGGCCGGCGACGAGCAGACAGCCGCCGCCGCTCCGGCCGAGCCCGGACCCGAAGCTGTTCCCGCCAAGGTGACGCTGGCGGAAACCCAGGTCAATTTCGCGGCCTGGGATGTGCACATGCCCTTCGTCAGCAGCATCCGCAACGTGAACGCTGACTCGGCAGTGGTGATCGTTCTGGTGAACAGCGACGCCGATCTTGCGACTTCCGGCGACTGGATCCGGGCCGGCACCGCGATTTTTGCAGTCAACGGAAACCCGGTTCGCGCCGGTCAGACCCTGCCGGGACTGATGCTGAACGCACTGCATGTGGACCCAGATGGCTACACGCGGGCCGGCGTGGAATACCGAAACGGCACCACGAACGAGCGCCAGCAGGGATTGCTGGCAGTCCCGGTAATCCGGCTCATCAGCCTGGCGAACGGCGTTGACCTGCAGGCGACGGTCATCGACGGCAAGTGGCAGACCGTCGTCACCAAGGTCATTGCCGAACAACCCGATGGCCTGAAAGTCGGCGACGTGCTGCACCGCGACAAGGGCAGCGATCTTGCTCTCGACGGGCCCCAGTCTCTGGAGAGCCTGATCGCCGATCTTCAGGCGCGAGATGTGCCCACCACCGAGATGGCGGTCGTTCGCGACAGTCGCCTGGTCACCGTCAAGTTCGCCCTGGCGACCATAGCTGCGGCGGCAAGCGAGTGAACGGCCAGGAAACGGGGGCTGACAGCCGAAAGACCACTCCGATGAAACCCCGTTCGGGATTTGGAAAACGAGGATTCTGGCGGGCCAAGAGGCGCCAGCCGGAGCAGATGCAGGATCAAACCGTGATGACAATGCCAGAGAAAATCGCACCGCAGTCGCAGGATGCGGCCGATCTCATCCCCCGGGACGGACGGGTGCCCGCTGAACCCGAGAAGCGTCGCATCGCATCGCCCCTTAGCCTTCTGGCGCGGCGCCTGCGGGCCTCGGTCGAGACCACCGGTGCCGGCGCACCGCCGGCCGCTGCGGTGGTCGCGCCCGAAGTCTCCGCCGCCGCCGACCCCGCGCTTGCCGATCCGGCCCCCGCCGAAACACCGGCTGCTGCGCCGGAGGCTGTCCCCGCGTCGATGGCCGGGGAGGCAGGCCTGCCGGCACCGGAGGTCGAACCGTCGATCGAGAAGGCCGCTGAAACGGCCATGCCGGAGGCGCGCCCCCTTGAGGTTCCGCCGCGCCGCGCTGCCCGGGTGAAGACCACCTTCCTGGGCTTCGAGCATTCGGACGGCCGCATCGACGACTTCTTTGCCAAGGAGCAGAACGCGGCCGGCCCGAAACCCTCGCTCTTTCCGGTGGGCTGGCTTGTGGTGGTCGCCGGTCCGGGGCGCGGGAACTGGTTCGCGCTGGCCACCGGCGTCTCGCAGATCGGGCGCGGCGACGACCAGGCCGTCCAGCTCGATTTCGGCGACAACGCCATCTCGCGCAGCAACCACGCCGCCATCGCCTACGATGACGAGGAGAACAAATTCTACATCGGGCACGGCGGAAAGACGAACATCGTCCGCCTGAACGGGCGCCCGGTTCTGTCAACCGAAATGCTCGCGGCCGGCGATCACATCCGCATGGGCGAAACGACCCTCAAGTTCGTCCCGCTCTGCGGCGCCGAATTCCAATGGAACGCGCCAATTGACTGAGGATTGCATGATGATCGATGTCGCTGGCGCCGCGTCGAAGGGGCGCAGGGAATATCAGGAGGATGCCGTCGCGATCGACTTCGTCGAGGGCGACAGCCGGGGTTTCGTGGCACTGGCGGACGGCATGGGAGGCCATGAAGCGGGCGACATCGCCAGCCGCATCGTGGTCCGCAAGATGACGGAATTCCTCCGCGAACGCCTCTATCTGAAACACATGCAGGAAACCGCAATTCCGGACCTGCTGAAGGAAGGTGCGAAGACGGCGAATGCGGCAATCGCCGCCTATGTGACCCGAAACCGTGAAGTCGCCGGCATGGGTGCGACACTTGTCGTGCCGGTTCTGTCGAAAGACCGACTCTACTGGCTGTCGATCGGTGACTCCCCCCTCTACCACTTCGACGGAGAGGTGCTGCGCCAGGTCAATGAGGATCACTCTCTGGGACCGCAGATCGACCTGATGGTGAGGGCAGGCGTGCTCGACCCCGAAATGGGAAAGAACCACCCCGACCGGAATTGCCTGACCTCGGTACTCACCGGCAGCGAAATTCCCCGGGTGGATTGCGGTCGGTCGCTGAGGGTAGAGCCCGGCCATATCGTCATCGTGTCGAGCGACGGGCTGCAGTTTCTGTCGCCGGACGAAATCGAAAGCATCGTCCGCAAACACCGGGAAAGCAACGGAAGCACGCTCGCCGGCGCCCTGATGGAGGCGATCGACCACCTGAACGATCCCGATCAGGACAATGTCTCGCTTGCTGTGATCAAGATCACATGACCCGCAATCCCCCAATTCAGAAGCAGTCCGATGCCGGGCCGCTCTTCGCAGCAACAGGAGTCAGACGTGCATAGATTGGCGAATTCGGCAGCAATAGCAGCGCTTGCCGTCTGGGCGGGCGGCTCGGCATCGGCGCAGGAAGCCTGCCAGGTCTATCAGGTCCGGTCGGGCGACAACTTGCGGAACATTTCTCGCAGCGCCTATGGCGATCCCGACAAATATCGCCTCGTCTTCGAGGCCAACCGGGATGCGATCGGGCGCAGCGCCGACCTGATCGCCGTGGGGATGACGCTGGTCCTTCCCTGCGATGACGGAACGGTGCCGCAGGAGGTGGCGGCTGTCGCGGCGCAGCCCGAGGTAGCGGCAGAAGCGCCGCCGCCGGACCAGCCGCTCCCCGAGCGGCCACGGCTCATGGCCGTGACCGGGAACGGCTTCCCGCCCTTCACCGACGAAAGGCTGCCCGGCCGCGGCATGTTCACGCAACTGGTTGAAATGGCTCTTTTCCGGGCCGATCCCGAGCGCGACTATGCCGTGAGCTTCGTCAACGACTGGCAGTCGCATCTCGACGTCCTGCTGCCGAGCGGCGCCTTCGGCCTGTCGTTTCCCTGGCTGCGCCCGGCCTGCGAGCAACCCGAGACCCTTTCCGATGTCGATCGCGGCCGTTGCGACAGCCTGGCCTTCTCGGATCCGTTCTTCGAGAGCGTGGACGGCTTCTTCGCACTGACCGAAAGCGGGCTGGCCAGCGCCACCTCCACCGAGGAATTCCGCGGGAAACGCATCTGTCGTCCGGAGGGCGCAGATACCGGCGTTCTGGACCGGTCCGGCCTGGTGGAGCCCGTGGTGGAATTGCTACGCCCGACCACGCCCCGCGAATGCTTTGAAATGCTGGTCGCCGGTTCGGTCGATCTTGTCGCGCTGGATACGGCCGTCGGCGCCGACGAGGTCCGGCGCCAGAATCTCACGGGGAAAGTGGCGGAGAACCCCCAGCTTTCGACGATCACCAGCCTGCATGTGATCGCCCTGAAATCCAACACGGCGGCGGTCGCCGACCTCGCCCTGCTCAATACCGGGCTGCGCGAGATGTACGAGTCCGGCGAGTGGCACGACATCGTTTCCGAAGCTCTGGAGCAGCATCGGAAGGTCCTTTCACAATGAGAATGCGAATGAACCCATCCCTGGCGAGCGTCTGGATCAGTGGAAGCGCGGCCCAGACAGCCGAATCCTCGCAACCTGCGCGCAGCCCGATGAAATCTCCAAACACCAGAAGGAACGGACAAGTCATGAAGATCCACGAAAACCTGCGGCAACTCGCGGCGACATGCGCGCTGTTGCTCGCCTTCCCGCTGTCGGCGGCCGCTCAGGAAGCCTGCTCGACCTATTCCGTCAAGCCCGGAGACAGCCTGGGCTCGATCGCCCAGGCAGCCTACGGCTCGTTCGACTACCAGATGATCTTCAACGCGAACCGGGAGGTGCTCGCGGGGAACCCCAACAATCTCAAGGAAGGTCTCCAGCTGGTGCTCCCCTGCGCCGACGGCCGCCTCACGGCAGACAGCGAACTGTCCGAGGTGATCAAGGCCGAGGAGGAGAAACAGGCGGCGACGGCGAAGAAGTCGAACGTTTACGAACCGCCGCTGAAGTTCATCACGGGTGACGGATGGGCGCCGTTCACGGCGAAGAACCTGACGGGCGGCGGTATCCTGACGCGGATCGCGGTGACCGCCATCCAGCGCGGCGGCAACGACCGGCAATATACCGTGTCCTGGGTCGATGACTGGCAGTCGCACCTCGATGCGCTGCTTCCGTCAGGCGCCTATGACATCTCGATCGCCTGGGAGCAGCACGACTGCGAGGAGCTTGAGATGCTGTCGGCCGAGATGGTCAAACGCTGCACCGACTTCGACTATTCCCTGCCCGTCTATGAGGTTGCCGAAGGCTTCTTCTCGCTGCCGGACAATGCCTTCGCCGGTGCGAAGGTGGTCGAGGACTACAAGGGTGCGAAACTTTGCCGGCCGAGCGCCTGGGGCACGGCAGATCTCGAGAAGTCCGGCCTGGTTTCGCCCTTCATCGAGATGATCCAGCCGAAGACGCCGAAGGAATGCGCCGAGATGGTTCTGGAGGGCAAAGCCGACATCTTCACCATCGAGCTTGAGACTGCCCTTGGAACCTTCAAGGAGCTCGAGGCCGGCGACAAGGTTGTCCAGAACCCGAACATCATCAACATGGCGTCCTACAGCCTCGTCACCAGCAAGAACAACCCGCGCGGCCGCGTCTATATCGCCATGCTCAACAAGGGCATCGCCGAAATGCGGGAATCCGGCGAATGGTACGACATCGTCGCCACCGGCCTCTCGGAGTACAACGGAATTTCCAACTGACCTGTCAATTCATGAAATGACCAAGGGCGGCCGCCAGGCCGCCCTTGCTTTTCCTCGTCCAGGCGAAATTTCGGAATAGCCGGCGCGAGCCGGGTCGGGCAGTCGCCGCGAGCCGCCCTACAGGAGGCGTATCGCCGAAGCCAAATCGGGGCGGGACTCGCGCATGGCATCGAGACTCTGGGCCACGACTTCCTTCAGACATCCGACCAGTTCGGACGCCGCGCTGGCAACAGGGTTCCCATGTCGGCCCATGATGCCGATGGTCATCGGCGGAAAGCTCTCGGCCGTGGGGACACTAACGATGCGGAAGCCGGCAGCCGGCAAGACAGTGAGCATCTTCGGGCCCCAGGTGCACATGCCGGCACCGATCATCGCCTCGATCATCGAATAGGTCTGTGCGACCACGATCCTCTGCTCGGGGGCCGTGAGTCCAAACCGTCCGAAGACATGGTCGAGAACCTTCTCGCGCGCGTCGGGGGAATAGTTGAGCACCCAATGCATGTCCCTCAGGCTGTTTATCGACCGGGCATTCTCCAACGAGTGCCCCTTGCGCACCAGAATGGCCGTCTCGAACTGGAGGAGCATCTCGGTGAAAAAGTCGTTCCCCGCAGAATCCTGGACGGGAACGCAACCAATCACCACATCGGCAACGCCGTCGCGCAACAGCGGTTGCGTCAGGGTCATCGCGGCTTCGCAAAGCTCCAGCCGAACGTCCGGCCGCCGTACAAGAAAGAGTGCAGCCGCCTCCGCAAGAAATGGCCGCACAACCCAGGGCGATGCTCCCACCCGCAGAACAATTCCGCTTTCTGCGCGCATTTGCGCCATTGAGCTTTCCGCGCGCTCGATGCGGCCGAGTATGGCCCTCGCATGCGCAAGAAGCGTCAGTCCGGTATCGGTAAAGCGAAGCCCGCTGGGGGACCGGATCAGCAGCGAGGTCTTGTGCGTTTCCTCAAGCTCGCGCAGTGCCCGCGTCACTGCAGCCTGGGAAAGGCCCAGATATCTCGCTGCGGCACGAATGCCGTTCGTCTCGGCGCAGGCGACCAGGGCCTGCAATTGATGGAGTTTCATCGGGGCAGCATTAGGGTCGGCTTCGAACACCGAAGGGCGGAGAATTCACAGTCAGCGCGATTTTCAGGTCGATCTTGCGCCGGTTTTCCACTCCGGCCCGTCATGCAGTCCGCCTTGCTGCGGGACGAAAGCCAGGCTCGCTCGTCTGTCGATAAGCCCGGGGGGTGGTGCCGTACCACCGCCGGAATGCACTCGAAAACGCCGGCATGCTGTCGTAGTCCAGCATCCTTGCGATCGTCGATATTGCCACCGACGATCCGGTCAGATAACGGCCGGCCCGCTCTCTCCGCGTCGTGTCAAGGATCGCGGCGTAGCTTGTGCCCTCCTGCGCGAGCAGTCGCTGAAGTTTCTTTTCATGCATTCCGAGCATTCTGGCGACGAATTCGATCGAGCTGCAGCAGCCGCCGAGAAGGCCGCTAAGAACGCATTGGACCATCGCTGTGATCGACTGATCGAACCTGCGGTTTCCCTCGTGCCGCTGGCGAATGAAGCCGTCAACGGACCGCTGAAACCATGCTTCACTGAGCTTGATCGGGCGACCGAGATCCTCGCGCGGCGCCATGACCGCCGTATGCTCGGCGCCGAATTCGACCGGACAGCGGAAAATTCGGTCATGTGTCGATCTGCTGACCGGCGCATCATGGGTAAACGTGATGAGGCTGGGGGCCCAGTCCGCATCGTCAATAATACGCCGAACCAGAAGAACCGCCACAGCCACCGTATGTTCGGCTTTCTGTCGACTCAGAAGGATCGGCCCCTGACGGCCGATCCTGACGGAAACCTGGCGATCCGTCGGACTTTCCGAAACGCCAATTTCATACGCATTCGTGAAAATCGCCAGATGATCCGCAACCCTGAACAACCAGTCTCCGATGGAACTGGCGAAATAGGCGTGCAGAGGAATCGCGCCCAGGGACTGAAAACTGGGAAAGCTCGTCTCTGCAAACCGAAGGCCGAGATCCGGCCGTCCCAGGCTTGCTGCAGTGATTTCGAGGAGCCGGGTATAAGAACGGAACGAGAGCATGTCGTCAGGACATCGGGCTTCGCCAGGATCGATGCCACAGGCGCGAAGCAGGTGTTCCGGATCTCCGCCGATATCCGCGACGAATTTCTCGAACCCGGACAGGACTGAACTGCGAATGTAGGTCCGATCCGGAAACTGTAACATTTCTATGGTCCTTCTGGAGAGAAATCGTCAGCTCGGGCGGCAAGTCGGTTCGATTGTTTTCTGGTCTCTGAGCGGGCGTCCTCGCAGATCGGCATTCATCCGCCGGTGGCGCCGGGTAAAGAATCTCCGCTGCGTCAATGACGCATGAGGCAGAAACTTCGGGGGGGCGCGGCGGTCAATCTTAGGTAGGTGTTTGCGCAAACAACTGGTTCGGGAAAGACAAAAGATGGTTGCGATGATTGCCGTAGGTTGTCAGTGACTGTACAACTCAACCAGGGTTAATGAGGTTGCGCGGATAGCGTCTGCCGCCTCGTTCCGCTTCGCGCGGGCATGTGCGGCGTGCGGTTCGGAACTTTGGAGGGGACTGTGGCAGCCGGACTGAAACTGCATCAGCTTCAGGCCCTGGCGACCTGTGCGGAAGCAGGAAGCATCCGGGGTGGGGCCCGTGCACTGGGGATTTCGCAAGCTGCCGTCACCCGCGCGCTCCGGGAACTCGAAAGTTCGCAGGGTGTCGAGCTCTTGATCCGCTCCTCGGCCGGTCTGGCATTCACCGACGCCGGCAGGACGCTGGTCCGGCATGCAGAAGCCATCCTGGCTCAGATGTCTCGGGCGGCAGATGACGTGGCGCGAATGCGCGAACAGGCACATGCGGGCCTGAGTATCGGGATATCGCCCTGGGTGGCACGTGCCTTCCTGCCCGAAATCATCGCCCTGTTCCGCACCCGCGCGCCCGAGATCCGCCTGGAATTCTTCGAAAGCCTGATGACCGTTGCGCAGCCCATGTTACGGACAGGAAAGCTGAATTTCGTCTTCGGGGCTTTTCCCGGTGTGGACAGTGCCGGAAGCGATCTCGCCATTGAACCGTTCCTGGAATGCGAGACCGGCATCCTGGTCCGGGAAGGGCACAGCCATGCTTCTTGCCGGTCAATCCACGATCTGCTCGGACTCGACTGGGTGTTGAACCTGCCGGCGGATGCGCGCGGCAATCTTCTCATGACGATCTTTGGCCAGTTCGGCGCGCAGATGGACGAAAACCGGATCATTACCGCGCATACACAAGCGACGGTCGAGACTATGGTCTCCATGGCGGACATGTGTACCTGGGCACCGAAGGTCTATTGCAACCTTCCCAGCACGTTGGTGCGCTTCACGTCGGTACCCATCGTCGAAGCCTATGCCCCGCGGACGCTTGGCGTCATCAGTCGTCGCGACACGCCCCAGTCCGACCTTGCGCTGGAGCTCATCGACTGCATCAAGACGGCGGTGCGGCGGAAACTGCGCCAGACCTGGCGCAGCAAGGACGAAATATTTCGGTCCGTCCGCCTGCTCTGAACTCTGCCCCCAAGGATGGGCGCCGCCCCGAAGGAGCCACGTCAAGATGGAACCATACTGACAATGGCAATGAAACTTCACCAGCTCCAGGCGCTGGTCGCCTGTGCCGACGCCGGCGGCGTCCGGGCGGCCGCTCGGCTGCTGGACATTTCCCAGGCCTCCGTCACACGCGCCCTGCACGAGCTTGAGGAGGCGCAGCAGCTTCCCCTGCTGGTGCGCACCCCGACCGGATCACGTTTCACGGTTTACGGCACCAGCCTCCTGTCGCATGCACGCATCATCCTCAAGCAAATGGCCAGGGCCGCCGACGACATCGCCCTTACCCGGGGCGAGGGCGGCACCCTTGGCATCGGCGCGTCGCAGTGGATGCAGATCAATTTCTTCCCCGAGGCGATCGGCGCCTTCAGGGCGCGCATGCCCGGTGTCCGGATCGAGATATCGGACAGTTACCTGACGCTTGCCGAGCCATTGCTCCGTGAGGGGCGGATCGATTTCATCTTCGGCTTCTTGCCGATGTTCGGAGGGGTCAAGTCCGACCTGAACTATGAGCCGCTCATCGAATATGAGCCCAGTGTGGTCGCCAGAAAAGGCCACCCGAAGGAAAACAGCACCAGCCTGCACGACCTGACGGATCAGAACTGGGCGCTCAATGTATCGAAGGAAGGCCGCTCCGCCTTCCTGCACTATGTATTCGGTCAGTTCGGCGTCCAGATCGACCCGGCGCGCATTTTCGCGGCCCACACGCTTTCGCTCGTCGAACTCATGACCGGGCAGATGGACATGCTGTCCGTCGCACCCCGAATGCTTTTCACGCTGCCACAGCTCCAGGGCAAATGGGCCATCGTTCCCGTCAAGGAAGTTCATCAGCGCCAGACACTTGGGATCATCTCGCTGCGCGACACGCCGCTGACGGCGGCTGCCGCCTGCTTTATCGATTGCCTGATGGGGGTGGTGCGGCAGGGACTGATTGCTGCCGAAGCCAAGGGCTTGCCGGGTTTCGATTCCGTGCGCCTGATATAGCACGGACCTGCGCGGGCAACTTGCGTCCGCCACCGGTACCGGCGATCATCCGGGCGGGCTTGTCGCGGAAGTGCCTGACGGCACCTTGCTTCCACGGGGCCGCGCGGCGGCAGGCCAAGCGCCAAGCCTGCCCCGGCTCCGCCGTCCCCTGTGTCGAAGGCAGCCGCATGCCCGGACCGGGCCGGGTGCGAAAGGCGCCTTCGCAAGGGCCGGACGCGGAGGAAAAGGCCGGAGCGGTCCCGGCTCTGAACACTTCGCTGCGAAGAGGGAAAGATCCGGGAGCCGCAGTGCCCGCAGGCTTGGTCGGTGTCGTGGTCTTGTCCGGGTCTTCCCGGTGGCGGTATGTGACCGGCTTCCACAGCCCGCTTCGGCCTCTCGGCCCCGCAGACGCGCGCATCACAATTCCACAACACGGCTTGGCATTGACCTCCGTCAATGACGTTTGGTCCCGACGCCCCGCATCATCGCATGGATGAACGGACGGAGAGAACCTTGGACCGCGCGCTTCGACTGGACGGCCTGATCCCGGTGCCGGGGCTGTGGGGGTTTGCAGGCATGGCCGGCGCAGCCGGGTCCGCCGCCAGCGAAAGCATCTCCCCGGTCCCGTCAAGCGGCGGGAGGCATTGCACCGATAGGGCGCGCCAAGCGGCCGCCCGGAAGAGGGTGGCCCGTTCCGGCCAGAACCGCCGGACCTGCGAGCGCCCGCGCCGTCACCCGATGCTTCCGGCAGCGCAAGGCGCTGATGCCTTCCCGGCGACGGGCGGCGCCAACCCTGGACCAAACGAGGTGTCACATGGCTGATACTGCGACAGAACCCGAAGCCGCCGCCGGGACGAAGGCGGACGTCGGGGCGCAACTTGACGACATCCGGCGCGATATCGCGGCGCTCGCCAAATCGCTGGGCGCCTTCGGCCGCAGCCAGTCTGCGTCCTGGGGCGACGAGGCGCGCCTGC
Source organism: uncultured Rhodobacterales bacterium (assembly GCA_964602115.1). Lineage (GTDB taxonomy): Bacteria > Pseudomonadota > Alphaproteobacteria > Rhodobacterales > Rhodobacteraceae > JANOGU01. The sequence continues at coordinate 24,622 of CAZRQN010000002.1, forward strand.
TTTCGCAAGAGGCGCTGGCCGAATTGAAGAGGTTGCTGCATGAAGCCCAGCAGCAGCTCGGCACCGCCGAAAGGAAAGCGGAAAGAAGCGTTCACGAACACCCCGGGCAATGGCTCGGTGGCGTGCTCGGGCTTCTGGGCCTCGGCGTCCTTTTCGGCATGATCTTCGGACGCAGGAACTGAGCTCCGCACAATGGGACGCTTCCTGAGTTCACGGCTGCGGGCCGCTTTCGGGACGGTGGCGCTCGTCACCGTCGCTGCAATCCTGTCGCTCATTGCCCTTGGTCTTCTGGTTGCTGCCTTTGCGGTCTGGCTCGCGAGCCATATCGGCACAATCCCTGCCCTGCTGGCGCTCGGGTCCGGATGCCTGGCGCTTGCCGCCGTGCTGGTCCTGATCCGGGCGGCGCTTGTCCGTCAGCAAAGGCGTGCCGGCCAGCGCGCGGCAGAGGCGGCGGCCCTCAGGATCGCGTTTGACCTCATACCCCGGCTCGGCGGCCGCCGGGCGACGCTTCTGGCCGCCTCTGTTCTCCTTGGCCTCGCCGCCCTGCTTCTCGGCGCGCCTCCGCCACCGGCGAAGGACGAGTAGGCGGCCCCACCCGGAAAAACCGGGCTCGACCGTTCATTGATGACGCGGTCCGCGTCGCAGGAATGAACGCCAGTTCCAGAGCGGCCAATTCCTGCGGTCAAAGCCCGCAGCCGTCGGCCCTGCGGCATCGCCGCGCGGCGGCGCGTTGGCCGCACCTGCGATCCATCGGCGCTTCGGCATCCAATCCTAGAAACGGACCGCCCGGGCAAGGACCTCCATTCGCCGACAACCGCCAGTTCGTCGGGCGCCCGCTCGGCTTGACCAAGGGCGGCGGGTGCCTTGAGATCCAACGGGAAATGGCGGCCGGCCGGCCTGCTAATCCCAACCCAGTTCCGTTCGCAACATGGCGGGCAGAGCGCTTTCATCAATGCCGGCGAAATTCTTTGCGATTTCACCACTGATGATATGGCGGAGACTCCCGGGCAATTCCTCGCGCCAAAGTCCCAGGGTACGCGGCGCCGAAACGACGACCAGACGCTCGAACTCCCCTGCGTGGAGATGCGCCTCGACCAGAGCGATAACCTGCCGCAGGAACTCGATCTCATCCTGTCGCAGCGGATCGCTGCCATATTCCATCGCCGACCGCATTCGCTTGCTGCCGGAGGAAAAGCTGCGTCCCGGCTTGTCGGACATGATGTCACGCAATTTGTGGCTTGGCGCCCGCAACACCAGCTCGGGACGGGCGGGCTCGCCGGGCGCGGGCAGGCCCCGGAGAAGCCGGGCCCGTGTCGCGCTCAGAACCAGAATCCATTCGGTCGGTCTGCTCATGGTCATCACCTGACCACTTGATCGCCCGACGGCGAGCACCTGGCATTGACCATGGTCAACGATGCGGCAGAAGCGCAGTGCCGGCCGGCGATCAAAGCGACCCTAGCGTGCGTTGCGCAATGCGGCCCGGCGCAGGGGCTGCGCCAGATCCAGCCCCGAAGCTTCGGCCAGAGCATCGAGATCGCCGATCTCGAACCGGTCGGTGTCAAGGATGCGGATCAACCCTTCGCGCGCCAGTCCGTGAATGGCGCGGCTGAGCGTTTCGGACCGCACGCCCAGACAGCGGGCAAAGTCGCCGCGGCCCATCGGCAGGCGCACCGTGACCTCCCCGGCCGTCACGCTGCCCGCAGACCGGTGCTGCCGGTGGGCGAGAATCACCAGAAACGCCGCCACGCGTTCGGTGACGCGGGTGCCGTTCAGCAGCAACACCCATTCGCGTGCAGCATCAAGTTCGTCCAGAAGCGAGACGAGGAACATTCGCTCCAGTTCCGGCGCCTCGCGCAGGACCGCCTCGAAGGGCGCGCGCTCGAAGCACAACAGGCGGCAGTCGCTGAGCGCCTCAAGCCGATGGTTGAAGGGCCCGTCGAAGATCCGGCCGAACATGTCGGACGGAAGCAGCAGGCCGATGATGTGTTCGCGCCCGTCAGGCAGGGTCTTGGCCATGCCGAGCGTTCCGTCGAGCACATAGCCGACCTGGGCGCTGGTTCCCCCGTCGGGAACCACGATTTCGCCGCGCGAAGCCTGGCGCAGACCTGCGGCGCCAGCGAGCCGCGCCTGAAGCGCGTGGGCAAGCCGATCCAGTGCCGACACCAGAGGCGCATGATCAGCGGCGAGAAAGCCGCGCAGTTCTGCAAACGAAATCGCGCTCATTGCCGCCGCCTATTGCAGAGTCGCGGGATGCAGCCTGACATGTTTCGCCGCGCTGCCAAATGGAAAGCAGCCCGGTTTGACCTCAGTCAAAGCACCCTGCTGCAAGATCGCTTTCCATCGGGCGACAGTCGCCATGGGGCGCGCATGGACATTTCATCCGGCCTTGTCTTGCACGAAGGGGAGCGGTCCCTGCCAGGGTTGGCGGCGCGGGCTGCCTCCGAGCCCCCCGCCTGCGCGGCTTGCCATGCACGCAGTGCGGGGTTCTGCCGAAGCCTTTGCGATCCGGCGCTCGGGATCATTGCCAAACGCTCGGTCCGCATCAGTCTCCCTGCCAATCAGGCGGTTTTTGACCATGGCGGCGGCGCGGACTTCGGCATCCTTGTCCGAGGGTATCTGCGGCGCGTGCATTACACCGCCGAGGGCCGCCGCCAGATTGTGAGCCTGACGGCCCCGGGCGAGACTTTCGCACTTCAGGATACCGAGGGTCAGGGTGTGCTGGAGACGGCAACCAAGGCTCAGATCTGCCGCATTCAGGCATCGAACTATGCCCAGGCCTTGCGCGACAGCCGCCAGTTCCGGCGCCTCATCTTCCGCCAGGCGCAAGCGAAGTTCGACCGGCTGTGCGATCTCACCTGGGCGCTTGGCGCGCTCGGTCCCGAAGAGCGCCTTGCAGGCTTTCTGGTCCGATCCATCGCCTTCATGCCGTGGAGGCCACTGCCAGCCGGCGGCGGGATCCTGACCATCGAACTCGGGCGGACGGATATTGCCGATCTCCTGGGCACGACGCTTGAATCGATCAGCCGCATCACCCAGCGCTTCCACCGCGAGGGGGTGATCCGCATCCTTGATCCGCGCCACTTCGAGATCGCCGACCCGGCGCGCCTGGCCCGGCTGGGAGCGATTTCCGAGATGCCCGGGCCAAGTGCCACCAGAGCCGCTTGACCTGGCCGGCAAGGGGCAAGGCGCCTTGCTGACGATGACTGCGGAAGGCCGGTTCACCCTCCCGGCCGCTGCTGCCCACCGATTCGGACGGTCCCGGTCAGCCGGTGTCGGGGGAGATGACCGAAATCAATGAAATGCGCCGCAAGCGGGAACAATTGGAACAGTCTGACCAAGGGAAAGGTCTCGGCCCCGTCCCCCAGGGGGCCGATCCGTCGAGCAGCCCCATCCTTTCCGTCAGGCCGATCACCGGAGCGGGGATGGTTGCCTCACCGCTCCGGTGATCCCGAACTTCCCTCGTGGCCAGGTCCGTTCCCACGATCGCAGTCGATGCCCGGCCGCCCGAGGTCTCGAAAATGGGGCCCTCCATCGGGGCGGTCGCGAGCTGCACGGGAACCCGCCAAGGGAGATTCCGGACGCGGACAGACCGCCTTCGACGAACCCGGCGAGAGCCGCCAACGGACGCACGTCACCCAGGGACAGCCCGGCGGAGCGCGGGGAAATCGTCAGGAGTGATCGTCTCGCGCTCCAGGAGCAGGGAGGCGCCGGACCGGAGATCGCTTTGGCGGGCCCTCAGCACCGCGAGCGCCGCCTCGAACGCCTCCTGCACCAATTTGCGCACCGCAAGGTCGATCTCGCGCCCCGTCGCCTCGGAGAAGTCGCGCAGCGTATCCTGCCGTCCGGCATCGAGCCAGCGCAGCGGGCGCGCCTCCAGCACTGCCTGGCCGACCTCGGGGCTCATGCCAAAGCGGGTGGTGCAGTCGCGCGCGATGTCGGTGGCCTTGGCCAGATCGTCCGAGGCTCCGGTCGAGGGCTCGCCGAATTCCAGCACCTCGGCCGCACGGCCCGCCATCAGGACGGCCATCCGGTCCTTCAGCTCGGCCAGGGTGATCAGGAACCGGTCCTCGGTCGGGCGCTGCATCGTATAGCCCAACGCCCCGATCGACCGCGGGATGATCGAAACCTTGGCGACGGGATCGGCTCCGGGCAGATGGGCGGCCGCCAGGGCATGGCCCATCTCATGCACCGCCACGCGGTGCCGTTCGGCATCGTTGAGCCGCCGTGTCCGCCGTTCGGCCCCCGCAATCACTCGCTCGACGGCGGCGGTCAGGTCTTCGGCCGTCACCGCTGCGGCCCCGCGCCGGGTGGCATGGATCGCGGCCTCGTTCACAACATTGGCAAGATCGGCCCCGGTCAGGCCGGTCGTGATCCCCGCGATCTGATCGAGGTCCACTCCCTCCGCCAGTTTCACCTTGCGCACATGCACGGCAAGGATGGCTTCCCGCCCCTTGCGATCGGGACGGTCAACGACAATCTGCCGGTCGAACCGCCCCGAGCGCAGCAGTGCCGCATCGAGAAGCTCAGGCCGGTTGGTCGCGCCCAGAAGCACCACGCCGACCCCCGGGTCAAACCCGTCGAGTTCGGACAGAAGCTGGTTCAGCGTCTGCTCCTTTTCGTCCGCGCCGCCAAAGCCCGCCAGACCGCTGCGCGCCCGGCCCAGCGCGTCCAGTTCGTCGATGAAAATGATGCAGGGCGCGGCCTTGCGGGCCTGTTCGAACAGGTCGCGCACCCGGGCGGCGCCGACACCCACGAACATCTCGACGAATTCCGAGCCGGAGATCGAGAAGAAGGGCACCCCGGCCTCGCCCGCGATCGCCCGGGCAAGGAGCGTCTTTCCGGTGCCGGGCGGGCCGGTCAGAAGGATCCCCTTGGGGATGCGTGCGCCGAGCCGGCCATAGCGGTCGCGGTCCTTCAGGAACGAGACGACCTCCTTCAGCTCGGCCTTGGCCTCGTCCACACCGGCCACGTCGTCGAAGGTCACACCGGTGTTCGTCTCGACATAGACCTTGGCTCGCGACTTGCCGATGTTGACGATGCCGCCCAGGCCCTGCCGTTCGGCATAGCGGCGGAAGACAAAGGCCCAGACAGCCAGAAAGAACAGCGTCGGCAGAATCCAGGACAGTAGCGAGGTCAGCCAGTTTTCATCCGATGCGCCGTCAAACCGGACGCCTGCCTTTTCGAGCTCGGCGGCAAAGGATGGCTCGACCCGCGCGGTCACGAAAAAGCGCTTGCCTTCGACCGGTTCGGTGAAGACGCCCGAAATGCGGCTTTCGGTGACGGTCACGCTCTCGAGCCGGCCGGCGTGCAGGTCGGCGAGGAAATCGCTGTAGTCGAGCGTCGCGACCGTGCGCAGGGCGATCACATACTGGATCGCGATGACCGCCAGGAAAGCGAAGATCGCGTAGATCAGGTTTGCGCGATGCCGTTCCATCCCTGCCCCTGTTCCGCTGGCGGTGCCCTCTGCCCTGCTGGCCCATGGCGATGCGGGCGGCATTGATCCGGGTCAATCCGGCGCCTGAACGCTGGCCCGCAAGACCGGCCCTCGCCCCATCGGCCGGGGGGCCGGACTGGGGACGGCCGCTCAACTTGCCGCCTCCCGACTCATGCCAATCCGACCTGTGACGACCGCGCGACCTGCCTTACCCAGCTCCCTATCGTCGATGGTCAGCCGGACCTCCGGGCCAGATCGACTCACCCTGCGCCGATCCACCGGATGCCGGGGCTGAACTCCTAGCTGCCGGCCGCCGCCTCGACCCGCACGCCATCGGCGATCAGGTCGTTGGGGTGCAGGATCACGACCTCGCCGGGCTCCAGCCCTTCGGCCACGGCGGCGTAGTCGCTGTTGCGTTCGCCGAGCGCGATCCGTCGCAGGCTGGCGCGGCCATCCACGACAACGAAGGTCGCCCAGTCGCTGCCCGCCCGGAACAACGCCCCGACGGGGATGGCGGTCAGTCCCTGACCTTCCCAGACCTCGATCCGCGCCGTGATCCGGTAGCCATCGCCCAGTTCGGCCCAGGCCGCAGGATCGCCGTCAAGGCCGAGAACCACGCGGACCCGTTGCTCCTCGATCCCCAGCGCCGAGACGCGGGTGCTGGCCGATGGATCGATGCGCAGGACCCGGGCCGGGATCGGCGCTCCGCCCCAGCCATTGATCACGGCCTCGGCGCCGGGCGCGATGCGGACCGCATCGGAAGACAGGAGGTCAACGTCGATTTCCATGTCACCGGGGTCGCCGATTTCCAGAAGCGGCTGACCGGGCTGGACCACCTGTTCGCTTTCCGCAAGCACCCGAAGCACCTGGCCCGTCGCAGGCGCCCTGAGATCGGTGCAACAGATGCCTCCCTCGCCCAGGTCCTCCTCCGACAGCGCGGCGCGCGCGCTGTCGCGCTCGCGTTCGCGCACCGCGAGGTTCGCCCGGGCACTCGCAAGCGCTGCCTCGGCGGTCGCAAGGACCAGTTGCGCCATGTCGTAGTCGCGTGCCGAAATCGCGTCGCGCTCGCGGAGCGAAGCTGCCCGCGTCGCATCGCCCTGGCGGAAGCCAAGCTCGGCCAGGGCGCGCGCCACTTCGGCCTTGCTCAGCTCGACCGCCGCCTCTGCCGCTTCAACGCTCGCTTCGGCGACTTGCCGACTACGCGCGTCGAGAAGCGCCGGCGGGACCGGGCGGATCCGGGCGACGACGGTTTCGCCTGCCACTACCTGGTCGCCAGCATGCAGTTCGAGCCGCGACATGCGTCCGGCGATCGAGGCCGATACGGTGAAGACCTCGCGGATACGTGCCGTGCCCTCCTCCTCGACATGAACCGCGATGGTGCGCCGGTCGATCGCCTCCGTCTCTACGGCGACCGGTCGCGGCCAGAAGGCCCACAGGAATGCGCCAAGGACGGCGAGCGCGACAGACAGGATCAGCAGGCGGCGGATCATCTCATTCCCTCGTCTTCAGGACCTCGATCATGTCGAGCCGGTTGATGCGCCCCCGGATCAGCAGCGCCGAGCCGAAGGCCGACACGAGCACGATGAGGCTCGCATTCGCATAGACGTCGCGCGTGATGATCAGGGGTACCCGATACAGTTCGGAGCTGAAGGCGGCGAGCACCGCCTGGGCGAAGCCATAGCCGATCAGCCAGCCGAGCGGCTGGGCAATGAGGACGACGGCGGCCAGTTCGGCATAGAGGATTCGCGCCACCTCGGCCCGGGTGAAGCCCAGAACGCGAAGGCTGGCCAGCTCGCGGCCCTGTTCGGACAGCACGATGCGGGCAAAGTTATAGACCACGCCCACCGCGATGATCGCCCCGAAGGCGACATAGACCACCGTCATGATCTGCACGTTCTCCGCGAGAGTCGTGCGGAACTTGGCCAGCGAAAGCCGCATCAGTGCCAGGAACCCGGTCGTCGGCGTCTTGCGGATTTCGGCGTAGAACGCCGACTGCTGCCTGGGGTCGAGCGCCAGATGAACGCCGGAAATCCGCCCTCCGGTGCCCGTCATCCGGTCAAGCGCAGAAAAGCCTGCATAGGCACCAAGCCCGAGATAGCCGAGGCTGATGCCGCTGACCGGCGTCCGAAATTGCCTCTGGTCGCCTTCCAGAAGGGTGACATCCACCTCGTCGCCAACCCGGACCTTCAGGATGCCGGCCAAAGCGTCGGACAGGACCACGCCATCCGCAGGCATGGCCATCGGCCGTTCCTCGCGGTCAAGGACGCGCGACAGGTCGGTGCCCCCGTCCGGCAGACCCTGCAGGGCAAGGCGGCGCGAGGCCGTGCCGTTCGAGATGCGCACGGCGACGGTGCGGTAGGGTTCGGCGGACAGTACGCCGGGCAGACGTGCGGCCGCGTAGAGGGCAGCCATCGGCCGCTCCCCGGTAAAGGTGATCGTGGCGTCCTGTCGCGCCGTGCGGAAGAAGACGATATCGATCATCCTGTCGATCGACCCTTCGCTCCATTGCGATCCGACCAGAACGCCCACCGCAAATGCGACCCCCAGGATCGACGTTCCGGTGCGGATGGGCCAGCGCAGCAAATGGCGCGCGACCATCACGCCCGACTGGCGGATGAAGCGTGCCGCCTCGAACAGGTCGCCCAGGAGGCGCCGGTAGCGCAGGGGCGCCGGCGGTTGCATCGCGACCGCCGGCGGCAGCCAGGCGACGGAGCGGACCGCATAGGCCGCGCCCGCGACGGCCGAGCCGAGCGTGATCAGCGCGGCGATGGCATAGACCGACGGATCGCGGCTGAAGATGAGGAACGGAAAGTGGTAGAACCGGGCATAAAGCGCCGCGAGCCCCGCGCCAAGCCAGGCGCCCGACACGCTCCCGATGGCGACGCCGATTACTGCGATGGCCAGCACGAATTCGACATAGTGCTCCGCAATGGCCCAGGGCCCGTAGCCGATCGCCTTCAGAAGGCCGATCTGCTCGCGCTCCAGCGCGACAAGACGCGACAGGGTCATGTTGACCAGAAAGGCCGCCACCAGCAGGAAGATCGGCGGCAGCACCCGGCTCATGCCGCGCAATTGCTGAAGCTCGGCGTCGAGGAAGGCGTGGCTGAGCTGGTCCTTGCGGCCATAGGCCCCGGTGCCGCCATAGGGCGCAAGCAGGCGGTCAAGCTCGGCAATGACGGCCGCCTCCGACGCGCCGGGCGCCAGCACCAGCGAGACGCTCGAAAAGGCGCCGTCGAGATCAAAGGCCGCCGCCAGCGCCTTGTCCGACATCCAGACGATACCGAACCGCCGTTCGTCGGGCATCGCATCGCCGGGACCAAGCGCGTAGATGAACTCGGGCGACAGCGCGATCCCCGTCACCAGCAGCCTTCGCTCGCGTCCGTTCATCAGGACCGAGAATCCTGCGCCCGGCACCAGACCATGAGCGGTGGCGAAGCCCTCCGAGATGACCGCCTCGGAAGCCGCCTGCGGGTCGGGCAGGCGACCCGCGCGCAGGTAGAGATGGTTCAGCGCGCCCGGGTCGTCGCCCGGAGAGGAGATCAGCATGGCATTGCCCGGCTCCTCCATCCCCTCGATCCGGGTCAGCGCCAGGCGGGCGATGCGGGTCTGGACCGCTAGCACCCCGTCGATGGTGGCGATGCGGGCGGCCAGCGCGCGGGGCGCACGGGTCACCTCGGCGAAGACGTCGCCAAACCGGCTTTCGGCATAATAGGCCGCGCGGGTGCGGTCGAGCGATGCATGGGCACCCACGCCCAGGACCAGGGTCGCGACGCCGGCCGCCATGACCAGCGCGATGGCCAGCGCCTGCGCCCAAAGCCTGCGCAGGTCGCGCAGGAGCTTGATGCGAAGGGGCGACAGCGCAGTCACCAGCTCACCTCCGCCGGGGCCTTGCGCGCGGCGTTGACCTCGTCCGACAGGATCGTCCCGTTGCCGAAGCGCACGACCCGGTGGGCGATCTGGCGGATCGCAACGTTGTGGGTGATGACCAGCGTCGTCGCCCCGATCGCCCTGTTCACATCGGTCAGCGCCTCCAGAACCTTGATGCCGGTATGGGAATCGAGCGCCCCGGTCGGCTCGTCGCACAGAAGCACCTCGGGGTTCTTGGCGATGGCGCGCGCGATCGCCACACGCTGCTGCTCGCCTCCGGAAAGCTGCGCTGGGAAATGGTCCATCCGTTCGGCCAGCCCGACCATGGCCAGCGCCTCCTCGGCCCTCATCGGCCGCCGGGCGATCTCGGTCACCAGCCGCACATTCTCGCGTGCGGTGAGGCTCGGGACGAGATTGTAGAACTGGAAAACAAAGCCCACATGGTCCCGCCGGTAGCGGGTGAGCTCGGAATCGCCGGCCCTGGTCAGTTCCTGATCCATGAACCAGACGCTGCCCGCAGTCGCCGTATCGAGCCCGCCGACGATATTGAGGAAGGTGGACTTGCCCGACCCCGAAGGGCCGAGGATCACCACGAACTCTCCCGCCCGCGCCGCAAAATCGACACCGCGCAAAGCCTGCACCTCGACCTCGCCCGAACGGTAGGTCTTTGACAGGCCGCTCACGCGGAAGACTGGCTGATCGGTGTCGTTCATCCCGGGGCGCCCTCCGCTCGGGCCCCTGATTGCAGCGTCCCGGTCCAGTTCGCATTGATTCCGGTCAAATCTGGCTGGCGGGGCCGTTTCGGGATTGGAAAGCCGGCCGCGAACCTTCCGGCGCAAGGAAAGGGATGGCGGACGCCGGCAAATTCCCTGGGCGCTGCCCATTGACCAAAATCAATGCCCGGCCCCGGCTTCCAGGTGACTTTCAGACAAATACCGCGCCTGCCAACCGATCAGGAACCGGAGCGATGAGGCGATTTGGCCAGACTGCGCCCGTCGCGAGGGTGCTCGGGGCCATGCTCCGCGCCCCAGGTCAGGACCCGGCCAGCGGAGAAACCTGCGGACCCGGGGACCGGGTCGTCAAGCGCGGCTCGCGTCACTGCGCCCTGACGCCCGCAACCTGACGGCCGGCCCCGACGACCCTGACTGCGAACACCGTATCAAGCTGGGAGTGTCGCCATGAGCACCACGCATCCTTTTCCCGGTTCCGCCGCCAGCGCGCAGTCAGACGATCGGCTCGGGCTTTGGTCGCTGATTGCCCTTGTCGTCGGATCCATGATCGGGGGCGGCGTCTTCAGCCTGCCGCAGAACATGGCCAAGGGGGCGTCGCCCGGGGCGGTGATGCTTGGCTGGCTGATCAGTGGCGTGGGCATCCTGGCGCTCGCGCTGGTCTATCAGGGGCTTTCGATGCGCAAGCCAGCGCTGGACGCCGGGCCCTATGCCTATGCCCGCGCCGGGTTCGGCGATTTCATCGGCTTTAACAGCGCCTGGGGCTACTGGCTCAGCGCCTGGATCGGCAACGTTTCCTATGCCGTCCTGATCTTCGGCGCGCTCAGCTATTTTGTCCCGGCTTTCGGCGCCGAGGGGAACACCTGGCAGGCGATCCTCGGCGCGTCGATCTGCCTCTGGGCGATCCATGCGCTGGTGCTGGTCGGCGTCCGTCAGGCGGCCATCGTCAATGTCGTGACGACCATCGCCAAGCTCGCGCCGATCTTCATCTTCATCGTTGCGCTGCTGGCGGTCTTCCACCTGCCGACCTTCAAGCTCGATCTCCGGGGCGCGGGGGTGCCGGACCTGGGCGACGTGATGACCCAGGTGAAAAGCACGATGCTGGTCACGCTCTGGGTGTTCATCGGAATCGAGGGGGCGAGCGTCGTCTCGGCCCGCGCCGCGCGGCGCGACGACATCGGGCGGGCGACGATCCTTGGATTTCTCGTCTCCCTGGCCGTCTATCTTCTGGTCTCGCTTCTGTCTTTCGGGATCATGACCCAGCCCGAACTGGCCGCCCTTCCGGGTACGGCCTCCATGGCCGATGTGCTGGAAAAGGTCGTCGGGCCCTGGGGGTCGGTGCTGGTGCGGATCGGCCTCGTCGTCTCGGTCGCAGGAGCGTTCCTCAGCTGGACGCTCTTTGCCGCCGAAATCCCCTACCGCGCCGCCAGCGAGGGGATGCTGCCCGACATCTTCGCCTCCGAGAACGGCAAGGGCTCGCCCTCGGGCGCGCTCTGGATCACCAACATTCTCGTCCAGTTCTTCCTGATCCTGACGCTCTACGCCAACTCGACCTATCTCGCGCTCTTCTACATCGCCTCGACGGCGATCCTCGTGCCCTATGTCCTTTCGGGCGCCTATGCGGTCAAACTGGCGCTCAGCGGCGAGGGCTATCGAGCGGGGGAAGCGCGGGGGCGCGACATGGTCGTGGGCGCGCTTGCCACGGTCTATGGAGCCTGGCTCGTCTATGCCGCAGGCCCGAATTACCTCCTGATGTGCGCGATCCTCTATGCGCTGGGGATCCCCTTCTATTGGTGGGCGCGCCAGGAACGCGGCGAGCGGGCCTTTACCGGGGTCGAGGGCCTGATCGCCCTGGCCATCGTGATCGCGGCAGGGATCGCATCCTATCTGATGTGGACCGGCGCAATCAGTGCCCTGTGACCGGAGCTGCCCATGACCCTCGGCGTTCACTCGGAAACCGGACGGCTCAGGCAGGTCATCGTCTGCCGCCCTGGCCTCGCCCACCGCCGCCTCACGCCCTCGAACTGTCAGGAACTGCTCTTTGACGATGTCTTCTGGGTCAAGCAGGCACAGAAGGACCATGACGTCTTCGCGCGTGTGATGCGCGACGAAGGGGTTGAGGTTCTGGACGTGAACCACCTTCTCGCCGAGGTGATGGAGCGGCCCGAGGGCCGCGCCTGGGTGCTCGACCACCGGATCACGCCGGACGATGTGGGCGTCGGCATGGGGGCGGAGCTGCGGGCCTGGCTGGAGGAATTGCCCGGGGCAAGGCTGGCCGAATTCCTCCTGGGCGGACTGGCCGCCGACGATCTGCCGTTCCGGCCGAGCGATCTCTTCGGGAGTTACCTCGGCCATCACGGCTTCATCCTGCCGCCGCTGCCCAATGCATTGTTCACCCGGGACTATTCCTCCTGGATCTACGGCGGGGTGACGGTGAACCCAATGTTCTGGCCCGCGCGCCGGCCCGAGACCCTGCTCGTCACCGCGATCTACAAGTTCCACCCGAAATTCGCGGGCCAGGTGACGATCCATTGGGGCGACCCGCTGCGGGACCACGGGCTGGCCACCCTGGAAGGCGGCGACGTGATGCCGGTGGGCAACCGCACGGTTCTGGTCGGCATGGGCGAGCGCTCCTCTCCGCAAGCGATCGGTCAGTTGGCCGTGGCGCTTTTCGCCAGGAATGTGGTGGACCGCGTGCTCGCCTTCCGCATCCCGGCCTCCCGCGCGGCGATGCATCTCGACACGGTCTTCACCCTCTGCGGCGGCGATGTGGTGACGACCTTCCGGGAGGTCGCCGAGGCGCTCGTCTGCTACGACATCCGCCCCGGCGAGGGGAAAGCGCCCCTGTCCTTCCGCCGCGACCCGAGGCCGATCTTCGAGATCGTGGCCGAGGTCCTGGGCTACCGGCGGCTCCAGATCGTCCCGACCGGCGGGACGACCGAGGAGGAGCGGGCCCGCGAGCAGTGGAACGACGGCAACAACGTACTCGCGCTGCGGCCCGGGGTGGTGGTCGCCTATGACCGCAACGACGACACCAACGCCGCGCTCAGGGCCGCCGGGATCGAGGTTCTGACCATCCCGGGCGCCGAACTGGGCCGGGGCCGGGGCGGCGGCCATTGCATGAGCTGCCCGACGATCCGCGATCCACTCTGACCGGACAGGACCCCGCCATGGCCTTCAACCTGAAGAACCGGAGCCTCCTTTCCCTGCGCGACTATACCCCGCGCGAGATCGGCTTCCTCCTGAAGCTTGCCGCCGATCTCAAGGCCGCGAAATATGCCGGGACCGAGGTTCCGAAACTGCGCGGCAAGGATATTGCCCTGATCTTCGAGAAGGATTCGACCCGGACAAGGGTCGGGTTCGAGGTTGCGGCCTATGACCAGGGCGCGCGGGTCACCTATCTGGGGCCGACCGGCAGCCATATCGGCCACAAGGAGACGGTCAAGGACACCGCCCGAGTGCTGGGGCGCATCTACGATGCCATCGAATATCGCGGCTTCGGGCAGGAGGTGGTGGAGGAACTGGCGAAAAATGCTGGCGTGCCGGTCTATAACGGCCTGACGGATCAATTCCACCCGACGCAGATTCTCGCCGATTTCCTGACCATGCAGGAGCACAGCGAGAAACCCCTGCGCGAGATTGCCTTTGTCTTCGTAGGTGACGCCGCCAACAACATGGGTGACAGCCTGCTGATCGGCGGGGCGAAGATGGGCATGGATGTCCGGCTCTGTGCCCCCGGGGCCTGCTGGCCGCACCAGTCAATCCGGGACGAGGCGGCGGCGGTCGCCCGCGAAACCGGCGCACGGATCATGGTCAGCGATGACATCGCCAAGGCAGTCGCGGGCGTCGATTTCGTCTATACTGATGTCTGGCTTTCCATGGGCGAGCCCGCAGAGAAGTGGGCCGAACGCATCCGCCTGCTGATGCCCTATCAGGTCAACGCCGCGATGATGGCCGGGACAGGCAACCCGCGCGTGAAGTTCATGCATTGCCTGCCCGCCTTCCATAATGCCGGGACGACCGTCGGGGCCGAGATCAAGGAGAAATTCGGCATCGAAGCGATGGAGGTGACCGAGGAAGTCTTCGAAAGCCCCGCCTCGATCGTCTTCGATCAGGCCGAGAACCGGCTCCATACGATCAAGGCGGTTCTGGTCGCCACGCTGGGGGCCTGAGGTGCTGATCGTCGCGGCCCTGGGCGGCAATGCCCTTCTGCGGCGCGGCCAGCCGCTGACGGCCGAACTTCAGCGCGCCAATGTCCGGGTCGCGGCCCAGGCCCTGGCGCATATCGTCCGGGCCGGGCACCGGCTGGTCGTGACCCATGGCAACGGCCCGCAGGTCGGGCTTCTGGCGCTGCAGGGAGCGGCCTACCGGCCGGACGAGGCCTATCCGCTGGACGTGCTCGGTGCCGAGACCGAGGGCATGATCGGCTATATGATCGAGCAGGAACTGGAGAATGTCCTGGCTCATCGCCAACCGGTCGCGACGCTCCTGACCCAGGTGGTGGTTGACGCCCGCGACCCGGCCTTTGCCAAACCGACCAAATTCGTCGGCCCGGTCTATGACCGGCCGGAGGCCGAATCCCGGGCAAGGGCGGCCGGCTGGAACATTGCCCCGGATGGCGACAAGTGGCGCCGGGTCGTGCCTTCGCCCAAACCCATCGAAATTCCTGACCTGCGGGTGCTGCGGCTGCTGCTTGACGCGGGCGTGACCGTCATCTGCGCCGGCGGAGGCGGCATCCCGGTGCTGCGCAGCCCCGATGGCAGTCTGATCGGGGTCGAGGCGGTGATCGACAAGGACGCGGCCAGCGCGTTGCTGGCGGCGGAACTTGATGCAGATGCGCTCCTCCTCCTGACGGATGTCGATGGCGTCTATGACGACTGGGGAACCCGGCGGCAGCGACGCCTGGACAGGCTCTCCCGGGCAGAGGCCCAAGCCCGGACCTTTCCGGCCGGGTCGATGGGACCAAAGGTCGAGGCTGCGGTGGCCTTTGCGGAAAGGACCGGAAAGGTCGCGGGCATCGGCAGGCTTGACCAGGCGCTGGCGATCCTGAGCGGAACCTCCGGCACGCTTGTCGGAGACCTGCGTCCGACGACCTAGGGAAAGAACCCATCGATCCGTTTGCGGACGGCAGTGCGGCCTCCGCCACGCCCGGCATCCGAGTTGGGGTCCCTTGCCGGTGGCGCGCGTCCCGCCTCGCGCGCCGCCCCCGGCGCCTTCGCCATGCGCGTCCTGACCTCAACTTCGGCCCGTCGCGAGGCGGCATCCGTTTCGAACCGGACCACCGTGAAGTTGGGCGCCGGGCCTGCCAGTCCAACACCGTATCGCCGAATGCCGGACAGAGACTCGCGCCGCCCTGACCGGAAGTACCGGACGCGAATGCAGCCCTCCAGATGCCGGCGGGGCTCGCAAGCTGCGAAAGACGCACCATGGCGGCTATGGCAAGAACGCCATCAATGCGTTGGAAGTGGCGGTGCCGTCAGACGAATGCGAACGCGTCTCCGCCTGCCCTACGCACGCCGGGCGTCAGGACGCGAGAAGGCCGCGCCGCTCGGCGAGAGCGGCGGCTCGGTTCGCATTGCAGTGGTCACGGGAGGACAGGGCGCGCCCCGGGGGAAATGGAACCGCACCCGGTTTGCCTGAGGCTGATTTCGGTTGAATGCGCGGCGAAGGGTCCAGGTTCCAGAGCGGCGTGGAAGTTGGTCTCGGCTTGTGACGGCGGGATGTTCCGGATTGGCTTGAGGAGACGGCGGTTGGTGAACCAGTCCACCCATTCCGGCGTTCGTATTCGACCGCTTCGAAGCTGCTCCACGGTCCAGGCTGGATGACCCCCGCCACCGCAAAACATGCTGATGCGCTGCGAAGGAACTCGTTCGCCTTGCGCAGCTCATGGTTCTCCCGCTCTGGCGCATCCATCCTCTCGGCTACATGGGTCGGAACGCCTGGTCGCTGACCGCTGCCGACGTCAGCCTTTTGGACCCGGTCGTTCAGCGCCGGCGGCATGCAGCCAATCCTCGTCGAGATCGACCTGACCGCCTGCCAGCGGGACGCGTGCTGGCCCTCGGTGTGGAGAACCAACCGCACCGCACGCCCGCGCACTTCAGGGAGAAAACTTGTTCGTGGTCTTGCTGATGATGCTCATCCCACTCAAGGGTCTTAGCCTCCGGCAAACCCGGCGCGGTTCAAGTCCGACTTGTCGGGCAGCACCGTCAGGACGCCTAAGCCGTCTCCGGGCCGGGCTCGCAGAACCCCAAGGGGCGCGGACAATAAGCTATCAAAAACAATGAACTACATGAGAGCGCCGGAGTGGGCGCAAAGGAGAATGGCTTTGCAGCAGATCATGATTGACTCTAAGGTTAGAATAAATATATCAATATAGTGAATATGGGCGAGGAGGGCTCAGTGACCTATGATGTTGAGCCGCTCCGGCGGCCCGAAGGGGGCTTGGCTGACGAGCTTGTCCGCAGGATGGAGGCTCTGATCAGCGAGCGGGGCGCGCGTGGCGAAATGCGCCTCGGCTCCAAGGAGGAATTGCGGCAAGCCTTCCAGGTGGCGCATGGCACCTTGAACGAAGCGCTGCGCGTGCTCGAATCCCGCGGATTGATCGAGTTGCGGCGCGGCCCGCAGGGGGGCTGCTTCGTTGCCCGGCCCTCGGTCTATGTGCGTTTGAGCAACATCTTCCTGGGGTTCAAAGGTACGTCGGAAGAGACGGTGAAGGACTGCTTGTGGGTTCGTGATCAGCTTGAAGTTCTGATCACCGTCGAGGCGGCCAAGGCCGCGCCGTCGCGGCCGCAAGATGTCGCCCGGCTTTACGAACTGCTGAAAAGTATGGGCGACACGGTCCACGAGCCGCAGGTCAGCTTGAAGTGGAACTGGGAGCTGCACCGCACGATCTGCCACATGGGGCGCAACAAGGTCCTGGCCGGCATGTATCTGGCGCTGCTCGATTATGTCGAAGCAGAGCTTGAAGTTGTTGCGCCCGCTTCCAGTGCGGAACGCAACAAGAAGATCATGGAAATGCACCGCGAGATCGTGGACGCCGTCGCATCGGGGGACCCGACTCGCGCCAAAATGGCCGCCCGCATGCACCCCTTGCCGCCCGAGGAGGCCGAACCAGCGGCTGCCAGTGCGGCACAGTCCGACCGCTTGGATGGAGAGTGACATGCAGAATGTCGCATCTCAGTCCAATCCCGACGCCAAGGTGATCCTGACGTTCACGGGGGTGACCAAGCAGTTCGGCGGCACTCAGGCTTTGCGCAATGTCGACTTCGACGTTCGTTCGGGTGAGGCCCACGCGCTCTTGGGCGCAAACGGCGCCGGGAAATCCACGCTGATCAAGATCCTTGCCGGCATCCACGCGCAGGACAAGGGCGAGATCCTGCTCGGTGGCGAGGCTTTGACAGAGGCCATGCTGGGAACCCGGATTTCCTTTGTTCATCAAGACCTCGGACTGATCGACAGCATGAGCGTGGGCGAGAACATGGCGATGGCCTATGGCTATCCGCGCAAGGGACGACTGATTGACTGGGCATCGGTCAACGCGCGGGCGAGCAAGGCCCTGGCGCAACTTGGCACCCCGTTGCCCTCAGAGAGGAAGGTCGCCGATCTCAGCCAGGCGGAGAAGGCGATCGTTGCGATTGCCCGTGCCGTCGCGCGGAATGTGGACGTCCTTGTGCTGGACGAACCTACGGCCAGCCTGCCCGATGCCGATGTGGAACGGCTCTTCGCCGCCGTGCGCGCGCTGAAAGCGCAGAACGTCGGCGTCATCTATGTCAGCCATCGTCTTGATGAAATCTTCAAGATTGCCGATGCCGTGACCGTACTGCGCGACGGTCAGGTGGTGGCGACCTATCGGCCGCTGACCGTTACCCCGGACCAGCTGGTGCTGGACATTTGTGGCAAGGCGCCCATCAAACGCCACTCCGCCGGACGCAGGAGCCAGAGCCCTGTCGCCATGCGCGTGACCAATCTTGAAGTTGAAGGGGCAGGCCCGGTCACGTTCGAGGTGATGGCCGGCGAGATATTGGGCCTCGCCGGTTTGCGTGGCCAGGGCCAGGAGGCCGTCGGCCGTGCCATCGGGGGGCTGCGGCGGGCCGGCGCCGGCACTATCGAAGTTGGCGGGCGGGTCCAGTCCATCGCGGCTCCATCCCAAGCCATCGCTGCCGGGATCGGTTTCGCATCGTCAAAACGTGCAGAAGAAGGTTTGGCTGCGAACTTGACCGTTCGGGAGAACCTTTATCTCAACCCGACGAATTTCGGCCGAAAAGCCCTTCAATTCCTGGGGGCACCCGCCGAAAGCCGGCAAGCGGCACAGGTTCTGAACCGGTTGGATGTGCGGCCGAAGGATCCCGAAAAGGATGTGATCACGCTGAGCGGCGGCAACCAGCAAAAGGTCGTCCTCGCCCGCCTCGTGGGGCAATCCTACAAGGTGCTCCTGCTGGAGGATCCGACCATTGGCGTCGATGTGGGCGCCAAGGCCGAGATATACAACACGCTGGCAAAAGGCGCTGCAGATGGCGCCGCTTGCATCGTCGTTTCCACCGATCTCGAAGAACTCGTCCAGATTTGCGACCGGGTCCTGGCCTTCGGTTCGGGTCGCATCGTCGAGGAAATCGACCGCGAGAATCTGACGATGGAAGTTCTGATCAGCGCGATCAGCGGAGCCGACCGTCAGACTGAACTCATGACCCTGCCGTCCTGAACACCACCGGCACATCCCATCAGGTGCGGCTCGGAACAACGGAAACAATGGCGATGAACAGTACGAAAGCAAAGGCGTCACTGCCGAACACAACGCCAGCCGAGCCCGCAGACGCCCGGAGGCGCAGCCTGGGGCAAACGCTGCTCGGGGTGGCGTCGAACCAGGGGTTGTTCGTCCTCGCGATCATATTCGTCGTCGTCTATGCGATCCTTCTGCCCGACACCTTCCTGTCGAAACAGACGTTCCGTGCCATCGTGGCGTCCAGCGTCATCGTGGCATTCCTCAGCCTTGCTCAAACGATCGTTGTGGCGTCGAACAATTACGACCTTTCCATCGCCTACAATCTGGGCCTGTCCCATATCGTGGTCCTGGGCATCCTCACCCAGACTAGTCTGCCGTGGCCACTTGCGGTGGCATTGACGGTCGGAATGGGCGTCGTGATTGGACTCATCAATGGCCTGCTGGTCGAGAAAGCGAAGATCGACAGCCTGATAGCGACACTTGGAATCGGCACGATCCTCTATGGTCTCGGTGCCTGGTACACTAACGGTGCGCAGGTGATCGGTGATCTTCCCGACTATTTCACGGCGATTAATGACGGGACGATCTTCGGGGTGCCGCTGCCCGCCCTTTTTGTCGCGGTACTGGTTGCGGCAGTCTGGATTGCCTTCGAGTACCTGCCGATCGGGCGTCAGGTCTATGCTGTTGGCGGCAATCGCAAAGCAGCGGTACTGACGGGCATCAATTCGCAGAAGCTGATCATCGGTGTCTTCATGGTCAGCGGTGCGATTGCAAGCTTCGCCGGAGTGGTCCTCGGTGCCCGGCTCCATGTCGCGCAAAGCGCGGTGGGGCCCGAGTTCCTGTTGCCCTCCTTTGTCGGTGCCTTGTTGGGCAGCACCACCATTCGACCGGGTCGCCCGAATGCTCTGGGCACGATTGTCGCTGTCCTTGTCCTGGCCATCGGGATCGCAGGACTGCAGCAACTCGGCGGCGGCTTCTGGGTAGAACCGGTCTTTCAGGGCTCCAGTCTCATCTTGTCCGTCGGGCTTGCGGGCTACGCCGCGCGGCGACGACGCGAGGGCAATCGCTAGGCGTGAACCGACGCAGGGCGTGAACAGGCCCGCATGACCGCCTGAATCAAGAGTCGTGCGAAACATAAAGGGAGGAATCCGAGAATGTACACCAAGCGTAAACTCTTGGCCTTGGTCGGCGCGTCCGCTTTGCTCGGTGCAACCAGCCTGGCCACCCCGGTCCTGGCCGAAAGCCTGGACCAGATCATCGCGGACTCCAATGCCGCCACCGCGCCGGTCACTCAGTGGGACGGCCCCACGACCGGACCCGCCGCTGATCCCGGGAAATTCATCGTTTACGTCGCCGACACCCAGACCAATGCCGGCAGCGCCGGTACGGCCGCAGGTGCGAAGGAAGCGGCCGATGCCTTGGGGTGGAAGTTCCAGCTGCTTGATGGCCAGAACACGGCGACAGGAGAGTCGGCGGCTCTGGAGCAGGCGATTGCCCTCAAGCCGGACGGCATCATCCTTGGCAGTCTCCCGGTGGAACGGTTCGCCGATCTGTTGAAGCGCGCCGACGAGGCGGGGATCAAGATTGTCGGCTGGCACGTCGCGGCATCGCCGGGCAAGGTCGAAGGCGTTCCGCAAATCTTCTGGAACCTGTCGACCGATCCCTATGCCATTGCCAATACCGCTGCCAAATTCGCAGTCGCGCACAGCAACGGGACCGCGAAAGTGGTGATCCTGAGCGACCGCCAATATCCGATCGTCGTGACCAAGGTCACCGGCCAGATCGACGGGATCAAGGCCTGCGACACCTGCGAAGTTCTGTCCGAAGAAAACGCGCCCTACACCGAAATCTCGCAGCGCATGCCGTCGCTGATGGGGGCCTTGCTGCAGCGCTATGGCGACAATCTGGGCTACATGCTGGCCTTCAACGATCTCTACTTCGACTTCTCGGTGCCGACCCTGCGCGCCAACGGCATCGCGGCGGATCAGAAGCCGTTCCTGATTTCGGCGGGCGACGGTTCGGAATCGGCCTACGACCGCATTCGCAAGGGCGAATACCAGATCGGCACTGTGCCCGAGCCGCTGAACATGCACGGCTGGCAGGCGATTGACGAGTTGAACCGCGCGTTCCACGGCGAAGAGCCTTCGGGCTACATTACCAAGGTCCACCTGGTCACCAAGGACAACATCGACGCCGATGGCGGTGACAAGAACAGCTTCGATCCCGGCAACGGCTATAGGGATGAATACAAGAAGATCTGGGGCATCCAGTAACCTGCAAATCAGAAATCCGGGCTGGCGGTCCAATCCGCCAGCCCCGAACGATGCAGCAGCCGGCCGGGGTCCAGAACATGGCAAGATTCGCTGAACGCGTTTTCGTCTTTGAACGCATTGATCCGACCGATGCATCGACGGTCTGGCTGCAGGAGCAGGGCGTTGAGGTCGTGCTGGGACGCCCGATGTGGGAGAAGGGCTTCCAACGGTATTCGGACGACGAGATCATTGCGGCGGCGCGGGGCTTTGATGCGGTCATGGGGGCCAGCGGAGCCCATTTCCCGCGCCATGTGCTTGAGGCTTTGCCTCAACTGAAATTCATCTCGAAATACGGCGTGGGTTACGATTCCATCGACATCGCTGCGGCCAAAGATCGCGGCGTGATCGTTACCAACACGCCGACGCTGACCCAATCCTTCCCGGTCGCCGAACATGCCATCGCCATGATGCTGGCTCTGCGCAAGAAGCTCAACGTCTGGACGCCGCAGTTCATGGCCGAAGGCGGGTGGCGCGGCGACATCTTCGCCAACATCATCGGGGGAAGCACCGTCGGCATCGTCGGGCTTGGCAAGATCGGCGCGGGCGTGGCCCAGCGTCTTGCCGGTTGGGATGTCAGAATTCTGGCCTTCGATCCCTATCTGAAATCCGCGCCGGGCGGCGTCGAACTCTGCGGCCTCGATCACCTTCTCGCCGAGTCTGACATCGTGACTCTGCACGCGGCACCCAGCAACGAGAACCGCATGCTGATCAACGCGGAACGCCTTGCGCTGATGAAACCGAACGCCCTTCTGATCAATACCGGGCGGGCGTGGCTGGTGGACTATCCGGCTCTTCGTGCGGCTTTGCAGTCGGGGCAGATCGCCGGTGCCGGTCTTGACGTGTTCGAGACCGAACCGCCCGATGTCAATGACCCGCTTTTCAAGATGGGGAATGTCGTCGTGTCGCCGCACGCCGCAACCTGGACGGTCGAAAGCATGGCCAACATGGGCTGGCGCGGCGCGCGCAATCTGATGGCGCTGATCAGCAGGGAAGGGTCGGCCGATATCGTCAATCCGTGACGAGGGCTGTGCAAGGGGGATGAAAATGGCTCAAGGACTCATCGCGGAAAGCGCGCGCAACGTCAAATTCCTGGGCCATTCGGATCAGGGCGGCCGCCCTGATGGCTGTCAGGTCATGGTCTCGAACGGCTTTGCCTATGTCTGCAACAACTTCTCGGCTGGCCTGACCGTGCTGGACGTGCGCAATCCACGCGACCCCAAGGCTGTCAACTTCCTGCCGGTGCATCCCAATTCCTGGTCGATCCACTGCCAGACCCACGGCGATCTGATGCTCGTGGTGGAAGAGTTCAATTTTTACAAGGTCTATGACAACGAAGAAAGCTACTATGGCGGTTCGATATCGGGCGTGCACAGTTCGAAATTCGGTGTGCGCGGCAAGGACTACACGGCGGGCCTAAGGGTCTATGACATTTCGGACCGGGCAAATCCGCGCGCCATCGGCTTCATGGAAGTCGAAGGATTGGGGCTGCACCGGGTCTGGTGGGTCGGGGAACGCTATGCCTATGCCTCGGCTTTCCTCGATGGCTATTCCGACCACATGTTCATCATCATCGACCTGGCAGACCCGACCAAGCCGGTTGAGGTCGGGCGGTGGTGGTTGCCAGGGATGTGGACGGCGGGAGGCGAGAAGGCGGATTTCTTCGGCCGGGTCGCATTGCACCATGCCGTCATCGCCGATGACGTGGCATATGGATGCTGGCGGGACGGTGGTCTGACGCTTCTGGACATCAAGGACAAGGCCAATCCCAAACTGATCGCCCACCGCAACTGGTGTCCGCCGTTTGCGGGCGGCACGCACAGCGCTCTGCCCTTGCCTGACCGAAAACTGGTGATCGTGGCGGATGAGGCGGTGAGGAACATCGACGTCGAGCCTCTGAAATACACATGGGTCGTGGACGTTCGCGCACCGGAAAACCCTGTGACGATTTCGACAATGCCGACACCGACGGATCAGGACTACTTCAGAAAGCCGGGGCATTTCGGACCGCACAACCTCTGGGAAAACCGCCCTGAGGGCTATCAAAGTTCGCGCTACATCTTTGCGACCTACCAGAACGCGGGTCTTCGGATTTTCGACATCGATAACCCGTTCCGGCCGGAAGAAGTCGGTTGGTTCGTGCCGCCGCCGCCGCGAAAGCTGGTGGATTTCCGCCCCGACATCACGCTCCAACTCCACACGGCAGACATCTACGTTGAGAAGAATGGTCTTGGCTACATGACCGATTTCAACGGCGGGCTCTACGTCGTCGAAATCGACGGCATCTGAAGCGCGGAACGAGGGACGGCCATGTACGACAAATCTGACCCGCGGGCGCAATTGGCAACTCAGAGTGCCGGCGCTCCGAAAGCGGTCGAACTCTATGCGGCGGACTATAAGCGGTTCTACGAACATGCGCCCGCTGTCCAAAGCGACGTCGAGTGCACCTGGTTCACCAGCGGCGTCAATGCCGTGATCAGCTATACCGAGGCCAAACCGAACTGTGTGCTTGAGCGTGGGGACCAGGCTGACGAATGGGCACTGCTGTTGCCGGATGTGCCGACCCGCGTCCGGATAACGGCGGGTGGCTCCGAGCAGGTCGTCGATGGCCACAGCCTGACCTTTGTCCCGCCGGGTCCGAGCAAGTTGGAGGTCCTCGCGCCGGGACGATTGGTGCGCGTCTTTACCACCCAATCAAGGGACCTGGTGATGGCCGCAGGGGCAAAACGGGTTGGGAGCCGGCGGCCCGCTCAAATCCCGGAGTTCGCCCCTTGGCCGATCCCACCCGATGGCTACAAGATCCGCACCTACGCGCTGAATGTACCTGATGCCCCCGGTCGTTTTGGCAGGATTTGGCGCTGCACCACGTTGATGGTCAACGTCTTGGCGCCGACGATCGGTCCAAGGGACATCACCATGATGTCGCCTCATCACCATGACGAGTTCGAGCAGTACTCGCTGGCGCTGAAAGGGTCGTTCATCCATCACATGCGCTGGCCCTGGACCCCGGACATGCGGACCTGGCGCAACGACGACCATGAGTTCTGCGGCACGCCCTCCGTCGCCATAATCCCGCCGCCTGCCATTCACACCACGCAAGCCGTCGATCCCGGCGTCAACGACTTGGTCGATATCTTCAGCCCTCCTCGCGAGGATTTCTCGAAGATGGCAGGCTGGGTCCTGAACGAGGCGGACTATCCAAATGCTTGACACATCGACACTCTTGTCCGTTCGGGGCGCAAGATGAGCCCGAACTTCCGTGTGCGGTTCCAGTCTAGGCAGGCCCTGCTGGGCACCTTCATCAAGACGCCCACCCCGCAGGCGACGGAAATCCTGGGTCTGATCGGCTTTGATTTTGTCGTCGTCGATGACGAACACGCAGCATTCAACCGTCTGGCCATCGACACGATCCTGCTTGGCGCGCGGGCCACAGCAATTTCTGCCCTCGTGCGCGTGGCAGAGGCTTCCCCGACGCGCATCCTGGCTGCGCTGGACGATGGCGCCGACGGTGTTGTCGTGCCCCATGTGAAGACACCCGAAATCGCCCGCGAGGTCGCCGCAGCCTGTCGTTATCGCGGGGGAAGCCGGGGCTATTCGAACTCACCACGGGCGGGGGGCTACGGTCAGTTTGACCTCGCTGATCATACCGCCCGGGCAGACGATCTTGTGACTTGCGTCGGCATGATCGAGGATCCCGAAGCGTTGGCCCAGATCGACGAGATCGTGGCGGTCGAAGGCCTGCACGGCTTCTTCATCGGGCGCGGTGATCTTGCGGTCGCCATGGGCGCAAGTTCGATGTCGGACTCGAAAGTGACCGAATTTGCCGAGGCCGTTGTCGCTGCGGCCCGGCGCGTGGGCAAACCGTGCTGTCTCATGGTTGCCGACGCGGCCGAGGCCCAACGCTGGCACGCGATCGGAGCCTCTGCCTTCGTCATCTCTTCGGATCAGGGTTTGTTGCGCGCCGCTGCAACCCGGGTCCGCGCCGAATTCTCCATCGCTCTGGCGACCTGACCCATCCCTGCTCTGCCGCTTCCCTCAGGGCAGCAAGGCACTCATCTCAGGTATCCCATGATCGAACACACCACGACCTGACCTGCTGCGGGATCCTTCCTCCGTCTGCAACTACAGCCCGCCCCAGGCAAGGGACGGACAAGGGAGCAAGAAGTTCGGACCGACGAGCAGATCACTGCTATCTTGCGGCAGGCCTCGGCCGTCTTCGCCCCTGCCCCCTTCTCTCGCAGAACCGCGATGATCCGCCCTTCGGTGACTTCGATCCCTTCATGGTCCGGTCCTTTCGCCGGGCCAGACTCTAGCTTCAGGTGGACGAGCTATCGGGGGTCACGGAAGCAAGTGCAGAGGAATACCTGATTTGCGAAGCCGAACCCTATCCGGCGGCAGCGATTTCCGGTGAATGTAGATGGCATTCCACGCAGCGGCCGCCGACGACATGCGTGGCAGGCGTCGCGACGGCGCAGGTTTCGAATGCCTGCGGGCAGCGTGTGCGGAACCTGCAGCCTGACGGTGGCGCGAAGGGGCTGGGCAGGTCGCCCTTCAGCAGGGTCCGGGTCCTGACTCGCTCCTGCCGAGGGTCGATCCCGAGGATGGCCTGCGTCAGCGCCCCGGAATAGGGATGCCAGGGATCAGCATACAGCATCTCACTCGGGCCGCTTTCGACGATCCGGCCCAAGTACATCACGTTCACCCGTGCGCTCGCCTGCCGCACCACCGCGAGGTCATGCGCAATCAGCACGATGGCCAGCCCGAGTTCGTCCCTCAGGCGCAGGAATTCGTTCATCACCTGCGCCTTGAGCGAGGTGTCGAGCGACGAGACGGGCTCGTCGCAGATCAGCACCTTGGGATCGGCAAGGAGCGCGCGCGCGATGCAGACGCGCTGGCGCTGGCCCCCCGACAATTCGGTCGGCCGGCGTGTCAGGATGCCTGCAGGCAGGTTGGTGGCCGCAAGGACTTCCAGGACCCGCGCCTCGCGGGCTTTCACATTTCGTTCGCCCCGGATGATGAGCGCCTCGGTCAGCGATCCGCCAATGGTCTGGCGCGGTTCCAGCGCCGCGAGCGAATCCTGAAATACATATTGAATCCCGCGCCGCGCCTTGCGCTGTTCGCCGGGCCGCAAGGCGGTGATGTCCACGCCGCCAAAGACGATCCGCCCTGCGGCCGCGCTCTCCAGCCCAACGATCGCCCGGCCCAGCGTTGACTTGCCGCAGCCGGATTCGCCGACCAGCCCGACGATCTCGGCCTCGTTGACGGTCAGGGACACGCCATCGCAGGCGCGGTTGATCCGGCCAGTGTCAAGGTCACGGAACTCCACCGTCAGTTCGGCAACCTCAAGCAGCGGCATTGCTGGCGGTCTCCTGCATGCGCGCGGCGGGGTTGGTGACGAGGCAGGCGGCCTGATGGATCGAGCCCGGCGCAATGGCCGCGAGGCTTGGCCGGAAGGCGGAACACGCGGGCTCGGCCAAGGCGCAGCGTGGAGCGAAGGCGCAACCGGACCCCGGACGGGACAGGTCGGGCGGGGCGCCGTTCAGGCCGGTGAATGGGCTTCCGACCGGTGCGTCGGGCGGCGGGACCGAGGCCAGAAGTGCCCGGGTATAGGGGTGATGCGGCGAAGTCAGAACCTGTTCGGCGCTGCCGCATTCGACGATCTCCCCGGCATACATGACGGCCACCTGATCGGCGACATTGGCGACGACGCCGATGTCATGCGTGACAATCACCATGGCCATACCCAGACGGTCCTGAAGCGTCTTCAGCAGGTGCAGAATCTGAGCTTGGATCGTCACGTCCAGCGCGGTCGTCGGCTCATCCGCGATCAGCACCTTGGGCTCGCCCGCAAGGGCGATGGCGATCATCACGCGCTGGCGCATCCCGCCGGACAGTTCGTGCGGATAAAGCCGCATCCGGCGTTCGGGCTCGGGGATGCCGACGAGGGTCAGAAGATCCGCCACCCGCCTGCGGGCGGCGGCGGCTTCAAGCCCCAGGCGGAGGGTCAGGATTTCTTCGATCTGGATGCCGATCCGCCGGTTCGGGTTCAGGGCGCTCAGCGGGTCCTGGAACACGACCCCGATCTCGCGCCCGCGGATCGCCATGAGCACGTCTTCCCTCGCGCCAACCAGTTCCCTCCCGGACAGGGTGACAGAGCCCCGGACATCGACGCTGACCCCGGCGGGCATCAGGCCGAGAGGCGCCAGATTCATCACCGTCTTGCCGCTGCCGCTTTCCCCCACGAAGGCAAGCGTCTTGCCCGCCGGGACAGAATAGCTGACCGAGGACACCGCCCGGACGGCTGCGGTTTCGGTGAAAAGAAGGATGGACAGGTCACTGACGCGCAACACCGCGTCCGTGGCGAAAGCCGTTGCGGGCCAATTTTTCCCGCCGGTGTCGATCATCGGCGCGCTCATGCGGCCTGCGCCTGTTTTGCGATTTCGATCCGCTTGCGCAGCATGCGTGCCGACATTGGTTTCGGCATGTTGAGCGCAGCCAGACGTTCGCCGAGATAATTGAAGCCCGCGACCGTCAGGGTCAGGGCTATGCCAGGCAGCAGAACCTGGCGCGGGCTTTCCTCCAGAAAGGGCATCGCATCGACAAACATCTCGCCCCATTCGGCCGTCGGGGGCTGGATGCCGAGGCCAAGGAAGCTGAGCGTCGCGATAGCCAGCGCCAGCACCCCGGCGTCGACCGAGGCATAGACGATGATCGAACGCAGCACCGAGGGCAGAAGATGCAGCCCGATCAGCCGTGCCCGCGAGGCGCCAAGCACCCAGAGGCTTTCGATATGCGGCTGGTGAATGTTGGCGGCAACGACGCCCCGGCTGATCCTTGCATAGACTGGCACCCAGGCGATGGTCAGGGCGGCGACCATGTTCCAGTAGCCCAGCCCGAAAATCCCGATCATCGCCAGCGCGACGATCAGAGCCGGAACGCTGAGCATGAAATCAATAAACCGCATCGCCAGCTCGTCGATCCAGCCGCCGACATAGCCCGAGATCACGCCGATGAAGACGCCGATGCTCATCGCGATGACGACAACGACGGCAACGGCCACAAGCGTGGTCTGGGCACCGGCGATCAGGCGGCTGAGCGTATCGCGCCCAAGGTGATCGGTGCCGAGCCAATGGGCCGCCGAGAAGGACTGGTTGGCGGCCATCAAGTCCTGCGCGGCCGGGCCGTAAGGCGTGAGCCGATGGGCGAAGAGGGCCAGAACAAGATCGATCGCGATGATGAGGAGGGCGAACCAGCCCAGACGGCGCCCGAAAGTGACCAGCGATTGGATATTGTCCGTCACGCCAGCCTCGCCAGACGTTGCTTGGGATCGATGCTCAGCGTGAGCAGATCGACGGCCAGATTGACCAGAATGAAGAAAACACAGAAGACCAGCATGCAGGACTGTACGACCTGAAAATCGCGGAAGCGGACGGCTTCAAGGAAATAGGCTGCAAGGCCGGGCCAGGCGAAGATCGGCTCGATCACCAGCGCCGCCTGCACCATGAAGGCAAAATGCATGGCGAACGTGTTGATCGTCACCGGAAGCGCATTCGGCACCACATCGCGGATCAGGATATGGCGGCGTGACATCCCCTTGCTGACCGATGTCACCACATACTGTTTCCCCATCTCCTCGGCCAATGCCACACGGGCGACGCGGCTGAGGATCGAACCGGGAATGATCCCGATGGCGATACAGGGCATCGTCCATGACAGGGGCCCCGAAAACCCATAGGTCGGCAGCCATTGCAGGGTGATGCCGAAGACGTAGATCAGAAGGGCGGCGACGAAGAACTTGGGGGCGGAAGCGCCAAACAGCGACAGGACGTGGATCGCATGATCGAAGGCTGAGCGGGGAAAGAGCGCGCCGAGAAATGCGAGACCGGCCCCCATGACCAGCGAGAAGAGGCCGCCTCCGATCAGCAGGATAACGGTCGGCACCGAACGCGAAACCAGCGCCGCGCCCACGTCTTCGCCCGAACGCAGGCTTTCGCCGAAATCGCCCTGCAGGGCCTTGCCGACCCAGGCGATATAGCGGACGGGCAGGGGGTCGTTCAGGTGATACTGGGCCTCGATCTGGCGGACGATTTCGTCCGAGACCGTCGCCGATCGCTTTTCAGCGATCAGCCGCGCGACGTTGCCGGGAAAGACCGAGACGATGGAGAAGCAAACGACCGAGGCCAGCGCCATCAGGATGAGCGCGCTGATCAATCGGCGGATCACCAATCGCCGCATCGCGCTTACGCTAGGACCACGCCGACATCCGGCATTTCGTATTCCGTGACCGGGAAGACAAAGGTCTTGACCTTGTCTGTATGAGCCCAGATGCGTTGCGCGTGATAGATCGGGACGATGGCGTGGTTCGCGGTCAGCCAGTCGTAAACCGCCTGATAGGCCGCATCGCGGCCGGCCTCGCCCGCATTCAGCGCTGCCGTGACCAAAGGATCGAGATTCTCTGCATCCACGAACATTCTGCCATCGGTGCCAGAGGTGAAGGTGCTCATGAAGTAGACCCCCAGCGTCCCGTGCGGATCGTAGGGCGCCCCCGCCGAGATGAACAAGGACATGTCGTATTTCATCTGCGGAATGTCATCGTGCCGCGACGCATGGTCAACCTGACGGATCGTCACCTCGAACCCGGCCTCGCCCATCTGGCTCTGCAAGACTTCGGCCAGAGAGCGCGATCCCGGCACGGCATCCTCTGACACCACGAGTTCCAGCGTCAGCGACACGCC
Source organism: uncultured Rhodobacterales bacterium (assembly GCA_964602115.1). Classification (GTDB taxonomy): domain Bacteria; phylum Pseudomonadota; class Alphaproteobacteria; order Rhodobacterales; family Rhodobacteraceae; genus JANOGU01. The sequence continues at coordinate 54,414 of CAZRQN010000002.1, forward strand.
CTCCTTCTGGCGCACCCCCTCGCCCGTCCAGCCTGCAGCCTCCAGCACCTGTTTGGCAGCCTCCACATCCCGAGCCGGGATCGGCTCCTTGCGGCCGGAATGGGCGACGCTGGGCGGGAAGAGGTTTGCAGTCGGGTCGGCATAGCCGTTCATCACCACCTGCGCGATGGCCGCACGGTCGACGCACAGCCCGGCCGCTTGGCGCACGGCCGGATCCTTGGTGATGTCGCGCACCGGGTTGAAGCCAAGGACGATCGTGTCGGTCCCGGTATCGGTCAGCACCGTGATGCCGGGCGACTTCTTCAGCGTTTCGGCTTCTTGCGGCGTGATCTTCGACGCGAAACTGCCGCCCATCATGTCGATCTCGCCCGCCAGCATCGCCGCCACACGGCCGCGACCGTCCGGGATCACCGGGATCGACATGCGGTCATGCGCGGGCTTTTCGCCCCAGTAGAGATCATTGCGTACAAGTTCGGTGCCGCTGGCATCGCTTTTCTCCACGACCCAGCGTCCAGTGGCGACCGGCTTTTGATAGTTGCCGTCGGCATCTGCCGAAGCCGGGCTGAGGAAACGCATCGGCTGGATCGTGCTAAGCTCCACCATCGCAGGCGGGGCCGCCGTCTTCAGATTGATGGCAATCGTGTAGTCGTCCACCTTGGCCATGTCCTTGAATGCCGCCGAAACCGTCAGCCAGCTGTGGTCGTCCTTGCCGATCCAGTGCTCGAGGTTCCACAGAGCCGCATCGGCGTTGAAGGGCGTGCCATCGCTGAAGACGACATCCCTGCGCAGGTGGAACACATAGGACAGACCGTCCTCCGAGATGGTCCAGGATTCCGCCAGCGCCGGAACGATCTCGCCGCCCTGGGCATAGCGGACCAGCGGTTCGTAGATCAGCGACGAGATGACCCAGAGGCCGGTATATTTGTAGGGATTAAGCTCATCGGCCTCTTTCGCGGTCGGAACGCGCAGCGTACCGCTGCCTGCGCTCTGGGCAAGAACCCGACCGGAAGACGCGACATATGGCAAGGTTCCGGCGGCCAGAGCCTGCAGAAGAAAATCCCGTCGTGTGGAAGCGGTCATGTCGTGTCACCCCGGGTTGGCTTGCAGCTTATTCTATTGCCGTCCCGGAAACCCGCGGCGCGGCACTGTCTTTTGATGACGATAGTATGAACAAACCGCCCCGGATAATGCCGAAATATGCGGACTTTGGGGTGTTTGGTTATGAACTTGGCCTTGTCGCGGCCGGGGTCGGGGCAAGCGCCCTGACAGATCGACCGAAAGGGGAAACATGCTATGCGGTCAGCCGTTCGATCAGATCGAACAGTCGGGTGACATCGGCTTCGTCGTTGTACACATGCGGAGTGATCCGCATCTTTGTGCCCCTTATCGTTACGAAGGCCTTGTTCTCTTTCAGGCGGGGCGCGAGTTCATCGTGGAACCTGTCGCCCAGTTCCACCACCGCGATATGGGGAGCTCGGAACCCGTGGAGGGGACCGCTGAAACCGCGTTGCTCAGCCTGGTCCCAGATCAGCCTGTTCAAATGGGTCAGCCGCTCATGCACCACTGGAACGCCCCACCCCTGCAGCAATTCCATGGACTTGATCGCCACCGGCAACACCGCGAAATCCGACCTCTCGCCCATGTCAAAGCGGCGGGCACCGGGCAGGTAATCCGGCATGGTTTCCAGGTAGAAATCCGAACGCTCGCCCCCTTTGCGGTTCCACGAATGAAATTCGAGAGGGCGGCCCTTGGCTTGCCATTTCTTGTCGGCATAGAGGAAGGCAAGGCGATAGGGGCCAAGCAGGAACTTGTAGGTGGCAAAGGACAGGAAATCCGGTCGCACACGGGCCACATCAAAAGGCACGGCCCCTACCCATTGAGTACCGTCCACAACCAAGGCGGCTCCCACCGCATGGGCGGCATCGGACACCGCCTGAATGTCCACGCTTGTGCCTTCAAACCAATGGACGATGGTGCCCGCCACCACCGAAACCGGGGCAGTCTGGCCACGAATAGCCGCGACCAGCGCTTCACCCCAGGGCCGATCCGGCGCGCGCGGCACGGTGACAACCTGTGCGCCCTTCTGCGCGGCCAGTTCATACCAGGCATAGCGGTGCGAGGTATGTTCATTCGCCATCATCAGGATCACTGACCCTGCGGGCACCGGCACGTTCTGTGCGGCAAGCGCAATGCCATAGCTGGTGGCCGGAATGATCGCGATGTCATCCGCGCCGGCCCCGATGAAGTTTGCTGCCAGTTCGCGCGCCCGCTCCACCTCGTCATAGTAGTTGGCGATCGTCATGTCCCAGGGCGCCGCCTTGACCTGCGTGCCCTTGATCCCGGCTTCGGCTGCGGCCAGCGGGATGGGCGACATATAGGCCGCATCCAGATAGGTCACGTCATCCGGCATCGCGAAAAGATGGCGTTGGCTGGACAGCATCGGGGCCTCACATGGAAACGAAGGTGCCAAGACCCGCAGCCCTGGCTTTTTCATAGACGAAGTTCGCCAGTTCGATGTCTTGCGCGGGCACCCCGAGCGAGCGGTAGAGCGTGATCTCGTCCATGGCGCTGCGACCGCGAACCACGCCGTTGAGCATTGCGCCGATCTCCCCCACAATGCGGGAGCGGTCGATGATCCCTTTCTGAAGCGGCTCGAAAATATCGGAGGCGGCCGTCATCGCCATCGGCATATGGTCCACCCAGATGGACGACCGCATCACGCAAGCAAGGTCGATCTCCTGGAGCGCGGCAATGCTGGCCCCGACTGCGTTGATGTGTGTGCCAGGCGTCAGCCATTCGCCCATCAATACAGGCCGGGCTGCCGAGGTGACGGTACAGACGATATCGGCCCCCTCAACCGCAGCGCTTGCGGTTGGCATGGCTACTGCGGCAAAGCCCTTGGCCTGTTGCGCATCGGCGAAAGCCCGGGCTTTCTGCGGGTCACGCCCCCAGACGCGCACTCTTGAAATCGGTCGCACCAGAGAAATCGACGCGATGTGCCGCGCCGCCTGTTCGCCATAGCCGATCAGGGCCAGTTCGCCAGCACCGTCGCGGGACAGGGCGCGCGTCGCCACGGCACTTGCAGCGGGCGTGCGCAGGCCGGTTATGGCACCGGCATTGATCAGGGCAACCGGACGGCCGTTATCCTTGTCAAACAACAGGACGCCGCCCTGATGCGACGGCATTCCGCGCTCAAAGTTGTGCGGATAGACGGCCTGCACCTTGGCCCCGAAATTCTGCCGGTCGTCCAATGAAGCATACATCAGCGACAAGCAGGTTCCGGCCTCTCCTGGCAGGCCAAGAGTGCGCCGGATATCCTGATGGGCCACCCCGGCGGACGTTTTTCTCAGTGCCGCTTCGGCCTGTTCCAGCGCCTCGGCCGGGCCGACTAGCGCCTCGACAGTGGGCCCGTCTATGACCAGCAGCCCCGATGTCTGCACCATTTGCCCCTGTTTCCCGGCGCCGAACCTAGCACCGGACATTGGCCCCCGGGTGAAGGAAGTTGATAACTATTGGCTGGCAACCCAATGGGCCGGGTTATTTGACCGGCGGTGCGGGTCCCGGGCAAAAGCACCAAATCCGTAACTCAGGACCTACCGTGACAATCCAGCGCATTGCCAGAACCGAACGCCTCAGCAGGGTCGTTGTTCATGGCAGCACCGCCTATTTCTCGGGCCTTACGGCGGCTGACCGGAGCCAGGGCGCAACCGGCCAAACCCGACAGATACTGGCCAAGGCGAATGAATATCTCACCCAGATCGGATCGGACCGGTCGCTGATCCTGAGTGCAACGGTCTGGCTGCGCGACATGGCGGATTTTGACGCGATGAATGCAGCCTGGCTGGAATGGGTGGACCCGGTCGAGCTTCCCGCCCGCGCCACGGTTCAGGCCGTTTTGGGCCTTCCGGATATTCTGGTCGAGATTCAGTTCACTGCGGCCCTGCCGTCTTAGCGGATCATCAAACCACCAAGCGCCGCAGCAAGGCCGATCAATGCGCCATCGGCCTTGGGCCGGGCGGCAAGCTGGACCGAGGCGGGCAGGCCATCTGCAAGGCGGACGGGAACCGCCACTGCGGGAATGCCTATCGTATTGGCCCACATACGAAACTCGGCACCGGCCATGCCATAGGGCACCCATTGGCCATTGACCTGCGTGTGTTCATCAGCAAGACGCGGGGCAAGACCGGGGGCGACCGGGGCGAGCATGGCGTCGAACTGGTCAAGCTGGCGGTGCCAGATGGCGCGATGTTCCAGGGCCAGGCCTTTGGCTTCTTCATATTCTGCAAAGGAAACCGCACTGGCCGATTGAACAAAGGCCCGGACTTCTGGCGACACCTGTTCGGGTCTGGCCGCGATATCCTGCCCGTAGTGGCGGGCGAATTCATGGCGCAGAATGATGCGGCCCGCCTGGGCCAAGGCTTCGGCGCCCCTGACTTCCATCGCAACCACCCGACCACCACCGGCACGAATGGCGTCCAGCGCCCTGTTCAGCGCCTCTTGCACGCTGATGTCCACCACGCCGTAGAGCCCGGTGGGAAGTGCGATGACCACGCCTTCCAGCGTTGCGGGCGCAACCGAGGCTTCGCCGCCAAGCGCCGCAAATGCCTTTGCGAGTGTCACCCCATCCGGTGCCAGGATGCCCAAAGTATCCAGTGTCGGGGCTACGGGCAGCACACCGTCCAGTGAAACCGTGCCATTCGTCGGCTTGTACCCGTAGATGCCCACAGCTGCCGCGACCGAACGGTTCGACCCGCCGCTGTCGGTGCCAAGCGCAAAGTCGCAAAACCCCGCAACCACCGCCGCCGCTGACCCGCTGCTGGTGCCACCCGTACCGTGGTCAGGTGACAGAGGGTTGATCACCTGTCCGAACCACGGATTGCGGGCGGAACCCACCGCCAGTTCATGCATGTTGGCTTTGGCCAAGACCACCGCCCCGGCGGCTTGCAGGGCATGGACGCAGGCCGCATCTGTTGTTGCCGGCACTTCCGGGAACAACCGCGAGCCGCCTCCGGTCGGCAGACCCGCCACGTCGATCTGGTCCTTGGCGACGAAGGTCAGGCCCAGCAGCGGTTTTTCACCTCTGGCCGCATCGACCGCCACCGCGCGCGCGCGCGCGCCGGCCGCATCAAGATGGGTCAGCGCCCGGATGCGGTGATTGTCGCGCGCGATCGCCGCGAGCGATGTCGCAACCGCCGCCGTGGCGCGTCCGTCAGGCATGAGCGACCCTCGCCTGCTTTTCCGGCGTATCGAAGCGGGCCAGGCTGAATGGTGCCATCTCGGCGGGGAAGCCCCCGTCGGCGATCCATCCGGCGATCCTGGTCGCATGGATCGCCGCCAGCGACACCCCGCTGTGACAGGTAACCAGATAGGCCCCGGGTGCGATTTCATCATAGATCGGCGCGTTGTCAGGGGCGAGGATCCGCAGCGCCGACCAACTGCGTACCAGACGCACATTGGCCAGGAACGGGAAATACCGGATCGCCAGCGCGGCGATGTCGGCGGTCACGTCAAAGGTGGTCGAGGTGTCATAGCCCACATCCTCCCAGCTTCCGCCCAGAAGGAAGGTGCCATCCTTGGTTTGCCGGACGTTTTCGCTGGGAAGGGTCAAGATAGGCGCACAGCGCTCCGTCACCAGAATCTGCCCGCGCATCGGGATGATCGGCAGGCTGACCCCTAGGCTTTCGGCCAGTTTCACGTTGCCAAGCCCCGCCCCCAGCACAACCTTTTCGCAGGTGAAACTGCCTTTCGCCGTGATCAGCCGATAGCCGCCCGGAGCAGGCTCGATCCTTTCAACCCGCGCGTCGCGCCGCAGGCTGCCCTCCTTCGGGGCGATAGCCGCATGAGAGGCGCGCAGCAGTTTCATCGGGTTGGAACTGCCATCTACCTTGCAGAAGATGGCGCCGGGGAACCGGTTGGAAACGCCGGGCATGGTGCGGGCGATGTCGGCCGGCTTCATAACGTCGTAGTCCAGCCCGCAAACCCTGCGCAGCCTTTCCATCATCGCTGCGCGGTCCTCCAGGCTTGCCTCGTCGCGGCAAAAGACAAAGCCGCCGTTCTGCTCCAACTCCAGATCAACCCCGGTTTCCGCTTCCAGCTTTGCCGCGAATTCAGCCCAAAGCGCCACACCTTCGCAGGCCCAGGGGGCATATTCCTCCAGATGTGCGCCCTTGCCCTGCGCCCAGACCAGGCCAAAGTTGCCCCGGCTAGCCCGAAAAGCGGCGTCGCCCTCGTCGAACAGGGCGACATCCGCGCCTTGCTGCACCAGCCCATAGGCAACAGCCGCGCCCACCAACCCGCCGCCGATGACGGCAATATTCGCATGCGCGCGGGTCACTCTGCAGCCCCCAATGCGCTGGCAATCCGGCCGAGCGGGATCGGCTTCAAGGGCGCGCGGATGTCGTGGCGGCCGATGGCCCGAATGTCACAGCCAAGTTCCTCGGCCATGATTTCCGCTGCGGCCATGGCACAACCGCGGCCCTGACAAGGTCCCATCCCGCAGCGGGTAAAGGACTTCAATTGGCTTGGCCCGGTTCCCCCTTGCGCCACCGCCAGCCGGATTTCCCCCGCCGTCACGTTTTCGCAGCGGCAGATGACAGTTTCATCCGCCGCCTTGGCTGCGCACGACAGTACAGGCGGAAACCGCATTTCCAGAAACGGCCGGAATGCCCGTTGACGGCCAGATTCCCGCAGCAGAGGTGCAGCGCGTGCATCCCGTACCGAAATATCGATCACCCCCAACTGTCGCGCAATTTCCAGTGCTGCAATCTCACCCGCCAATTCGGCCACCCGCGCGCCCCAGATGCCCGTGCAATCCCCCGCCGCGAAAATGCCGGGAAGCGAGGTTTCGCCCCAGCCATCCACAACCGGAGCAAAGGCATGCTGCGAAACCAGCCATCGTTCCGCGCAGCCCAAGGCCCGCGTGAGGTGATCATTGGGAATGACGCCGTCATGCAGCAGGACCAGATCAGCCGCAATCTCGTGCCGCCCCCGCGCATCGGTGAACGCCACCCCTTCCGCATATTTGCTGCCGATGACGGAAACACCGGTTGCCCGTCTATACCACGGAACGCCCGCCTTCCGGATCGCCCGCCCCAGCCCCAACCCCTTGAACACCATGTCCGGCGCATTCAGGGCCGTTGGGAGCTGGCGGACATTCGCCCGCAATCCCATGCGGGGGGTCGTTTCCACCAAAGCTGCAGGCGTCACCCGCAAAGCCAGCAACTGCCGCGCCAATAGCAGCAATAGCGGCCCGCTGCCCACCAGAACCACACGGCCCTTCGGCACCAGAGCCGCCGTTTTCAGCATCACCTGTGCAGCACCCGCATGCATCACACCGGGCAGCACTGACCCCGGAATGGGCACGGGCCGCTCCATCGCGCCGGTTGCCACAAGTACCTTTTTCGGCGTTACCCGGCGCGTGCTGCCCGTCTCGCCCAGCGTGAAGCACTGGCCGTCCTGATCCACCCGCCAGGCCAGCGTCCCGCTGTCGATCTGCCCAACCCGCGCCAGGAGGGCCGCTCCCTTGGCGTGATCTGCCCCAAAGACCGCATCCGTCACCGGCCCCGCGATCCCGGCATAGAAGTTCCCGCCGGGTGCTGGTCGCTCATCCACCAGTGCAACGCCAAGCCCTAGCGCGCGCGCCGTTGCCGCTGCCGAAAGCCCCGCCGCCCCGCCGCCGATGATCAACAGGTCCGGCGCGCTCATGCCGAAAGCCCATCTTGCCGCCGGATGCGCATGCCTTCCCGCACAGATATCAGACAGCCTTGCTGGTTGGCCTGCCCATCAACCTCGATCAGGCACTCAAAGCAGACCCCCATCATGCACAACGGCGCGCGTGGCTGGCCCGAAACGACCGACACCCGATAGCTCTCCGGGGTAGCTATGCGCAGAAGCAAACCCGCCACCGTCTCCTGGTCGCGCGCCAGAACGGGACTTCCGTCCAGCTCGACCCGGACTGTCGGGGGAATGCCATGAACCGGCCGGAACAGCGGCCCGCGGGCGGGGAGTTGCTTGTCTGACTTGTTCATAATCCCAACCTAAGTTATGCCGGAACACCGCGCCAATTCCAAAAAAGCCCAATCCTTGGTCAAAAGGTTATGAAGTTGCGCAGGGGGGATTTGATGGACGACGAAGATTTCAAACCGCGCGAGATAGAGGTTTTTGCCGCCCTCATGATGCATGGCACCACGACGCGTGCCGCCGAGGCGCTGGAACTGACCCAGCCCGCCATCAGCAAGACCCTGGCAAAGTTTCAGCAAAAGGCCGGGTTTGAGGTGTTCAAGAAACACCGCCAGCGCCTGGTCCCGACGCAAGAGGCGCATATGCTTTATGCCGAAGTCCAGCGCACATATGAATCAACCCGCCAGATTTCGCGCACCGCTCGCGATATTCGCAGCCTGCGCAACGGGCGGCTGAACATCTGCACTCTTCCGGCTATCGGCACGACTATCCTGCCCGGTATTATTGCCGAGTTCTCTGCCGAACATCCCGATGTGCCCGTTACCATCGACATCCGCGCCTCGGCCACCGTCATTGAACGTGCCAGCCGGGGCCAGATCGACCTTGGGATCGCCGTCACCTCGATGATCGAGAACCCTGCCGTCACCCGCCGCGCGCTGACGTCCACCAGGGCCGTTTGTGTTCTGCCAAAGGGGCATTCCCTAGCGGCCCTCGCCCAGATCGCACCGTCGGATCTGGCGGGTCTGAACTTCATCTCGCTGGGCCACGGCGACCCACTGAGAATGCAGATCGACCGGGCCTGCGATGACGCGGGCGCCACCCGCAACATGCACATCGAATGCACCTTGGCATCTGCCTGCCTAGGCCTTGTGGCTGCGGGCGCAGGGATCAGCATTGTCGATGACATCTCGGCCTTCAGCATGCGCCACATGATCGACTTCCGCCCCTTTGTGCCTCAACTTCAGATCGAACTCAGCCTCTATCGCCCCTGGGGCACCCTGCCTTCGGCCATCGGGAACGCCTTTACCGAACACCTTGTCCGGCGCGTGAAGGAGATTGAAAAGGGCGCGGTGTGCTGAAGCGCAGTTGTCTGCGCGGTCTGTCAGACGAATGCGAACTCGCCTCTTCTTGCCCTACCCATGCCGGCCGTCAGGCAGCGAGGAGCCCGCGCCACTCGGAGAGAGCGGCGGCATGGGTCTGCTTGTAGGTGTTGAGGTGCCCCCAGGGTCAGGACCCATTGATCTGCCTGAGGCCGCCCGGCCTGCGTGATTCAAGCTCCCGAACTGACCGGGGTGTTGATGAGCAACCCTTTCTGGCTAACCGCCGAGCAGATGGAGCGGTTGGAGCCGTTCTTCCCAAAAGCCATGGCAAGCCGCGGGTGGATGACCGGCGCGTGTTGAGCGGCATGATCTTCATCAATCGCAATGGCTTGCGCTGGTGCGATGCGCCGAGGGAATATGGCCCGCCGAAGACCCTCTACAACCGTTGGAAGCGGTGGGGCGACATGGGTGCCTTTGCGCGCATGATGGAGGGACTGGCCTCCCAGGGCGGCGAGGAAAGGATCGTCATGATCGATGCGACCTGCCTGAAAGCGCATCGCACGGCCTCGAGCCTGCGGGCGAAAATGGGGGGGGGCCGATGATCAGCGCGGGCGCCTGATCGCGCGCACGAAGGGGGGGCTGAACACCAAGCTGCATGCCGCCACTGACGCCAGGGGACGACCCCTGAAGTTCTTCATGACCGCAGGGCAGGTCAGCGACCATACCGGAGCCGCCGCCTTGCTGGGCAGCCTGCCTGCTGCCGAGTGGATGATCGCAGACTGCGGCTATGACGCCGACTGGTTCCGGGATGCGTTGAAACACAAGCGGATACGCCCCTGCATCCCTGGTCGGAAGTCAGGCAGCAAAGCCGTACGCTACGTCGAGCGCCGCTACCGCCGCCGCAACCGGATCGAGATCATGCTCGGTCGGCTGAAAGACTGGCGCAGGGTCGCAACCCGCTATGACAGATGCGCCAAGACCTTTCTGTCCGCCGTCGCACTCGCCGCAACCGTCATGTTCTGGCCTTGACGATCAATGAGTCTCGACCCTGGTTCGGCTCTTCGAGCCATGCCAGCAGTTCTTTCGCGGTGTGCTTCACGAGTTGATCTGTCAGCAACGACGACGTGTGGGGCAAGCGTGTGGTGAACGCGTGTGTGGTGGCTGAACTGGAAATACGATTAACACATTGAAACTTATTATAAAAATCATTATCCGGGAAGGTGGCGGAGACGATGGGATTCGAACCCACGAGACGGTTCCCCGTCTACGCCCTTAGCAGGGGCGCGCCTTCGGCCACTCGGCCACGTCTCCGCCGGCCGCTCTACACGGCAAGCCAAGGCCCGGCAAGGCGGAAATCGGCCCGCCCGCCCTTTGCCCGGTGGCGGGCGCCGGCACTGCAAAACCGGCGCTTTTGGTGCGGGGCGCCACACCCTTGGGCAGGTCAGGCGAAAACCGCCAGCAGGCAGATGAGCGCGGTCAGGATCGCGCCCAGCCGGTCGTTCATCCCCGCCGCCACCGCCAGGCACAGCGCCGCCGAGGCAAGGTTCAGCCACTGCGCCGCCGTCAGCGCCGCAAGAAGATCGAGAAGCCACATCGTCACACTCCGACGTTGCGGCGGGCCCGCCCTGGGTTAGGGTCGTGTTCGAACAGGCCCATCATCCCGCGAACGGGCAAAAGGCGCGATTTCACTGTGTTGTCACGCGGTTGCCCTTGGGGTGCACAAAGTTGCCTAAAGTTGCAGATTCGGATCTGATCGCCTTTGGCAAAGCCGTAACCCGGGCGCGAAGCCTGCGCGGCTGGACCCTCGACCAACTGGGCGGCGCGATCACGCCGCCGATGACCAAATTCTTCCTCTCGCGGATCGAAAACGGCAGGCGCCAGATCGGTTCCGTGACAGCGGGCCGACTCATCAGCGCGCTCAACCTCGATGAAAGCTGGATCGACCGCTTCCTCGACGCCGACATCGCGCCGGAAGCCGAGGAGACCCGCGAGGACCGGGAGGCGGAACGGCTTATCCGGCTCTATGAACAGGACGCCACCGCGCCCCGGTCCGGTGAGGCGCTGCTCCTGCGCCTGGCGGAGGAATGGTCGCGGACGAAATTCACCGATCCGCTCGCTGCCTACACTGCGCTTAAGGGCGCGCTACAGGCAGCGGAGGAGCTTCGGGCGCGCGGTGAGCTGCCATCCAACACATCGGATCAGTTGCAGGCCATCCTGCGCAGGGTTGCCGACCTGAATGACAGCGGCCTCCTCGAAGAGGCCGACGCGGCGCTGAAGGACGCAGCCGAACGGAACGCGGCGGAGGCAGACCGCAACGCAGCTGAGGCAGCGGCGATCCTCGACGCCCGACTGAAGCAAGACCGTCTGCGCGGCGATGCTGCCGGCTACGCCCGCCGGCTGATCGCCCGCCTCAAGGCCAGTGCCCCGCCGGGCGGGGTGTTCGAGGCCACGCGGAAGCTGATCCGGGAATGGCGAGAGCGGGGGGAGCGGCAGGGTGATCCCTTCGACCTCGACCTTGCCCTGGAACTCTCCAGGACCAACCGCGAGCGCGCCAGGGGCGGGCAAGCCGCCGCCGCCCTCAGCGACCTCGCCAGCTGCCACCTCAGCCTCGGAAAGCGCCGCGCCTCCGGCGGCCACCTGACCGCCGCCCGCGACACGCTCCGGCTGGCGCTGAAGGAAACCCCGCGCCGGCGCGACCCCGGGAACTGGGCGACCCTGCAGAACAACCTCGGCATCGCCCTGCAGGCCCTCGGCGAACGCGCGGGCGACGGGGCGCTGCTGGCAGAGGCCGTCGCCGCCTATCGCGCCGCGCTGGAGGTCCGCACCCGCG
>CAZRQN010000003.1:0-63656 GCA_964602115.1 uncultured Rhodobacterales bacterium
AAGGGGGCGGGAAGCCGCCCCCTTGCTTCCCCCAAGCGGCAAAGCCGCGCGGGAGGGGTCAGGTCGAACAGATGTCCTGCAGGGCCACCCAATCTGCATCGCTCAGCAGCGGTGGGGCCGGCGTGGCGGCGAAGGGATCGGCCTCGATCAGCGGCAGGGTGACCTCGCCGGAGGGATCCAGGGCAAGGGCATAGGGCGAGGCGGCCACGCCTGCGGCGGCAAAGCGGCGCAGGAGCGCGTCGTCCGATACCACCACCGGCGGCGCGGCGAGCAGGACCTCGCCATAGCCTGCGACCTCCGCAGCCGTGAGGCCGCCGGTGGCCAGAAGACGGACGGTCGCCAGCGTCCCGGCATGGCCAAGCAGCGGCAGGACCGGATCCGCCGTGTCGCCGGCAAGTGCTGCCGCGAGGAGATGGCCGGCCAGCACGTCCGGCCCGTCGGGCACCGCCACCAGCGGCTCGCCGATGACCATCCGCCCGCCGGGCAGAGCCAGCACCCCCTCCACCCCCTCGCGCACCACCACCAGGCGCGGGGCGTCGCTGCTGCCAAAGATCCGCAGGCCGAGCGCCGAGAGCGCCGCCACTCCCGGCGCGGCGGTGCAGGGGGCCCCGGTCAGCCGTTCCAGATCGCCGAGCACCAGATCGCCCAGCGCCGCCCGGGTCGCCGGCGGCAGCATGCCGGCGGTATGGGCCACCAGCGCATCCGGCAGCCAGAACACCGCCCCGGCCGCCAGCCCCAGCAGCGCCGCCCCGACGATCACCCCCCGCAGCCGTCCGGGGCGCGGCTGGGCCGCCACGACCGCCCGGTGCACCGTGTCGAGCGCCGCGATCATGTCGCGGTCGTCGATTTCCAGCGTCTCGGCCGAATCGGTTCCCGGAGCATAGACGGCCGGCGCCTCGCCCGGGTTCAGCCGCTCCACCGCCGGCAACGACCAGTGGGTCAGCGCCACATCCGACTTCGGATCGGTGAGGATCAGGCTGGCCTCGCCGAGATTGACCACCACATCGCGCCGCTGGGCCTCGGCCGCATCGCGCCACAGGCCCCGGCTTTCCAGCTTCTCGTACTGTTTCAGCGCCGTCATGCGCTCAGGTCATCGACTTTGCCCGCGCGCGCAACTCGAATTTCTGGATCTTGCCGGTGGACGTCTTCGGCAGCTCGCCGAAGACCACCGCCTTGGGGGTCTTGAACCCGGCCAGCCGCGCCCGGGCGAAGGCGATCAGCTCGGCCTCCGTCACCCCCGCCCCCGGCTTCGCCTCGACGAAGGCGCAGGGCACCTCGCCCCATTTCTCGTCGGGCCGCGCCACGACGGCGCAGAGGCTGACCGCCGGATGGTGCATCAGAACCCCCTCCACTTCGACGGAGGAGACGTTCTCGCCGCCGGAGATGATGATGTCCTTGGCCCGGTCGGTGATCTTCAGATAGCCGTCCGGATGGGTGAAGGCGATGTCGCCCGAATGGAACCAGCCGCCGGCAAAGGCCTCCTCGGTGGCCCTGGGGTTGCGGTAATAGCCCTTCATCACCGTATTGCCGCGCAGCATGATCTCGCCCAGGCTTTCGCCGTCGCGCGGCACCGGCGCCATGGTCGCCGGGTCCATCACCAGGGCTTCGCCCGCCATCGGCTGCACCACGCCGGTGCGCGCCTTGATCGCGGCACGCTCCGCCTCGGGCAGGCTGTCCCAGCGGTCCTGCCACAGGCATTCGGTCATATGGCCATAGACCTCGGTCAGGCCATAGACCTGCTTGACGTTGAACCCCAGGGGCTCGATCGCGGCCAGGGTGGCGGCCGGCGGCGGTGCGCCGGCGGTGAAGACCTCCACCCGGTGCGAGAATTCCCGCCGCTCCTCCGGACGGGCGTTGATCAGCAGGTTGAGCACGATCGGCGCCCCGCCGAAATGCGTCACCCCCTCGTCGGCGATGGCGCCATAGATGCCCGCCGCCGTGACATCGCGCAGGCAGACCAGCGTGCCGGCGACCAGCGGCATCAGCCAGGTGTGGCACCAGCCGTTGCAATGGAAGAGCGGCACAATGGTCAGGTAGCGGGGCTGCATCACCATGCCCCAGCTCACCACCGTGCCCATGGTGTTGAGATAGGCGCCGCGATGATGCAGCACCACGCCCTTCGGTCGCCCCGTGGTGCCGGAGGTGTAGTTGAGCGCGATCGATTCCCACTCGTCCTCCGGCCAAAGCCAGGCGGCCTGCGGGTCGCCCGAGGCCAGCAGCTCCTCGTAGGTCCGGTGCGCGCCGGTGGCAGCCAGCCCCGCCTCGGCGTCGGGAACCTCGACCAGTTGCGGCGGCGGCCCGTCCAGCATCGCCATCGCCGCCCGGGCGAGCGGCAGCAGCGCCGTGTCGCAGAGGAGAAGTTTCGCCTGCCCGTGGCCGAGGATATAGGCCACCGTATCGGCATCGAGCCTGGTGTTGATCGTGTTCAGCACCGCGCCGCAGGCCGGCACGGCGAAATGCGCCTCGGCATGGGCCGGCACATTGGGCAGGAGCGTGGCCACCACGTCGCCCGGCCTTACCCCTGCCAGGGCCAGCGCCGAGGCCAGTCGCGTCACCCGTTCACGGTAGTCGCGATAACTCAGCCGCACCCGGCCATGGACAACCGCGACCAGGTCGGGGAAGATCTCCGCCGCCCGGGCCAGATGGGTGAGCGGGGTCAGGGGGCGGAAATTGGCCTCGCGGCGCTCAAGTCCGGTTTCGTCGGCAAGCCAGCCCATGGCGTGAACCTCCCTCGGCAATGTCGCAATCCGCCGCGCATTTTCGGCGCGGCGAGGGCAGTTGGAAAGAGCCATGACCGACGCATCGGATCGCACTCTCGCCGCCGCCGGGCTGACGCTCGTCTATGCCGCACTGATCGGTTTCACCGACAACTGGGTCCGGGTCATCGCCGAGGACGGAGGGCTGGCGCAGTTCCACCTGACGCGCTCGCTGATGGCGGCGGTGCTGCTGGGCCTGGCGGCCCCGATTCTCGGCCTGCACCTGCGGCCCCGGCGCTGGCGGCCGGTCATCGCCCGCTCCCTCGTCCATGGCACCGCGATGATGGTCTATTTCGGCGCGCTGGCCTTCCTGCCGGTGGCGCTGGTGGCGGCGGGCCTCTTCACCGCGCCGATCTTCGTCCTGCTCCTGTCGCGCTTTGCCTTCGGCCATGCGCTCGGGCCGGTGCGGATCCTCGCCGTCCTCACCGGCTTTCTGGGGGTGATGCTGGTTCTCGGGCCCGAGGCCCTGCACGGCGCGTCGCTGGCGGCGCTGCTGCCGGTCCTGTCGGGGGCGCTCTATGCCACGGGAAACCTCGCCACCCGCGAATGGTGTGCCGAGGAAAGCGCGCCGACGCTGCTCGCGGGTTTCTTCGCCGCGCTCGGCGTTCTGGGCGGCCTCGGCCTGGTGCTCCTGTCCCTCTGGCCGCATGAGGTGCCCGCAGGGGTCGAGGGCTTCCCCCTGCGCGGGGCGGTCTGGCCCTCCGGCACCTTCCTGTTCTGGACCTTCGTGCAGGCGGCAGGCTCTCTGGTCGCGGTCGGCTGCATCATCCGCGCCTATCAGATCGCCGACGCCGGCCGGGTCTCGGTCTTCGAATATGTCATCCTGCCCGCCTCGGCCTTCTGGGGCTGGGTGCTGTGGCAGGAGCGGCTCGCCCCGCTCGCCTGGGCCGGCATGGCGCTCATCGCCGCCGCCGGCACGATGATCGCGCTCAGGGCCCGGGCGGCCAGCCGGCGCGGCTGAGGCGGCAGGCCACTTCTAGCGGTGGCCAACCGCCTCCCGCCAGTGCTTGCGGCACAGGCTCTGGTAGGTCTCGTTGCCGCCGATCACCACCTGGGCGCCCTCCTTGAGGGCCAGCCCGTCCGGCCCCTTGCGGACCACCATCGTCGCCTTGCGCCCGCAATGGCAGATGGTCCGCACCTCGCGCATCTCGTCGGCGAGCGCGAGCAGCGCCGCCGATCCGGGGAACAGCTCGCCCCGGAAATCGACCCTGAGCCCGTAGCACATGACCGGAACCTTGAGGTCGTCCACCGCCCGGGCCAGCTGCCAGACCTGATCCTTGGACAGGAACTGCGCCTCGTCGATGAAGACGCAGGCCACCGGCCCCTCGGCCAGGCGGGCGGCGATCTTGGCGAACATGTCCTCGCCGGGCGCGAAAGTATCCGCCTCCGCGCCGATTCCGATCCGGCTGGCGATGCGCCCCTCCCCCGCCCGTCCGTCAAAGACGGCGGTGACGAGATAGGGGACCATCCCTCCCTCGCGGTAGTTGTGGGCAGCTTGCAGAAGCACCGTCGATTTGCCGGCGTTCATCGTCGAGTAGTGGAAGTAGAGCTTGGCCATGGCGCGAGCCTAAACCGCAGACGGCCGGAATGGACAAGGGGCGGCCGGGCTTGCGCCCGAACCGCCCCGAACTCGTCCCCACCACACTCGTTACCGGCCGCGGATACGATACTCGTTCAGCGCATCGGCCCGCCGTCTGGACCGGTGGTCCAGCATCACGGGCCTGCTTGCCTGCCGATGCTGGGGGCACTCGGCACACGCTACGCTCCGCAGGCCGGAACCCTTTCTGAATGACAAATCCTGTCGTTCGTCTTAATGGGAAAACGATAGGCAATTTCCCCGCCTGCCCGGGGAGTGGTAAATTATGGCGATCGAAGGCTACCTCAAGAAGCACACCGAAGCGCTGGTCAAGGACGTCGGGATCGAGAAAGCCTGCCGTGTGACGGGCAAGTCCAAGGCGACGCTCGGGCGCTACTACTCGGATCAGGACGAACACGACGACCGTTTCATGCCCATCGACGTGGTGGCGCAGCTCGAGTCGGTGGCCAAGTTCCCCCATGTCACGGCGGCCCTGGCCGACCTGCGCGGCATCACCATGAGCTATGACGCCGCCCGTCGCGCTCCCCATTCGCCGGGGGTCAACTCCGACATCGTCGAACTGGCCCAGCGCTTCGCCACGCTGATGGCGGAATACAACGCCGCCATCGAGGACGGCCAGATCTCGATCAACGAGACCAAGCGCCTCCTGCGCGAGACCCTGGCCATCCAGGAGGTGCTGCTGGAGATGAAGCTCAGCCTCGAACACGAGATCGGCTGAGCCTGCCGGAGCCGCCTCCGCCTTGCCGCAGGGCGCCCCGGGCCTCCGGGCGCAGGCATGGATCGCGGCCCCGTCCGCGAACCTGCCGCCGGGGGCGATTGGCCTGCGGAAGGCCTTGATTGCGCGGCCCTTCTCCGGCATCAATCCGCGACCCCGGGGAAGGCCCAATCGTCATGACTCGCCTCTGCCACATCGAGATCGACGAGCGCGGGCTGGCGCGACCGACACCGCAGATCGAGCAGGAGCGGCGGGTCGCCATCTTCGACCTTCTGGAGGAGAATTCCTTCGCCCTGCCCGCACGCGACGGTCGTGCCCCGCCGGACGGGCCCTATCGGCTGGGCCTGTCGATCCGCGACGGCCGGCTGGTCTTCGCCATCGCCCTGGAGGACGGCGGGCCGGTCACCGATTTCATCCTCTCGCTCGGTCCCTTCCGGCAGGTGGTGAAGGATTACTTCCAGATCTGCGAAAGCTACTTCGACGCCGTGAAACGCCTGCCGCCCAGCCAGATCGAGGCCATCGACATGGCCCGGCGCGGCATCCACAACGAGGGCGCGCGCATCCTGCAGGAACGTCTGGACGGCAAGGCGACCGTGGACATCGACACCGCCCGGCGGCTGTTCACCCTGATCTGCGTCCTGCACTGGGGTTGATCTTGGCCGATTTCCCCCAGTCCGTCCTGTTCTGCTGCGACCACAACGCCGTCCGCTCGCCCATGGCGGAGGGCCTGATGAAGAAGCTCTACGGCCAGCGCGCCTATGTGCAGTCGGCCGGGGTCAAGAACGACATGGAGATCGACGGCTTCTCCATCGCGGTATGCAAGGAGATCGGGGTCGAACTGTCCCGCCACCGCTCGCGCTCCTTCGAGGAGATGGAGCAATGGGGCGACGACCTCAGCCAGTTCGACCTGATCGTCTCGCTCTCCCCGGCCAGCCAGCGCAAGGCGCTGGAGCTGACGCGCTTCCACCATCTCGATGTCGAATACTGGCCGATTCTCGATCCTTCGGGGCTGGTGGACGAGCGCGAGGCCAAGCTGGCCGCCTATCGCCAGGCGCGCGACCAGATCCGCGACCGGATGGTCGCCCGCTTCGGTACCCCGATCGGTGATGCCGCAAGCTGAGCGGCGCTTCGCGAGGGCACCGCAATGGAAACGGACATCCTGATCATCGGTGGCGGCATCGCCGGGGTGTCGCTGGCGGCGGAACTGGCACCACATGCCGCCGTCACCCTGGTCGAGGCCGAGGCGGCGCTGGCGCATCACGCCTCCGGCCGGTCGGCAGCGCTCTACGAGCCCCGCTATGGCAATCCGGCCGTCGTCGCTTTGTCGCTCGCTTCCGCCGAGGCGTTCCATGCCATGGAGGGCCTGCTGTCGCCGCGCGGCATCATGCTGGTTGCCGGCGCTCAGGGCGAAGCTGCCGGCCGCGCGGAGGCTGCGGCGATGGACCTGGCGCCCCTGTCCCCGGCCGAGGCTGAGGCGCGGGTGCCGATCCTCAACCCCTCCACCATCGCCTTTGCCGCAGCGGCCGACCATGCCTGGGACATCGACACCGACCGGCTGATCCAGACCTATGCCCGCAGCGCGCGGGCGGCCGGCGCCCGGGTCCTCACCCGTGCGCCGGTCACGTCGATCGTGCCCGCAGGCGGCCGCTGGCGGGTGCGGGCCGGAGAGGCGGAGATCGCCGCCCGCGTCGTCGTCAACGCCGCCGGCGCCTGGGTGGACGGGGTCGCCGCGATGGCCGGCCTGCCGCCTCTGGGGTTCCGGCCGCTGCGCCGCTCGATGGCCCGCATTCCGGCGCCGGACGGGCAGGATGTCCGGTCCTGGCCCATGGTCTTCGGCGCCGGCGAAAGCTGGTACTTCAAGCCCGACGCCGGGGCGCTGATCGTCTCGCCGGCCGAGGAAGACCCGGTGGAGGCGCATGACGCCTTCGCGGACGACATGGTCATCGCCGAGGGCCTGGCCCGCTACGAGGCGATGGTGAACGCGCCGGTGACGCGGGTGCTCGCCACCTGGGCGGGCCTGCGCACCTTCTCGCCCGACCGGGCGCCGGTCATCGGCTTCGCGCCGGGCACCCCGGGCTTCTTCTGGCTGGCCGGACAGGGCGGCTATGGCTTCCAGTCCGCCCCCGCAGCCGCCCGCCTGGCGGCCGACCTGGTTCTCGGACGCGCGCCCGAGGCCGGTGCGGAGATGGAGGCGCAAGTCCACCCTGCGCGGTTCGGCACCGGTTGACGCATCTGAAACCTGCAGCTTATCGTCAAGGCCCCGACAACAGTGAAAATGACCGAAATTGGGGGGAAGACAGCCGATGCCCGAAGGAAAATCCAAGCATCCCGGCATGGTGAAGGAAGCGCGCGAGAAGGTCACCGAGATGCGCCGTGCCCTGAACAAGGCGGCGCCGGTCATCAAGTCGATCGTCACGGCGGCGTCGAACCTGAAGACATCGTCGGAGGCATGCGACAAGACCTTCAAGGACCAGTTGGCCTATTGCGAGAAACTGGTCGAGAAGTACGTTACCAAGGCCAACCAGATCGCCGACATCGAGGTCGATCTTGAGGGCGCCGAAGACGACAAGAAAGCCAAGGCGGAACTTCTGAAGAAGCACAAGAAGGCCGACGGCGAGGCCGAGGACATCCGGCTTGAATATGCCGAGGCGGTAAAGCTCTTCCTCACGCTTGGCGGAACCGTCCACGAGGCCCAGGCCGAGGCCGCAAGCGCGGTGGCAAAGCTCGACGCGATTTTCGACGGCGCTTGAACGGCAGGCGACGGAACTGATCCCAGGACTGGCGCCGGGCCAAGGAGGCGGCATCTTTGCCTTGCTTTCGCCGGCGCGGCCTGCCGGTCGAGCCGGTTGACGGACCTTCCGGCTGCGGCATAGCGTTCGCCGCAAGCGAAACAGGAGGGGCCAATGCCCGAAGGAAAGTCGAAACATCCCGGTCTGATCAAGGCGGCGATGGAAGATGTGGCCAGCCTGAAGTCCGAGGTCGGCAAGGCTGGCCCCTCGCTCCGCGCGCTGGCATCGGCGGCCACTGCGATGCTGAAAGCGGTCGATGTCGCCGACAAGGGCTACAAGGACCAGCTCGGCTACTGCGAGAAGATCATTCAGAAATATGCCACCAAGGTCAACGAGATCGCCCAGCTTGAGGAGGACCTCAAGGCGGCGAAGGGCGACAAGAAGGCCGAGGCCGAGATTCTCAAGAAACACAAGAAGGCCGATGGCGAGGCCGACGAACTGCGCAAGGAATACAACACCGCCGTGAAAGTCTTTGCCGCGCTCTCGGACGCGCTCGACGCAAATGCCGAAGCCGTGGTTGCCGCGACGGAGAACGTCCAGGGCTTCTCGGCGGCCTGAGTTTCAGCGCCGCGTCGCGGGGTTCCGCAGCGGGCCGTTGCCGAGATTGACCTTCCGACCGGCGCGACCCTAACCTGCGGACGGTTTCTGGGAGTGGCAAGCATGGCGGAAGGCAAGTCGAAACATCCCGGCCTCATAAAGGCGGCGATGCAGAACCTCGGCGTGATGAAGAACGGTGTGGGGCGGGCCCAGGGTCAGCTCAAGGCGATTTCGGCTGCGGCGACCTCGCTGGCCAAGATGTCCGGCGATACCGAGAAGGTGTTCAAGGACCAGCTCGGCTACTGCGAAAAGGTCATCGACAAATATGCGACCAAGGTCAACGAGATCGCCGAGATCGAGGAGGACCTGAAAGCCGCCAAGGGCGACAAGAAGGCCGAGGCGGAAATCCTCAAGAAGCACAAGAAGGCCGATGGCGAGGCCGATGCGCTGCGCGAGGAGTACAACGAGGCCGTCAAGGTCTTCGCCACGATGACCGAGACCCAGCGCGACGCCGCCGACAAGGTGGCCGAAGCGGCCGACGCCTTCATCGGCTTCTCGGCCAACGGTCCGGGCTGAGTCAGGCGGAGCCCCGCCGTCCGGAGCGTCGGGTGGATGACAGCGCCCGCCGGAGCGTGCAGGCTGGGCGCATGACTCGCGCAATGCTCCTCGCCGCCCTGTTCCTCGCCGCCTGCGGTTCCCGCAGCCCTGCCCCGGCCCCCGAACCCGCCCGCGACATTCCGGCCGAGACCGTGGTTCCGGCCAATTTCGGCGATTCCGATCCCACCGACTGGGCCGGGCGCGGGCCGGCGGCGCATCCCGTCCATGGCGCGGACGCCTCGCGGCACCAGACCGAGGTGGACTGGCGGCTGTCGCGCTCCAACGGGGTGAACTTCGTCTTCATCAAGGCCACGGAAGGCGCCGACGATCTGGACCCGATGTTCCGCGAGCACTGGAGGACCGCAAGGGCTGCCGGTATCCGCACCGGGGCCTACCACTTCTGGTACCACTGCGCCTCGGGCGCCGAGCAGGCGCGCAACTTCATCCGCCGGGTGCCGCGCGCCGCCGGGGCCCTGCCGCCGGTGCTCGATCTCGAATGGACCCCGCGCTCGCCCACCTGCACCCGGCGCACGCCGGAGGACGAGCTTCTGCGCGAGGCCCAGGCCTTCATCGAGGCGGTGGCGGCACACTACGGCCAGCGGCCGATCGTCTATGTCTCGCCCGACATCTATGCCGAACGCCATCTCGACCGCCTTCGCGGGGTGGAGTTCTGGCTGCGCTCGGTGGCCGGCCACCCCGCCGAGGTCTATCCCGGTCAGCGCTGGACCTTCTGGCAGTACTCCGGCACCGGCCTGATCCCCGGCTATGGCGGCGAGGGCGATCTCAACGTCTTTGCCGGAAGCGAGGCCGACTGGGCGGCCTGGCTGGCGGCGCGGACGCAGTAGGGCCGAACGCCGCGCGCGCCGAATCGGGGTTAACGCATTGATTCCGGTCGGAAGGCCGCCGTCAGGCCTGCGTCCTGCGGGCGTCCCGCCCGCGTCGGTTCTCCGTCCCGACACGGGGGGCGCGGGACGGGCGGTTAACGCAACGCGCGCGGCTGCGCTGCGGGGACTGGCGTTTCCCCTGTGTCGGCGAATTCCGGCGGCGGGGGAAATGACTGCGCCGCAAGCGACCCCGCCCCGGGCTTGACCGGGGCGGGAATCTGCAGCCTCAGCCGTCCACCCGGATGCGGGCGTTGGACGGGTCGAAGGGGCTGTCCTCGGTCACCACCGCGTCCCAGAGCTGGCGGTTGATGCGGACCTGGAGCTTCTGCCCCACCTCGGCCAGCGCCACCGGCACATAGCCCATGCCGATCTGCTTGCCGAAGGCGACCGAATAGCCGCCGGAGGTCAGGCGGCCGACCTTCTGGCCGTCGTGCAGCAGCGCCTCCTTGCCCCAGGGATCGGTGTCGTCCGGCCCGTCGATCAGCACGGTGACGCATTTGAACCGCACGCCGAGCGCCTGCATCGCGTCCTTGCCGGTGAACGCCTTGTTCATGTCCACGAAGCGGTCGAGCGCGGCCTCCAGGGGCGTCGCATCCCGGCCAAGCTCGTTGCCGAAGGCGCGGTAGCTCTTCTCCTGGCGCAGCCAGTTCTGCGCCCGGGCGCCGACGAGCTTCATCCCGTGCTTCTCGCCGGCCGGCAGCAGCAGGTTCCACAGATAGCGGCTCATCTCGATCGGGTGATGCAGTTCCCAGCCAAGCTCGCCCGTATAGGCCACCCGGATCGCCCGCACCGGGCACATGCCCAGCTCGATCGGACGGTAGGACAGCCAGGGGAAGCGCTTGTTGCTGAGCGCGGTCGCCGGATCGGCGTCCTTGACGACCTCCTTCAGGATGTCGCGGCTCTTCGGCCCGGCGAGGGCAAAGACGCCCCACTGGGTGGTGATGTCGTGGATATCGATCCATCCCCCGCCGGCAGCCATGAAATCCTCGGCCGACTTGCGCAGGAAATCGCCGTCATACTCCGTCCAGGCGCCGGCGGAGACGAGGTAGTACTCGTTCTCGGCCAGCCGGACGATGGTGTATTCGGTGCGCACCGTGCCCTGCGGGGTCAGCGCATAGGTCAGGTTGATGCGGCTGACCTTGGGCAGGGCGTTGCAGGTGAAGGCGTCGAGGAAGGCCGTCGCCCCCGGGCCGCGCACCAGATGCTTGGTGAAGGCCGTGGCGTCGATCAGCCCGGCAGTCTCGCGGATCGCCTTGGCCTCGTCGACGGCGTACTGCCACCAGCCGCCCCGGCGGAAGCTGCGGGAATTGTGGTCGAAATCTTCCGGCGCGTCCTTCGGCCCGTAATAGATCGGCCGCTCCCAGCCGTTCACCTGGCCGAACTGGGCGCCCAAAGCCTTCTGCCGGTCGTAGTTGGCGGCGGTGCGCAGCGGGCGGGCGGCTTCGCGCTCCTCGTCCGGGTGGTGGAGGATGAAGACGTGGTCGTAGCACTCCTCGTTCTTGCGCGAGGCATATTCGGTCGTCATCCAGTTCGAGCTGAAGCGCTTGGGGTCGAGCGAGGCCATGTCGATCTCGGCCTCACCTTCCGTCATCATCTGGGCGAGGTAGTGCCCGGTTCCGCCGGCGGCGGTGATGCCGAAGGAAAAGCCCTCGGCCAGCCACATGTTGCGCAGGCCCGGGGCCGGGCCGACCAGCGGGTTGCCGTCGGGCGTGTAGCAGATCGGGCCGTTGAAATCGTCCTTCAGGCCGACGGTCTCGGACGAGGGGATGCGGTGGATGAAGGACATGTATTCCCCTTCGATCCGCTCCAGGTCCAGCGGGAAGAGGTCGGCACGGAAGCTCTCCGGCACCGCATACTGGAAGCGCGCCGGGGCGCCCTTCTCGTAGGGGCCGAGGATCCAGCCGCCGCGCTCCTCGCGCACATACCACTTGGCATCGGCATCGCGCAGCACCGGGTGCTGGGGATTGGTCTTGCGCCACTCGACCAGCATCGGATCGGGCTCGGTGACGATATACTGGTGTTCGACCGGGATCGCCGGGGTCTTGATCCCCAGCATCTTGGCGGTGCGCTGCGCGTGGTTGCCGGTGGCGGTGACGACATGCTCGGCAATCACCTCGAAGGTCTCGCCGGTCGGCACCAGCCGGCCGCCCTGGTCGGCCATGCGGGAACAGGTGACGACCCATTCCGACCCGGTCCAGCGGTAGCCATCGACCTGCACCTTGCGCTCAAAGGTGGCGCCGTGCTGGCGGGCGCCCTTGGCCATCGCCTGGGTCACGTCGGCCGGGTTGATATAGCCGTCCTGAGGATGGAACAGGGCGCCCACCAGATCCTCGGTCCGCACCAGCGGCCAGCGGTCCTTGATCTCCTTGGGCGACAGGAACTCGTGATAGACGCCGGCGGTTTCGGCGACGGAGGAATACAGCATGTATTCGTCCATCCGCTCCTGCCGCTGGGCCATGCGCAGGTTGCCCACGACATAGAAGCCGGCGTTCAGCCCGGTCTCGGCCTCCAGCCCCTTGTAGAAATCCACCGAGTACTTGTGGATATGGGTGGTGGCGTAGCCCATGTTGAAGAGCGGCAGGAGGCCGGCCGCGTGCCAGGTGGAGCCGGCCGTCAGCTCGTCGCGCTCGACCAGAAGCGTGGACCAGCCTGCCTTTGCCAGGTGATAGGCGATCCCCGTCCCGACCGCGCCCCCGCCCACGACCAGCGCCCGCACATGAATGGCCATCGCCCAGACTCCCCGTTTCGCTTGCGGGAGTTCTGCCAGAGCCGCGCCAAGGCGGGCAAGCCGCCCCGACCCTTCGCGGCCAAAAGCGACATCCTGGCGCGGATCGGCCCGGCCCGAAGCGCGCCATCGCCCGACGATGCCGGCGCCGGCAGAAGGAGCGCTGCGCGCCAAAGGGTCGGGAGACGGCGGGACACGATCCGCCCGGACCCGATCCACCGGGCAATCCGGCCGCCCTGCGCTGCCGGCGCTTCCCCTCCGGCCGCGGAAATGCGGGGCAGGTCCGATGTCGCGACGCGGGCGCGCTGATCCTGTGCCATTTCTTTCGGGCTCCGCGCGCCCGGCTTGAAGTGTCACATCCCCTGCCCAACCCTTGACGAATCAGCTTAAAGCTATGGAATCGTTCAAGGAAAAATTGTCCCGCCGCGTGACGCGCTGCCGGCGCGGTACCAGGCGACGATGCGGGCGCGCTCGTCAGGTTCCATCCCGCTCAGATTGCCCGGCGGCATGGCATGCGACAGTCCGGCCTGAAGATAGATGCGGGTCGCCGCACGGGCGACATCGGCGGGTGTTTCGAGCACCACGCCCTTCGGCGGCCAGTAAAGTCCCTCCCACACCGGCTCGCGCGCATGGCACATGCTGCAGCGCGAGGCGACGATGTCGGCCACCTCCAGAAACCCCTCGCTGCGCGCGTGGACCAGCGCCGCGCCGGTCAGCGCCGCTTCCGGCACGTCCTCCGCCGGAGGATGGCGCATCGGCGCGGTGGAGAGCCAGGCTGCGGCGAGGAACAGCAGGGCCGTGACCACCCAGGTCCAGTGCGGGTTGCCCTTGCGTGCATGGCTGGTGTTGAACCAGTGGCGGATCGAGACGCCCATCAGGAACACCAGCGAAGCGATCAGCCAGTTCCACTCGGTGGCGAAGACCAGCGGATAGTGGTTCGACAGCATCAGGAACAGGACAGGCAGCGTCAGGTAGTTGTTGTGGGTGGACCGCTGCTTGGCGATCTTGCCGTATTTCGCATCCGGGGTCCGGCCCGCCTGGAGGTCGGCCACCACGATCTTCTGGTTGGGGATGATGACCATGAAGACATTGGCCGACATGATCGTGGCCGTGAAGGCGCCGAGATGCAGCAGGGCCGCGCGGCCGGAGAAGACCTGGGTATAGCCCCAGGCCATGGCGACCAGCAGGATGAAAAGGGCGACCATCAGCAGCGTCTGGTCGGCCTCGACGAAACGCCGGCACAGCGTGTTGTAGGCCAGCCAGCCGAAGGCAAGCGAGCCGAGCGAGATCAGCACCGCCTGGGCTGCGGAAAGTTCCATCACCTGCGGGTCGATCAGGAACATCTCCGCGCCGAGGTAATAGACCACGACCAGCATCGAGAATCCCGAGAGCCAGGTGGCATAGCTCTCCCATTTGAACCAGGTCAGGTGCTCGGGCAGCCGTTCCGGCGCGACGAGATATTTCTGGATATGGTAGAAGCCGCCGCCATGGACCTGCCACTCCTCGCCATGCGCTCCCGCCGGCAGGCCGGGCGCCTTGCGCAGCCCGAGGTCGAGGGCGATGAAATAGAAGGACGAGCCGATCCAGGCGATGGCGGTGATCACATGCGTCCAGCGCAGCGCGATCTCGACCCATTCGCCGAGGACGACCCAGTCATACATTTCCGCCCCCATGCGCCCCGGGGCGCTTGACGCCCCGACCGCGAGGCTAGCGGTTGCGCGGGAAGCCGCCAAGCCCGTCCGCTGCGCCGGTCAGCCGGGAGGCAGGCAGTCGAGGATACCCTGGGCCAGTTGCTCCATCAGCGCCTCGTAGAGGCCAGGCCCCGGAGGCAGGGACGAGCCTTCGGGGTCGAGCGGGGGGCCGAGCCGAAGGCCCGCATCGGCGGCGAGCCGTTCCGCAAGACGGGTGTCATGGTTCGCCTCGGGAAAGACGCAGGCGGCCTCGCTGGCGCGGCCGCCGATCTCGCGCAGATGCGCGGCGCCCGGAGGTGCGGCATTCCCGGCGGCGATGCTGTCCATGACCGTCAGACCGTAGTGCCCGGCGAAATAGCCATAGGCATCGTGGTAGAACACGAGCGGCCGGTTGCCGACGGGGGCCAGGACCTCGGCCAGCCGCGCATCCATCTCGGCCACCTCCCGAGAGGCCCGTGCGGCATTGGCGGCATAGGTGGCGGCGTGGTCCGGATCGATCCGCGACAGTTCCGCGGCGATCGCCACAAGCCAGGCCACGGCATTGCCCGGATCGAGCCAGGCATGGGGATCGATTCCCTCATGATGATGCCCGGCCTCGGCTTCGTCCGGCTGCGCCGGCGCGCCCTCTTCGTCGTGGTCGTGGCCGTGGTCTTCGGCAATCACCCGCACCAGCGTGCCCGGCACCTCAAGCAGTTCGAGCCGCGCACCCCGTGCCTCGCTTCCCTGAAGCGCATGATCGAGCCAGGGGGTCATCTCCGGCCCGATCCAGACCACCAGATCCGCCTCTGACAGCGCCGCTGCCTGGCTGGGGCGCAATTGCAGGTCGTGCGCATCCATCCCCTGAGCCACCAGCAGGACCGGATCGCCCACCCCGTCCATCACCCGGGCGACCAAGGCATGGACCGGCGGGATGTCGGCCACGACCTGCGGAACTTCGGCGCCGGCCGCGCCGGCCAAGGCGAGGGTGGCGGCGACGATTGATATGGTATAACGCATCTCTTGCCCCGTGGATCGCTCTCAGCCGCCTATGAATGTAATAACATGACAAGTCAATCCACCTCCCCATCCGATGCTCCGCCGCTGGCTTTCGCGGCGCATGACCACGATCACTGCGCCGGAGAGGTTCTGGCGCGGGCCGATGCCCTGTCCTCGGAGCGCGGGTTGCGGATGACCCCGGTCCGCCGGCGGGTTCTTGAACTTCTTCTGGAATCCCACCGGGCGATGGGGGCCTATGACGTCCTTGAACGCCTGGCGGCAGAGGGGTTCGGCAATCAGCCGCCGGTGGCTTACCGGGCGCTGGATTTCCTTGTGGCGCAGGGCCTTGCCCATCGCGTGGCGCGGCTGAACGCCTTTGCCGCCTGCATGCATCCGGGCGAGACCCATGCGCCGGTGTTCCTGATCTGCCGCACCTGCGGACGGGTCGCCGAGGCCGAGGCGGCGCCGGTGGCCGCCGCTGTGGGCGCAGCGGCGGGCGCGCAGGGATTTGCCGTCGAGCGGCTGACGGTCGAGGCGCTGGGCCTTTGCCCGGCCTGCGTGGAGGCCGCAGGATGAATCTCATCGCGGCGGAAGGGCTGACGATCCGCCAGGCGGGCGCGGTCGTCCTCGAATCGATCTCCTTCCGGATCGCCCCGGGAGAGATCGTCACCGTCATCGGGCCGAACGGATCGGGCAAGACGACGTTGCTGAGGGCATTGCTCGGGATCCTGAAGCCGGCCTCCGGGCGCATCCTGCGTCAGGCCGGCCTGACCGTGGGCTATGTGCCGCAGAAACTCCATCTCGACCCGAGCCTGCCGATGACGGTGCGCCGGTTCCTGTCCCTTCCGGTCCGGGTGAGCGATGCCGATGCCGCCGAGGTCCTGGCGCGGGTCGGTGTGTCCGAAGTCTCGGGCCGGCAGATGGCCGAGCTCTCCGGAGGCCAGCTCCAGCGCGTGCTTCTCGCCCGGGCCCTGATCGGCCGCCCGGCGCTGCTCGTCCTCGATGAGCCCACCGCCGGGCTGGATCAGCCCGGCGAGGCGGCCTTCTACCGCTTGCTGGAGGAGGTCCGGACCGAGACGGGCGCGGCGGTGCTGCTGGTTTCGCATGACCTGCATGTGGTCATGGCCGCCTCCGACCGGGTGGTCTGCCTCAACGGCCATGTCTGCTGCGAGGGCGCGCCGCATGTGGTGCGCGAGGCGCCGGAGTATCGGGCGCTCTTCGGCTACGGCACCCAGGGCGCGCTGGCGCTCTACCGGCACGACCACGACCACGCCCATGGCCATGGCGAGACGCATGGACACACGGACCACGGGCATGGGCATGGCCACGGGCATCACCATGACCTAGACCATCACCATGACCATAGCGACCACCTGCATGACAGCAGGACCAAGGTCCAACCGGACGGTGTCATTGTCGCCAACGCCTCTCGCCGACGCGAAATCAACGCAGCCGTGGATGGCACGACCGAAGGTCAGGCCGGCGTGAACTCAAGATAGGAGGGCAGGATGCCGGTGATTTACTACCCCGCGATCCTGTTGCCTGCCGACGCGGCGGGGCTGCATGGCGTCACCGTGCCGGGCGTGAACGTCAACGCCTCCGGTGCCACCGTGGCCGAGGCCCTGGCCGACGCGATGGCGATCCTCCGGGACGTGCTGGACGATCTGGCTGCCGCCGGCCAGCCTTTGCCTGCTCCTGCGCCCGTCGAGGAGGTCGCGAGGGAGGGCGCGTTCTTGGTTCTGCTTCCTTTCGCCCGGCCCGAGCGCAGCGTCCGGGTCAGCGTGACCCTGCCCGCCGACCTTGTGGCCCGGATTGACGCGGCGACATCGAACCGCAGCGCGTTTCTCGCCCGCTGGGCACTGCACGGCCTTCGCGCCGAGGCGGGCTGAGCGGTCAGCGATTGTGCACCCCCCATTTCCCAAGCTCGAGGACTCCGTTCTATGCCAGCGCCAGAGTGACGGTTTGACACAGATCGGACCAGATCCCGGGTCGGCACAGGGCGGTGGTCACCGTCTCCCCGCCGTCTCCGGCGAGAGAAGCGGGGAAAATATGGGCGAAAAGCCTCCGGCCGTCGTGGCGACTGTCATCGGCAGTCCGCACCGCCCCATGAACATTGGCGGCGACCTTCATGCTTGACGACTTTCTCGTCCGTGCCGCCCTTGCCGGGGTCGGCCTTTCGCTGGCCGCAGGCCCGCTGGGCGCGCTGATCGTCTGGCGGCGGATGGCCTATTTCGGCGATGCCACCGCCCATGCGGCGATCCTCGGGGTGGCGCTGGCGCTGGCGTTCGACCTGCCGCTGGGGCTTGGCACCCTCGCGGTGGCGCTGGCCATGGCCGCGACCGTGGCCACGCTCGCGGGGCGGGGCTGGGCGATGGACACCACGCTCGGCGTCCTCGCCCATTCCGCCCTCGCGCTCGGCCTTGTCGCGGTGAGCTTCCTGCCCGGCGTCAGGGTTGACCTCTCCGCGCTGTTGTTCGGCGACATCCTGGCCGTCTCGCGCCTCGATCTTCTGTGGATATGGGCCGGCGCGCTGGCGGTGGCGGCGCTGCTCGCCTGGCGCTGGTCGGCCCTGGTCACCGCCACCCTGTCGCCCGATCTCGCCCATGCCTCGGGCATCGACCCGGACCGCGAGCGGCTGGTCCTGACGCTGGCGCTCGCGGTGGTCGTTGCCGTGGCGCTGAAGATCGTCGGCGCGCTCCTCATCGCCGCCATGCTGATCATCCCGGCCGCCGCCGCACGGGGGCTGGCGCGGGGCCCGGAGAGCATGGCGCTGCTGGCCGCGGCCATCGGTGCCGGGGCGAGCCTTGGGGGGCTGGCGCTCTCGCTCGCGCTCGACACGCCGGCGGGGCCCTCCATCGTGACGGTGGCGGCGGGGATCTTCGTGCTGTCCGTCGGCCTGGCCCAGGCGCGGCGCTGAGCGTCACACGGTGGATTCAAGGGTTGAATGCATCGTTTGTGGTGAAGGCCTTGAGGTCTTCGGCGAGGTCTTGGGCGGGGGTTTTCCAGTTGAGGGTCTTGCGCGGACGGGTGTCCGTCAGGGGGGCGATGCGGGTGAGGTCGGCGCCCTTGGGCAGGGCGAGGATCATCGCCGCCTTCAGCCCGCCGCGCGGCTGGGTTTGGTGCATCCCATGGATGGTCTCGTGGCTGACGCGAAGGGCGGGCTCGTCGGGATGCATGGCACCCAGTGTCGCCGCGATCTGCTCGGGAGACCAGCGCATGGCGATCAGGTGATGCCAGACGAAGCGCCAGACCGGCGCGCCCGGGAGGAACTTGCGTCGCCGCCCGCACCGCGCCCGGCGCGCCGCATGGACGTCCTGGCCGCGCTGCGGGCTGTTGCGCTGATCCAAGGGATCGCGCCCGCGCACCAGTTCGCGGCAGACCGTCCCCGGCGACCGGCCCAGGAGCCGCGCGATCTCCCGCTGGCTGGACCCGCGCCGCCGCTCCGAAGCGATCGTCCCCGCTCAATGCCGCTCAACTGTCTCCAGACCCTGCCCAGCCACCGACCCTTCCAACCCCATGCACGTCATACCCGGTTGCGTGCGATGCTAGAGTCCGGGGTCGGTTAGGGACCGCACTCTGCCTAACGACCCGCGCGGTGCGCGAGAGGAAACACCTCCGGCGACGGCAGGCCTTGCCCGTCGCGCGTCACCGACATAAGCGGTCCGCCATGCGTATCCTTTTCCTCGGCGACGTGATGGGACGGACCGGACGCGCCGCCGTGGCCGAGCGGTTGCCTGGCCTGCGCCGCGACCTCGCGCTCGACTTCGTCGTCGTCAACGGCGAGAATGCCTCGTCGGGGGCCGGGCTGACCGGGGAGCACGCGGCCCTGCTTCTGGCCGCCGGCGCGGATTGCGTCACGCTCGGGGATCATGCCTTCGACCAGAAGGACATGGCCTCCTATATCGAGGGCGAGCCCCGGCTCCTGCGGCCGCTCAACTTCGCCAAGCTCGCGCCGGGCCGCGGCTGGCGGGTGTTCGACGCGCCGGGGGGGCGGAAGGTCCTGGTCCTGCAGGCCCTGGGGCAGGTGTTCATGAAACGGCCGTTCGACGATCCCTTCTCGGCGGTCGAGGGGGTGCTGAAGGCGCATCCGCTGGGTGCGGCCGTGCAGGCCGCCGTTGTCGATTTCCACGCCGAGGCCACGTCCGAGAAGATGGCGATGGGCCATTGGTGCGACGGGCGGGTCAGCCTTGTCGTGGGCACCCATACCCATGTGCCCACGGCGGATGCGCAGATCCTGAACGGCGGCAGCGCCTATCTTTCCGATGCCGGCATGTGCGGCGACTACAATTCGGTGATCGGCATGGATGTGCACGAGCCGATGCGGCGGTTCATCACCGGGATGCCCAGGGGCCGGTTCGAGCCTGCGAACGGCCCGGCGACCCTGTCCGGCGTCTTCGTCGAGACCGACGACGCCACCGGTCACGCCCGGCGCGTATCGCCGCTGCGTACCGGCGGGCGTCTGTCGGAGTGCCTGCCCTGAACCGGAGATTGGTCTATCTTCCCGTTCTGCTCGCCTGCGGCGTCGCCTGGGGCTCGACCCAGTCGCTGGGCAAGATCGCGGTTTCGACCGGGCACCGGCCTTTCGCGCTGATCTTCTGGCAGCTTGTCGTCGGCGTGGTGATTCTCGCGCCGCTGGCATTGCTCAAGGGTCCGATCCGGATCGGCCGGAACCAGATCGGCTGGGCGGTGCTGATCGCGTTTCTCGGCACGATCCTGCCCAATACCGCCTTCTACATCTCCATTGCCCGCTTGCCGGCGGGGATCATGTCGATCCTGATCGCTACGGTGCCGCTGATCGCCTTTCCTCTGGCGCTCGCCATCGGCGCCGACCGGTTCTCTGCACTCCGGCTCGCAGGCTTGCTTTGCGGCATCGCCGGAGTGGCCCTGGTCGCCCTGCCGCGTGCCAGCCTGCCGGACGCCGGCATGGCCGCGTTCATCCCGGTGGCAATGCTCGGCCCTCTTTTCTATGCAATGGAGGGGCTTGTCGTCGCCCGCACCGGTACCGCCGGCATGGGCGCAGTTCAGGCCATGGCGCTGGTTTCGGCCATCGGTGCCGCGATCATGGGCCCCATCGCCTGGGCGAGCGGGCAATGGTTCGATCCCCTGCCCTTCGGCCGCCCGGAACTGGCACTGGTCATCGCCTCGACCGCCCATGCCTTTGCCTATGCCGGTTATGTCTGGCTGGCATCGCGCGCGGGCGCCGTCTATGCGGCCCAGACCGCCTATATCGTGACCGGCAGCGGCGTGTTCTGGGCGATGGCGATCCTTGGCGAGCACCTGGCGCCGACGGTCTGGGCCGCCCTGGCGCTGATGCTCGCCGGCCTGGCGCTCGTCAGTCCACGCCCGGCGCCGCAGCGCAGCGTTTGACTCTGGCACGCGGACCGCTAGGAAGACGCAACCGAGACAGGAGATCCCATGTTCGGATTGGACCTCGCCCCGGATCTGCAACCCTGGGTGGCTCTGGCGATCCTGGTCGCCATGTTTTACTTTTTCGTCCGCGAGACCTTTCCGGTCGAGGTGACCTCGATCGGCGGCGCGGTGGTGATGATGCTCCTCGGCATCCTGCCGCGCGAGGACGCCACCGACAGCCTGTCGAACGCCGCGCCCTGGACCATTGCCTTCATGTTCATCATCGTCGGCGCCCTCGTCCGGACCGGCGCGCTCGACTGGGCGACCCAGATCGCGCTGCGGCAGGTCGAGAAACGGCCGAAGGGCGGTCTTGCCGGCATCAGCATCGGCGTGACCGGCCTCTCGGCCTTCATGAACAACACGCCGCTCGTCGTGGTGATGATCCCGGTATTCATGAAGCTGGCGCGGGCCCTGAAGATGGCGCCGTCGAAACTCCTGATTCCGCTGAGCTATTTCACCATCCTCGGCGGCACGATCACCCTGATCGGAACCTCGACGAACATCGTCACCGACGGCGCGGCGGTGAAGGCGGGGCTGGAGCACTTCGGCATCTTCGAGATCACGCCGGTGGGGCTCGTCTGCGCCGCGACCGGGCTGATCTACCTCGGCCTGTTCACCGACCGCCTGCTGCCGGCGCGCGACAGTCTGGCGGCAATGATCGGCGACCGCAGCCGGATGAAGTTCTTCACCGAGGTGGCGGTGCCCGAGGGTTCGTCGCTCATCGGCCAGAACGTCAACCAGGTGGCGTTGTTCAAGCGCGACAACATCCGTGTCATCGACGTGCTGCGCGGCGATGCCTCGCTGCGCCGTGACATGGCCGGCGTCATCCTTCAGGCCGGCGACCGTGTGGTGCTGCGCTCGCCGATGTCGGAAATCCTCGGGTTCCAGGGCAAGAAGGAACTGCGCGAGGTGGACAAGCTGTCCTCCGTGGCCACGACCACGGTGGAAGTGCTGATCTCGCCCGGCTGCAAGATGGTCGGGCGGACGCTGGGCGAGCTGCGCCTGCGCCGCCGCTACGGCGTCTATCCGCTGGCCATGCACCGGCGCGACAGCAATATCGGCGCCCAGATCGAGCAGACCGAAATCGCGGTGGGCGACACGCTGCTGCTGGAGGGCGATCCGGCCGATATCCAGCGCCTGGCCGCCGACATGGACCTGCTGGACATCTCCCAGCCCAGCCAGCGCGCCTATCGCCGCGGCCATGCGCCCATTGCCGTTGCGGTTCTGGCGGCGGTGGTCGGCCTTTCGGCGCTGGACGTGGCGCCGATCATGGTGCTGGCCTTCCTCGGCGTCGGCATCGTGCTGCTGACCGGCTGCATCGACGCCGACGAGGCCTTCTCCTTCGTCGATGGCCGCATGCTGGCGCTGATCTTCGCCATGCTGGCCGTGGGCGCCGGGCTGGAACACTCCGGCGCGGTGGAAAAGGTCGTCGCCGCCATGACCCCGGGTCTCGTCGGCCTGCCGCCCTGGGCGCTGATCGCGGTGATCTATGCGCTGACATCGTTCCTGACCGAGATCGTCTCCAACAACGCCGTGGCCGTCATCATGACCCCGATCGTCATCGGGCTGGGCGGTTCGCTGGGCGTCGATCCCCGGCCGCTGGTCGTGGCGGTGATGTTCGCGGCCTCGGCCTCCTTCGCCACGCCGATCGGCTATCAGACCAACACGCTGGTCTATGGTCCGGGGGGGTACAAGTTTTCCGACTATTTCCGCATCGGCATTCCGCTCAATGTGCTGATGGTGCCGGTGATGAGCCTGGCGATCCCGTTCTTCTTCCCCTTCTGAGGAGGCTGACCATGCCCCGTGCGATCCTGCCCCTGCTGGCTGCGGCCGCCTCGCTCCTCGTTGCCGGGTGCGACCTGCCCGGCACGCCGGTGCCTCAGGCCGCCCGTCTGTCGCCCGAGGTCCTGACGGTCACACTGACCGACGGGACGGACTGCACGGCGATGTGGAAAGGCGCCCCGGCCGGGCCGCTGACCGGCTGCCCGGATCTGACCTATCAGGTTGCGGTGGTGGAAAACCCCAATCTCCTGCGCAAGTTGGTCGAGGGGATCACCGATGCGCTCAAGGCCGACGGCGCCCTGGCGCCGATGGCGGAGGTCAAGGTCTTTTCCGGCGACCGCAGCTGGCGCTTCGTCTCCCCGCCTCCGGTGGAGTGAGCCTCCCGGGGTTGCCCGGCCCCGTGCGCCCGGTGTAAGAGCCGCGCCGCGAGACCGGGAGAGCGAACATGGCAGGCCATTCGAAATGGGCGAACATCCAGCACCGCAAGGGCAAGCAGGATGCGGCGCGCTCGAAGATGTTCTCCAAGCTCGCCAAGGAGATCACGGTTGCCGCCAAGATGGGCGACCCTGACCCGGAGAAGAACCCCCGGCTGCGGCTGGCGGTGAAGGCTGCCAAGGCGCAGTCGATGCCCAAGGACGTGATCGAGCGGGCGATCAAGAAATCATTCGGCGGCGATGCGGCGGACTATACCGAGATCCGCTACGAGGGTTACGGACCGGAGGGGATTGCCATCATCGTCGAGGCGATGACCGACAACCTGAACCGCACCGCCTCCAACGTGCGCTCCACCTTCACCAAGCACGGCGGCAACCTCGGCACCACCGGCTCGGTCAGTTTCATGTTCGACCGGGTGGGCGAGATCACCTACGGGCCCAAGGCCGGTGACGCCGACAAGGTGATGGAAGCGGCGATCGAATCCGGGGCGGATGACGTCGAGACCGACGAGGACGGCCACTATATCTATTGCCGCGACGCCGACCTCGCCGCCGTTTCCGAGGCGCTGGAAGAGGCGCTTGGCGAAAGCGAGGAGGCCAAGCTGGTCTGGCGCCCGCAGAACCGCACCAATGTCGATTTCGAGACCGCCCAGAAGCTCCTGAAGCTTATCGAGGCGCTGGAAGATGACGACGACGTCCAGGCGGTGACGGCGAATTTCGACATCCCAGCCGAAGTCGCGGCCCGTCTCTGATCCCGGCGTCGCAACGGCGGCCGTCAACCTGACGGAAAGGCCGCAGACGCAGACTCCGCCCCCGGATTCGGGGATTGGCGGTGCTGGAACTCACCCAGTCGGGGATGCTGACCACGCGGTTCGCCGCGCCGCTGACCTATCTGACGATCAATCCCGGTGGCAGCGCGGGCGCCCCTCTGTGGAAGGTCATCAATTATGTGAACCGCGAGACGGTGACTGTCGCGGCCTCTGCCGGAAGCGCGGGAACGGTCACGGGCTGGACCGCGCACGGCACGCGCACCACGCTGACGGTCGGCGGCATCAGCGGCGGGGTGCTGACCGAGGCGATCTCGGCGGCCCAGGCGCTCGATGTCCCGGGGACCGGCTCCGCCTCGCTGACGGCCTTCATCGGGGTGACGGCCTCGGCGACGCAGATGGTCGAGATGATCGCCGTGACCTCCGGCGGCAAGCAGTACCTCTTTGCCGCCCGGCCGGCGACCAGCGGCCTTTCGGTCTATGAGTTCGGCTCCGGCGGAACGCTGGCGGCGCGGGGGACCGTCGCGGATACCGCCACGACCTATGCCGCCGGGATCACCGCGATGGTCTCGGTCACTCTCGGCGGCACGGCCTATCTCTACACCGCCTCGGAGACCGAGCACGGCCTGACGGCATTCGCGGTCGGCGCCGGCGGCACCCTGACCGCGATCGACACCGAGGGTCCGGACGAGGGGGTTCCGGTCCAGGGGCTGAGCGCGCTGGAGGCGGTCAGCGTCGGCGGGACCTCCTTCATCATCGCGGCAGCGGCGGGGTCCTCCAGCCTCTCGGTCTTCCGTGTCGCGTCGGACGGCACGCTGCAGCAGACCGACCACCTGATCGACGACCTCGGCACGAGGTTCGGCGGCGCCATGGCGATGGATGCGCTCGTCACCGGCGGACGCGCCTATATCGCTGTCGGCGGCGCCGATGACGGGATCAGCCTCTTCACCCTCGACCCTTCCGGCCAGCTTGTCCTGCTCTGTACTGTGGAGGACAGCGCCGGCGCCTCACTGGCCGATGTCTCGGCCCTGAGGCTGGCGGTCATCGGCGGCGAATTGCAGCTGATCGCCGCCTCCATGTCCGAGGCCGGGCTGACGGTGATGCGGCTCGACCTGTCGCAGGCCGGGCCGCTTCTGACCGGGACCGGCACCATCGCGGGAACCGCCGGGGACGACCTGATCATCCACGGTGCCACCGGCGGCCTGGTCGATGGCGGGGGGGGCGACGACATCATCGAGGATGGCGCGGGTCTGGACTCACTGCGGGGCGGAGCCGGAAGGGATACATTCGTCCTGGCGGCCGACCAGACGCGGGATGTCATCCTCGACTTCGACCCGGCCCAGGACCGGCTGGACCTCAGCCGCTGGCCCTTCCTGCGCTCGGTCCTGCAACTGACGATCCAGGTCACGTCCGGCGGGGTGATCCTGTCGTTCCAGGGCGAGACGCTGGAGATTGTCTCGGCGAACGGCCAGCCGATCTCGGCCGCCGAGGTGGCGGCGATGAGCGTCCTGCCGGTGTCGCGGGCGCATCTGGGCGCCGAGCCGCCCCCGCCACCCGCCGATGGGATGGTCCGCAGCGGCGGGGCCGGCAACGACACCGTCACCGGCAGCGGCCTGAACGACACGCTTCTGGGACTTGGCGGCGACGACGTGCTCTGGGGCCGGGGCGGGGCGGATGCCTTCTACGGCGGCGCGGGCTGGGACACGGTGTCCTACGCGGGGGAGACCGGACCGATCCTGTTGAACCTCGGCGTGCCGGGAGAAAGTACCTGGGTGGCGGCCGGGGACAGTTTCGACAGCATCGAGGCGATCCTCGCCACCGCCTTCAACGACACGCTGCGCGGCAACGCCACCGGCAACCACCTGTCCGGCGCCGGCGGCGACGATCTGATCGAAGGCTTCGGCGGGGCGGATTCGCTTTTCGGCGGCGACGGCAACGACACGCTCGCCGGCATGGACGGCGGCGATCTGCTCGACGGCGGCGCCGGGAATGACCGGCTCGACGGCGGCCTCTGGGACGACACGCTGATCGGCGGAAGTGGCGTCGATGCCTTTTTCGGGGGCGAGGGGCTGGATGTGGTCTCCTATGCCGCCGAGACCGGCGCGCTGACGGTGGATCGCAGCGGCGGCGCCAATGCCGGTGCCGCAACCGGCGAGACCTTCGATGCCATCGAGGCCTGGTGGCTGGGCCTGGGCGACGACACCTTTCGCGGCAACGCCGAGAACGAGGAGGCGCGCGGCGGTGACGGCGCTGACCGGCTGGACGGCAACGACGGGACCGACCGGCTGTGGGGCGATGACGGAAGGGACACGATCACCGGCGGCAACGGATCGGACGAGCTGTTCGGCGGCGCCGGCGATGACGAGATCGCCGCAGGCGCCGGCGATGACCGCGCCGAGGGGGGCGACGGTCAGGACAATATCGGCGGCGGCGATGGCGAGGATACGCTCGCAGGAGGCCTCGGCAACGACACGCTGGGCGCGGGGCCCGGCGACGACATCGTCCATGGCGATGCCGGCGACGACTTCACCGGCGGCGGCCCCGGCAACGACTGTCTTTACGGGGACGACGGAGATGACAACGGCTCGGGCAGCTATGGCAACGACCTGCTCGACGGGGGCGCAGGCAACGACAATCTCGGCGGCGGGACCGGCCGCGACACGCTGCTGGGCGGCGCGGGCAACGACACGCTGGGCGCCGGGGACTGGGACGACTGGCTTGACGGGGGCGACGGCGACGATTTCCTCGGCGCCGGGGCGGGCGACGACCAGATCCTCGGCGGCGCCGGGGCGGACCGTCTGGTGGGCGGCAGCGGCGACGACAAGATGACCGGCGGCGCGGGTGCCGATACTTTCGTCATCAACGCCTGGGTTGCCGGGGAGAGCGATCTGATCCTCGATTTCGAGGACGGTATGGACCGGATCAATGCCCAGCATGTCTCCGGCGCCACGGCGGCGGCGAAGCTTGCGGCGCTTGCGCCGGCGGAGGTCAGCCTCGGCGGCATCGACTATCTGCAGCTGACCTATGCAGGCCATCAGCTGCTGGTCGCGGGCCTTTCGCTTGCGGAGCTTGGAACCGATGATTTCCTCTTCTGAACCTCGCCGCGAAGGGCATGCTTGTTGCCGCCGGGTGGCGCCGCTATCCCTTGGCAAGCGCGTGAGAAAAGGACCGCCTGCATGACCGATCGCAAGGGCATCATCCTGGCCGGCGGCACGGGTTCGCGGCTTTGGCCGATCACCGAGGGTGTCTCCAAGCAGCTGATGCCGGTCTATGACAAGCCGATGATCTACTATCCGCTGTCGGTGCTGATGCTGGCCGGCATCCGCGACATCGCGGTCATCACCACGCCGGAGGATCAGCCGCAGTTCCTGCGCCTGATGGGCGACGGGGCGCGCTGGGGGCTGCGGCTGACCTGGATCGTCCAGCCCTCGCCTGACGGGCTGGCGCAGGCCTATCTCCTCGCCCGGGATTTCCTCGCCGGCGCTCCTTCGGCCATGGTTCTGGGCGACAACCTGTTCTTCGGCCACGGCCTGCCGGAGCTTCTGGCCGAGGCCGACCAGGCGCCCTCCGGCGGATCGGTCTTTGCCTATCACGTCGCCGATCCGGAGCGTTATGGCGTGGTCGATTTCGTGGGCGACAGGGTGCGCGCCATCGTCGAGAAACCGAAAGTCGCGCCGTCGAACTATGCCGTGACGGGGCTCTATTTCCTCGACGGCACCGCGCCCGACCGCGCGGCGCGGGTGAAGCCTTCCGCCCGGGGAGAGCTGGAGATCGCCGACCTGTTGCAGAGCTATCTCGCCGATGGCGGGCTGACGGTGCGGCGGATGGGGCGCGGCTATGCCTGGCTCGACACCGGCACCCACGGCAGCCTGCTCGACGCCGGAAATTTCGTCCGCACGCTGGAGGACCGGCAGGGCCTGCAGACCGGATGCCCGGAGGAGATCGCCTTCGGCAAGGGCTGGATCGGGTTGCCCGAGCTGGAGGCGGCCGCGGCCCGCTATGCCAAGAGCAGTTACGGCCGCAACCTCGCCACCCTCGTCGCGGCGGCGCGGCGCGGCGGGTGAGTGTCGGCGCGGCGATGGAAGGGGAAGGTTGCGTCACCATCCTGATGGCGGTGCGCAACGGGGCGGCGCATCTTCCGGCGCAGCTGCAAAGCTTCCGCGACCAGACGCATCGGAACTGGCGCCTGATCGCCTCGGATGACGGATCGGCCGATGACAGCGCCGCCATCCTCCGGGCCTTCGCGGCGGAGCGCGGCCCGGGTCGCGTCGCGCTTGTCGCCGGGCCGCAGCGCGGGGCGGCGGCGAATTTCCTGTCGCTGCTTGCCGGATTGCCCGAGGTTCCGGGCTGGGTCGCCCTTTCGGACCAGGACGATGTCTGGCTGCCGGAACGGCTGGAACGCGGTGTCGCCGCCCTTTCCGGCCGATCCGGCCCGTCGCTCTATTGCAGCCGCACCTGGGAAACGGGCCCGGATCTCGCCGCGCCGCGCCTTTCGCCCCCCCGGCCGCGCCCGCCTTCCTTTGCCAATGCGCTGGTCCAGAACATCGTCGCCGGCAACACGATCCTGCTCAACCCGGAAGCGGCCGAGCTGTTGCGCGTGGCGGCGGGCGAGGCGGGACAGGTCGTCGTCCACGACTGGTGGGCCTATCAGATCCTTACCGGAGCCGGCGGCAGCGTGGTGCATGATGATCGCCCGTCGCTCTACTACCGCCAGCACGGCGGCAACGTCATCGGCGCCAATGCCGGGCTGCGCGCCCGGCTGCGGCGGCTGCGCCAGGTCTTCGATGGCACCTACGCGGCGTGGAACCGGGCGAATCTTGCGGCACTCGCCGCTTCCGCCGCCCGGCTGACGCCACAGACGCGGGCACTGCTCGCCGGTTTCGCTGCCGCCCGGGAGATGCGCGGACCGCTCGCGCGGCTTGCGGCTCTGCGCAGGCTCGGTCTTTACCGTCAGACCATGGCGCAGGATGCGCTGCTTTGGCTGGCCGCAGCGGCCGGGCGCCTGTGACCGGCCGCGAGGCGATTGTCGAAGCCCCAGATGTCGAGGAGCGCGCGGTTCTGCTCGGCAAAAAGCGCCTCGATCGCCTCGGCGCGCGCCGGCCCGCGCCCGGCATCGGGCAGATCCGTGCAGCGCAGGGCCTCGCGCATCGCGTCGCGGATGGTTTCGGCGGGATGGCCGTCGCGGATCATCGCCGCGATGGCTTCGCAATCCTCGACCCGCAGCGAAGGATTGGCCAGGTGACGCGGCACCGACCAGTCGAGCCCAGGCTGGCCGAGAAGCCGCTCCACCGTCGCCCGGATCCCGCCATGCGCGGCAAGGACCAGCGGGACCCGGGGGAACAGCCGCACCCAGCGCAGCAGATAGCCCGCCGGATCGAGCCGCTGCGCCCGCCTTGCCGCCATCTCCTCCAGCGACAGGCCATCGAAGGGCCGCCGGGTGAGGATATAGCGTTCGAGATGCTGCTTGAGGTGCTGGGACAGGTCGGCGAAACAGAAGTCCGACCACGGGCGCAGGAAGCACAGCACCCGGACCGGAACACCGGCGTCCCGCGCCAGCTGCGCCAGGGCCCGCCCTTCACCGTCCAGCGCGAAAAGGTCCTCATGCGACAGGACGACGCGCGGCGCATCGGTGAAAAGCGCCTCGAAACGCGCATGGTCTAGGGCGCGGAGATTGCGTGCATTTCCCGGATGATCGCCTTTGCCACCCGGATAGGCGATCCCGCTGGCGGCAAGTCGGCTTCGGTTCTGCGCCAGGACCCGCTGCAGGTAGGTCGAGCCCGCCTTGGGCGCCCCGATATGCAGGAGGATCTCGCGCGTCATGCGCCACCAAGGAGCGGTTGCAGGCGCGCGGCCAGCCGCGCAAGGACCTGGGCCAGCGGCATCCCAAGCGGTCTGAGGTCGAAGTTGCGCTCCGGGCCGGCGACCGGCGGCAGCGCCCAGGCCCGCGACAGGCCTGCCGCGACTTCCGCTGCGGTGGGTTCGACGGAGATGATCGCCGGCGTCAGATTGCCGAGATCCTTGGCGCCGAAGCGGTTGGTCACCACCCTCACCCCGCTCGCAGCCATTTCCAGCGGCGGGTGGCTCGGATGCGGCGACAGCATCAGGCTGAGGCCGATATCGACGGTGAGAAGCCAGTCCGGATAGTCCGCCAGCGGCAACTTGCCCAGGCTTTCGATCACATGACCGCCGGGGAGCCGGATCGCCGGATGGCGAAGGCCGACGGAGAGGATCTCCACCTCGCCGGGGCAAAGACCCTCCCGGTCGAGAAACCGCGCCAGCGCCTCCACTGCGGTGGGGAACATGTTCCGTGGCACTTCCGGCCGCCCGTAAAGCGCGATTCTTCGCGGCCCGTTGCGCACCGGCCGCCGACCGAGCGCATAGCGGGCAAGGTCGATGGAGGGGTGGAAGCAGGACGCATCCGCTGTCGCGAAACCATGGCCCTCGGCGGCGAAATGGTCGCGCAGGAGCGTGGTGTTGAAGACCGGATCGAAGGCCAGCCCGTAGCTCGCCATCGCATCGGCATATTCGGGCCCCCACGGATAGAACAGGGGCTCGTAGTCCTGGAGAAGGTACAGAAACCGGCGGTGGAGGAACGGGCCTGCGGCGATCAGCCCCTGCGCCAGATGCGCCGTCCACCAGGCGGTGGCCAGCATCACGTCGCCCGGATGCATCGCCACCGCAGCACCCCGCGTTCCGGCGGCGAAGGGCAGCGTCGTGCCCGGCGGCGCGCCCAGCGCATCCAGCCTTTCGGCCAGCATCCGTTCGGTGGCGGCCGCCGATCCGACGGGAAGGTCGGTGGCAAGGAACCGCACCGGCAGCCCTCGGGCCGCCAGCCCGGCGCCGATGTCGATGGCGGTGGCAACGCCGGCGAAGACCTCGCTGGGGTTCAGTGTCGGCACCAGGACCGTGAGCGCTGCCCGTTCCGCGTTTAGGACCGGGGCAAAGCGCGCTTTCTTGCGCGGATCGACGATCTCGGACGCATCCCGGACAGCGGCGGGAGCTGGCGCCCGCCGCGGCGGCACCGGCAGCAGCCCGGGGGACAGGGCGTAGAGCCGTTCGTCGAAACGGTCCACGGCGGACGAGAGGCCTTTCGTCGCCGCCTCGCGCAGGGCCCAGACGCTGCGGCCGAGAGAAACGGCGGCAAAGCCGAGCGACTGGCGCGCCAGCCGAAGACGGCCGCGAAGCCCGAGCCGCAGGCAATCGGCCGCATGGGCGCCAAAGCCGCCGAGCCGGCGGAGATAGGGACGGATCGGCGCCACCCGGGCCGTGCCATGGGCGAGCCGCCCTTCGGCCACGGCATCGGTCAGTCGGTTGTGCAGGCTTTGCGCAAGATAGCGGGCCAGCGCATAGCTCGTGGCCTCGCGGCGCAGGTCGCGGAACCGGGGAAGAACGGAAACCGCCTCGCCTCCGGCCTGCCGGGCGCCAAGGACATTGCCGCCGTGCTGGCGGTAATCGACCAGCGGCGCATCCAGCCGGACGATGCCCCCTGTGGCCCCGGCGACCAGCGCCAGCCAGAGATCATGGAAGAAATGCACCCCCGCCTGCGGAGGAAAGGGCAGCGCCAGTTCCACCGTGCGGCGCGAAAGGGTCGCCGTCATGCCGGTGACGGTGTTGCGCAAGAGAAGCCCGCGCAGGCCGGGCTCGGGAAGGCGCCGCTCATAGGCGAAGACGGAGGGATGGAGGATCTCACCCTCCGCTCCGACGAGGCGCGCGTCGGAATGGGCGAGGTCCGCCCCGGATTCGAGCGCTGCCACACCCCGGGCAAGCCGGTCGGGATGCCAGAGATCGTCCTGGTCGGCGAGGGCAAAGCAGGCCTGTGCCCCGGCAAGGGTCAGGGCGCGGGACAGCCCGGCCTCGACCGCGCGGGGAGTGTCGAGCGCGGCCTCGGGCTCCACCAGGGCGAGC
Organism: uncultured Rhodobacterales bacterium; assembly: GCA_964602115.1. GTDB lineage: Bacteria > Pseudomonadota > Alphaproteobacteria > Rhodobacterales > Rhodobacteraceae > JANOGU01. Next base: position 31,564 of record CAZRQN010000003.1, read on the forward strand.
GGCAGGCCGAACCGCCCCGCAAGCGCCGTCAGCAGCGGGCCCGAGGTAAGATCGGCCACCACGGCGACAAGCCCCGCCGGTGGAAGGCTCTGGCTGGCGATGCTGCGCATCTGCTCGGCGAGATAGTGGCGGTCAGGCCGATAGACCGGCATCACCACCCAGAGCTCGGCGCCGGGCGCCGCCTGCGGCGACGGCGCCGGCAGCAGCGCATCGAGCGAGACATGTTTCATGCGGCACCTCCGGAGATGGCGGTCGGGGTCATGCTGCCGCCTTGGCGCGGCGCACATTGTCGAGATGGGCGCGGATCGCGTCGTCGATGTCCGCAAACCAGGTGAGCTGCCCCGCTTCCAGCACCGCGCCCTGGGTGCACAGCGCCCGGGCCTGCTCCAGGGCATGGGTGACGAAGATCGCCCCGCTCCCGGACAGGCGCGCGGACAGGACCGCATCGGCCCGGGCGCGGAAGGCGGCATCGCCGGGCGCGGTCGCCTCGTCGATGAGATAGGTGTCGAACCTGATCCCCATCGACAGGCCGAAGCACAGCCTCGCCCGCATCCCCGACGACCAGGTGCGCACCGGCAGGTGGAAATGCGCGCCGACCTCGGTGAAGTCCCGCACATAGTCCACCAGCGCATCGGCATCGACACCGTGGATACGGGCGACGAAGCGGGTGTTCTGCGCGCCGGTCATGTCGCCCTGAACCCCGCCGGAAAAGCCCACCGGCCACGAGAGCGTGCCTTGCCGGTGGATGCGCCCGGAATCGAAGTCCTGCGTTCCGGCGATCATGCGCAGAAGCGTGGATTTTCCGGCCCCGTTCCGGCCCAGCACCGCAACCGCCGTGCCGGAGGGAAAGGTCGCATCGATCCCGGCGGCCACGGTCTTGCGGACGCCGTCCAGCCGATAGGTCTTCCACAGGTTTTCCAGCCGGATCATCGGCTCACCTCCTGTCGCGCAGCGCGTAATAGGCCAGAACCGCCACGGTCCAGGCCGAGAGCAGCAAGCCGGCGACAAGGGCGAGATCGAGGCTGCGGCGGGGAAACTCCGCCCGTTCCGCCGCAGTCGGAGGCAGATAGACGGCAAGATAGCGCGACTGGCGCTGCGCCTCGGCCAGTGCCTGGTCATAGGCGGCCATCGCGGCGACCCAGGACGAGCGGGCGAATTCGAGTTCGACCGTCAGGGCCTCGAACCGGGCGACGAGATCGGCATAGCGACCGTCCTCGCCGCCGGATTCGTCGCCGAAACGTGCACGCTCCTCGGCGATGCGGGCCTCGATCACCGCGACGCGCTTCTCGGCCTGGGTATAGCGGGGATCGTCGCGCGAGGTGTTGGCGGCCAGAAGGTCCAGATCGATCAGCGCCGTCGCCTGCTGGGCGAGAAGGCTGTTGAGCAGGCCCATCCGGCCCTGGATGTCGGCAACGGGATCGACGATCTGGGTCCGGACACGGAAGGCCGTCAGCGCCTGTCGCGCGGCCCGCAGCCGCGCCTCGGCGCCGGAAAGCTCGGCCCGGGCGTGACGGGTGGCATCCTCCCGCGCAAGGGCGGAAAGGTCGTTCAGCATCCGCGTGCTTTCCTCGGCGACCACTTCCGCGATTCGGCGCGCATCCCCGGCCGTGAAGGCCAGCACCCGGACCTCGATCAGCCGGCTGGCGCTGTCGTAATAGACATCGACCTTGCGGTTCCAGTGGGCCGCCAGATCCTCCACCGTCGCGGCTGCGGGCAGGCTGAAGACCGGGTCGTCCGGCCGGGTGTAAAGCTTGCGCAGGTCCAGCCTGCGATCCGCCGCCGCGACCATCTCGCGGCTTCTCAGGAAGCGGTAGAGCACATCCGTGTCCGAGGTGCCGCCGCCGGTGATCTCGGTGATCCCGCCCAGCATCTCCACCATCGAGCTGCGCTCCTCGCGCTGGACGGAAAAGCCGATGCGCGATTCGTACTGGTCGCGGGCCACCGCCCAGAGGTACCAGCCCGCCGCCCCGGCCGGACCGACCACGAAAAGCAGCAAGGAGACCAGAAGGCCCCAGTGCCGCCGGCGCAGCCGCGCGGGTGCCGCTGTCGGACGCGGCGGAACCTCCGGAAGCCGCTCCTCTGCGGGTAGCGGAAACGGACCGCGCGGGAAGGGGGCTGCCTTCCGAACCTGGGCGCTGGATACTTCCAATTAAGGACCTTTCGGCTAACTGCCCGGACCCCGCCGTTCTGGCGGCCCATGCTGCCGGGCAGAGTTGCGGACCCCTGGTTATGATCCGGTAAAGGTCGATGAGCCTCGTATCCGAGCAAATGGCTGAAGCCCCGCGCCAGCGCTTTCGCGCGCTGCGCGTCATCGGTGCGCTGGCGCTGCGCGAGATTGCCGTTTCGAACCGCCGCGTCCTGTTCGGCTATCTGTGGGAAGTGGTCGAGCCGGTGGCCTTCATCGCCATCCTGATGACCATCTTCGCACTGGTCTTCCACCGGCCGCCGATCGGTGACAGCTTTGCGCTCTTCTATGCCTCGGGCACCCTGCCCTATCTGATCTTCACCGGCGTGGCGGGAAAGGTCGGCACGGCCGTACGCTTCTCCCGCCCGCTACTCACCTATCCGGAAGTGACCTTTCTGGACGCGATCCTCGCGCGGTTCCTCCTGGCGGCGGCAACCAAGCTGGCGGTCTTCGCCATCGTGATCGCGATGGTCGTGCTGGCCTTCCGCATCGATCCCCTGTTCGATCTGCCCAGGCTGTTCCTGGGGCTCGGGATGGCGCTGGGACTGGCCCTTGCCCTCGGCACGCTCAACTGCCTGCTTTTCGGGCTCTTTCCGCTCTACGAATCGATCTGGCAGGTGGTGACGCGGCCGTTGTTCCTGGTTTCGGCCGTGCTGTTCCTCTTCGATCAGGTTCCCCTGCCCTGGCGCGACTATCTGTGGTGGAACCCGGTCGTCCATCTCGTCGGCGCGGTTCGGGCGGGGCTCTACCCGACCTATCCGGCCAGCTATGTCTCGGTGACCTACATCGCCCTTCTGGTGGCGGTCTCGCTGCCGGCAGCGCTGTTTTTCCTGCGCCGCTACTGGCGGGATCTGGTCAACGGCGACTGAAGGGCAGCTTCGATCCGGGGCACGTCCACCGGGTTGTTCAGCTCCCAGAAGACCCGCCCGCCCGCATCGACCTCGACACAAAGCACGCGCCGGCCCTGTTCGAGAAAACGCAGCTGCTCCAGCCCCTCAAGCGTCTCCAGGGGGCCCTGCGGCCAGCCCGGGTAAAGCCGCAGGGCCTCGGGCCGGTAGGCATAGAGGCCGACATGGTGGAACACCGGAACCGGAACCGGCGGGGGGCCCGCCGGCAGCCAGGGGATGACTTCCTTGGAGAAGTAGAGCGCCTGCCCCCCGGCGCCGAAAACGGCGGTGGTGCCCCCGACCCGCCCGGCGCGCCGGTCGGCCTGGAAATTCGCCAGCGTTGCAGCGTCGCAGCGCAGCACCGGGGTGGCGATCTCCGCTCCGCGATCGTTGGCCATCGCCGCGACCAGCGCCGTCACGAACCAGGGCGGCGTCAGCGGCGCATCGCCCTGAAGGTTGACGACCAGATCCGCGTCGAGCCCGGCCAGCGCCTCGGCGCAGCGCTCGGTGCCGTTGCGCGCCGAAGGGGAGGTCATCAGCACCGAGGCGCCGAAGCCTTCCGCCGCAAGCCTGATCCGGTCGTCATCGGTGGCGACGTGAACCGAGGCGATGTCCGGCACCGCCATCGCCGCCTCCCAGCTGCGCTGGATCAGCGTTTTGGTGCCGTCAGGCCCGGTCAGGGGCACCAGAGGCTTGCCCGGGTAGCGGGTGGACGCGAAGCGCGCGGGGATGACGATGGCGACTTTCACGCGACCCCCGCCTTGAGGCAATCGTGGATATGCAGGATGCCGACCGGCCGGCCCTCGCCATCAACGACGAAGAGCTGCGTCACCTTGCGGGCATTCATCAGCGCCACCGCCTCGGCCGCGAGCATCCCCGGCGGGGCCGCAAGCGGTTGCCGGGTGGCCACCTCGCCCGCGTGGCGGGTCAAGAGCCCGTCGATGTTGCGCCGCAAGTCGCCATCGGTGATCGCCCCGGTGAGACGGCCTTGCTCGACCACGCCGGCGATGCCGAAACCGGCCCGGGTCATGGCAATCAGCGTCTCGTCCATCGGCGTGTCCGGGCCGACCAGCGGCAACGCCTCGCCGCCGCGCATCAACTGCCCCACGCGGGCCAGCCGCGCGCCCAGCCTGCCGCCCGGATGGAAGTCGTTGAACTGCTCGGCGCGAAAGCCGCGACGCTCCATCAGCGCCACGGCAAGCGCGTCGCCCAGGGCCATGGCCAGCGTTGTCGAGGTGGTGGGCGCCAGGCCGTTCGGACAGGCCTCCGGCGCCTCCGGCAGCGTCAGGACAAGATCGGCCGCGCCGGCCAAGGTGCTGTCCGCCCGCCCCGTCACCGCCACCAGCGGAATGGCGAACCGGCGGGTGAAGGCCACCAGATCGCCAAGCTCCGCCGTCTCGCCCGAATTGGACAGGACCACGACCACATCCGCAGGCGTGACAGTGCCCAGATCGCCATGGCTGGCCTCGACCGCATGAACGAAGGAGGACGGCGTCCCGGTAGAGGACAAGGTCGCGGCGATCTTGCGGGCGACGTGGCCGGACTTGCCGATCCCCGAAAGGATCACCCGGCCCCTGACGCCCAGAAGCAGATCCACGGCGCGGGAAAAATCGGCCGGCACGGCGCCGGCAAAGGCAAGCAAGGCCTCGCCCTCCAGCGACAGGACGCGGGCGGCGATGATACGGTCGGGATCGCTTGCGGACATGCCCGAGGTTTAGGCGAGGACAGGCGCGGGGGAAAGGTGCCGGCGACAGGGGCCCGATGTTCTTCCGCCCTGGCGCCGCGGTCGCTTGACGCCATGCGGCCCCGCCCCGATGCTGGCCGCGCAAAGGGGAAGCGCGTGTCTGAGACCGTCCTTGTCACCGGCGGTGCCGGCTATGTCGGCGCCATGGCCTGCAAGGCATTGCGGCGGGCCGGATATCTGCCCGTGACCTTTGACAACCTCTCCACCGGCTGGAGCGACGCCGTGCGCTTCGGGCCGCTGGAAGTCGGCGACCTCTTGGACTTTTCGCATCTTTCCGCAGTGTTCCTGCGCTGGAAACCGGCAGCTGTCATGCATTTTGCCGCCCAGAGCCTGGTTGGCGCCGCGATGGCCGATCCAGGGCCGACCTGGCGGATCAATGTCCTGGGTTCGCTGAACCTGATCGAGGCGGCGCTGGCCGCCGGCTGCTCCAGCCTGGTCTTTTCCTCGACCTGTGCGGTTCACGGAGAACCGGACGGCCTGGTGCTTGACGAGGACAGCCCCCGTGCGCCGATCAATCCCTATGGCGCCTCCAAACGTGCCATCGAAGACATGCTGGCCGATTTCGGCCGCGCTTCCGGCCTCCGCGCCGTCACCTTCCGTTATTTCAACGTCGCCGGCGCCGATCCGGAGGGCGAGGTCGGCGAGCAGCACCGGCCCGAGACCCATCTCATTCCCCTGATGCTTGATGCGGTGGCCGGCAGGCGCCCGGCGCTCACGCTTCACGGCACCGACTATCCCACGCCCGATGGCACCGCGATCCGCGACTATGTCCATGTCGCCGATCTGGCCGAGGCACATGTCGCCGGGCTTGCCTGGCTGCGCGAGGGGCGTGAGAGCCGCGCCTTCAGCCTCGGCAGCGGGAGCGGCTTTTCGGTGCGTGAGGTCGTGGATGCCGCGCGGGCCGTCACCAACCGCGAGGTGCCGATCGTCGAGGGCCCGCGCCGGAGTGGCGATCCGGCGCGGCTGGTCTGCGGCTCCACCCGGGCGCGGGACGAACTTGGCTGGGTCCCGGCCCGCTCGAACCTGCGGCAGATGATCACCGACGCCTGGAACTGGAGCCAGGGTCCCGGCTACGCGCGTTGAGCGATCAGCCGGCGCGCAACCAAACTGCCGTGGCCGGCCCGGCATTCGTCTCGCCCGATGCATAGCCCCAGGTCGCCGGGGCGGCCGTGGCGAAGGAAAGGCTGCGCCGCAGGGTCTTGCGGGCGGTGGTGACGATGCCGCCGCCGCCGAGGTCGGGCGTCGCCGTCGAAGCCCAGGCGGAAAGCGTCGCCGTCGTCGAATGCCTGACGCCCAGCCAATAGACCGTGCCGCGATAGAAGGTCAGGGCGACCGTGACGAGCTTGCTGCCCGTCGTGGAGCAGTCAATCGTGGCCGACTCGTGGATCAGTGCATCCGGCCGGCCGTTGGCGTCGGAGGAATAGACGACGATCTTCGCCAGTGCCGAAGGCACGGCCGTGGTGCAGTTGATGCCCAGGCGGTCCAGCGTAATGTCGGCGCGCGGACTGAAGGGGAAAATCTCCATCCGGTCGGCGGCACCGGCCAGCGTGCCCGTGGCCGCGCCGCCGGCACCGGTCGTCGTCTGGACGACATCGCCCGACACCGGCGCCAGCCAGGGCACGTCCGAAGTATTCAGCACCCGGCTCTGCCCGCCGATCCGGGCGCGGATCTGGTTGGCGGTGCTGTTGACCCAAAGCCAGCCGCTGGCGGGCGAGCCGGGATCGGAAGCCTGCGGATCGAGCGCCAGCCCGCCGGGCAGCCTGACCCGTCCGGTTGTTCTGTCGGCAATCAGCGCATCGGCAAAGGCGCTGCCGTCGGCGCTGACCTTCAGCGTCAGGTCATCGCTCGCCAGCAGGCCGAGAAGGGCCCGCGCCGAAAACCCGGTCTTGAAGGCCAGGGCCGCATCGTTGGCAACGGCGGACTTGTTCAGCGTCGCCTCGATCCCCGCGCCTGCGTGGTTGAACAGCACCGCCGGGCTGTTGACGGACAGCCGGTTCGTCGCATCGGCTGTGGCGCCCCCCAGACCGGCGCGGGCAGCCGTGAGATTGGCCTGCGCCATGCCGACGGCGGTGACCGAGGCGGCAAAGGTCACCGTCGGGGTATTCACCACCAGGGTCCCGCCGGCTCCCGCTGCCACCGGTCCGAGATTGACCACCGTGGTCGATCCCGCCTCGCCCCCGGTCCCGAGATCGACCGTCTTGGTATGGCCCGAGGTGGTGGCGCCGGTGCCGACACCATAATTCGCGGTCCCCGTGGCCGAGCCAAGCGTTGCGGCCGCAGCGCTGACGGTGATTCCGCCGCTGAAGGTCGTGGTGCCGCTGAAGCTCTGCGTGCCGGAGAGGAGCGCGAGCGTCCCCGAGGCATCCGGAACGGTAAGCGTCCTTGCCGTCCCGCTCGTCAGCCCCGAAAGGTCAAAGGCTGCGGACTTGCTCGCATCCGCCGGGTCCCGCAGGGCGAAGCCGGAGGCGAGCACCCCCTGCGGCAGGCTGACGTACCCCGTCGCAGCGGCTGCGGTCAGAGCGGGAAGAAAGGCGGTCCCGTCGCCGCTGACCTTGACCGCGAAATTGTCGTCCCCGACCGTCCCCATCTCCGCCCGGCCGGAAAACCCGGTCTGGAACAGCAGGCTCGCCGTATCGGCCGCCGCCGCCTTGTTGATCTTGAGCTGATGCCCCGCCCCGTCATGGGTCAGCAGGGTCGAACCGGCAGAGACCGACAGCGGATTGCCGGGATCGATCGGGGTATTGATCCCGATCGCCCCGAATTCCGGGCTTCCCATCGTCGGTCCGGTCCAGTCTCCGTCCACCAGCGTCACCGTCACGTCCTCGGCGAGAACATGGAAAGACCAGCCCGCCTTCGGGGTCAGGAACTGCCACAGTCCGTTTTCGTAGAACGCGAGCTTGTTCGCCTGCCCCGCCCAGGCGCCTGTCGGCGCCGTCCCGACGAGATGCCGCTCACCCTCGGCCGGCCCTGCGGGCGGCACATCACCGCCCCTGGTCAGCACCACGCCCTGAACCAGAAGATCAAGAAGCCGCAAAGCCTCGTTATGGGTGACATGCTTCTGCGCCTGGGCCGGCTGGATCAAGGGCAGGGACAGGATCGGCGAGACATCGGACATTCGGGCCTCCAGCACAGGTTCGCGCCGGGAAGCTAGGAAGACAGGATGGACAAGCACTTGCCCCGCCGCTCGGCGGTCGGTCGCTTGGCGCAACGGAGGGAAGTGGTGCCCAGAGCCGGAATCGAACCAGCGACACGCGGATTTTCAATCAGAATTTTTGACGTTTCAGCGCTGATCATGGCTGCACATTTTATCGTGTAACATACTGTTTTTTCTGGTATGTGTTACACATAGTGGAACATAGAAAATCGCCCCAACGCCTCAGATTTCAGTGACTAAGATGCGACTAACCGACATTCTGATAAAAAGTCTGAAGGTCCCGGAGACGGGGCAGAAGACCCATTTCGACGACGCGCTGCCAGGCTTCGGCGTTCGAGTATCGCAGGGTGGCAGCAAGTCGTTCGTCGTGATGTTCGGCCCGGAACGCCGCCTCAAGACTATTGGCCGATACCCCGAACTGTCGCTTGCCGACGCACGGCGCGAGGCCAAGCGGGTGCAGGTCGAGGCATTGACGGCGGCTATTCCTCTACCGCCGCACCATGATCCGGTGCCCTTCGATACCGCCAGGGATCGCTTCCTCGCTGACAGCAAGCTGCGCCACAAGGAGCGTACCCATACCGACTATGACCGGCTGCTGCGCCGTCACTTTTCCTATGACAAGGATATCGATGCGCTCTCCCGCGCCGACATCGTGGCGGCGGTCGAGAAGCTGGCTGCCACTCCCTCAGAGCAACAGCACGCTTTCGTGGCCATCCGCGCGATGATGAACTGGTGCGTGAAGCGAGGCATTCTTGACCACTCGCCGGTCCCGGCCCTGACCTTCCGATCGGAAAGCAGGTCAAACGTGCTGTCTGACCCCGACCTGAAAGCCGTGTACAACCGCGCGATTGCCACCGGCTACCCCTATGGCAGCATCGTCCAGCTCCTCATTCTGACCGGCCAGCGACGAGGCGAGATTGCAGCGTTGCGCCGATCATGGATAGAGAACGGCCTGATCGTGTTTCCGGCCGGGTTCACCAAGAACAAGCGGGAGCACCGCTGCCCGCTGTCGCCCTTGGCGCAAGAGCTGATCAAGTCGCTGCCTGATATCGGCGATATGCTTTTTCCGGCGCGTGGCGTGGAGGACCGCCCGTTCAATGGCTGGGGAAAGACGAAGGAGCGGTTCGACCAGCCGCTTGCGGTGAACGCATACACGCTCCACGACCTGCGCCGCACCTTCAGTTCCAACCTCGCGCGGCTTGGCACACCGATCCATGTCACCGAAAAGCTGCTGAACCATGTGTCCGGTACGGTGAGCGGCGTCGCGGCCATATACAACCGCTACTCCTACCTCGACGAAATGCGCGCCGCCCTGGCGCTGCACGACGAACATCTCGCCAAGCTGACCGCCGATTGATACGCTCACCGCACCCGAGGGTACTGTCGTAACCGAGGGCATCGCGATGCTCTTCAGTCATGGAGAGATCGTGATGAGGATACTGTCGAAGCGCCAGCTGAAAGAGCTGGTCCTGTACTCGCCGCAGCACATCGCGAGGCTGGAGAAGGTCGGGCAATTCCCCCTGCGGGTAAACCTCGGGCCGAACCGGGTCGGATGGGTTGAGGCGGAAGTGCTGGATTGGCTCAACGAACGGCTTCAGCGCCGGGAAGCCTGACCGACACTCCTGCAAAGGAGCAAGGGTGGCCGGGTGTGCACAATCCGGCCACCCGATCACCTGTCTTGCCAACAAATCAAGCAACTCAACGCGGGGCAGGTTTGTGACTCCACGGTCGGCATTGTTTTGGGCCACTTGGTATACTAGATATTGTGAACACCAAAAATCGGTACGCGACATCATGTCTTCAGGCCAGCACATCACAATAGATCGGCGCTTCTCCAAGTCGTCCGAAGAGCAACTTTCTGATCCCCAGTACCAAAGGGCGATGGGCGGCTACTTCGCGTCGCACACGTCAGGTTGGGACGACCTCATTACCAGGAAACGGGTCATCGTGCTCGGAGAAGGAAAGTGCGGAAAGACGCACGAGTTTCAGCAGCAAGTGTTGAAGCTGAATGCCCAAGGAAACTTTGCGTTTTTCATAAGGCTCGAACGTCTCGCAGATGGAAGTCTCGAAGACACGCTGTCGCCGGAAGAGGAAAGGAAACTGAACGCTTGGTTGGGTAGAGCGGACGAGAAACCCGCATGGTTCTTCCTTGATGCCGTCGATGAATTGAAGCTGCGGGATGGTAGCTTTCGTGTCGCACTAAGAAAAATACAACGCGCCATCGCGCCCAAAGTGGATCGTGCGCATATCCTCGTCTCCTGCCGACCAGCGGACTGGAACCAGCAGATTGACATAGCGGACTTGATGGAAATGTTTCCGAATTCCACGGAGGCTAAGGCGGCCGAAGTGCAAGAACCGCAAGATATGTTCATTAGTGTGCTAAAAAAAGAGACACACGGAGAACAAAGGGAAGAATCTCAAGACGAAACTACTGAGGCCGATCCGCAGATATTTGTGCTGCTATCCCTTACGCCCGACGAAATCGTTTCCTTCGCACAGAGACTCGATCCATCGAGAGCTTCTGCATTCAAAGGCGAACTTGAAAGAAATGATGCTTGGGCGCTTTTTCAATCACCATCAGACATTATCGATGGTATGGCCCTTTTGAATGAAAATGGCCACCTCGGTTCACTTCTAGATCAGGTCGAAGCGGGAATTCGGATAAAGCTTAAGGAACAGACCACGCGGGCGCGACGCTGCACATTGTCCCTTGCGAAGGCGAGAGAAGGAGCCGAACGCCTCGCTCTCGCGCTTTTTTTGACCAAGCGCCGCTCACTGTTTATCACCAAGCATGATAGTGACGACGACGCGCTACACGTCGGCGATGTGCTGACCGACTGGATGCAGAAGGAGCAGCAGGAGTTGCTCAGTCGCGGGCTGTTCGATCCGTCGGGCGTCAATGCGGTCCGGTTTCACCACCGATCGACGCAAGAGTACCTGGCAGCGCGGCGGCTTGAACACCACCGCGCAAGCGGGCTGCCGATCAGGGAGCTAAAGCAACTCTTGTTCGCTGACACGTGGGGTCACAGCATCGTTGTCCCATCAATGGAACCCATCGCCGCTTGGCTCTCTCTGATGAACGCGGACATCGCAACGGAACTCAGGAACCGGAAGCCAGACGTTCTCTTCCGACAGGGCATCCCCGGGTCGATGACAATTCCGCTCCGATCAACACTGCTGCATGATTTCGTGCGAGTGTACAACAAAAGCGACTGGCGTGGCATAAGCATCGACACCAACGATGTGAAACGACTGGCACACCCCGAACTGGCCCCTACTGTCCGAGAGCTTTGGACGGAAGCCTACCCCGGTCACGAAACCAGAGAGATACTCCTCGAACTCATCCTTAACACGCCACTGCCGTCTTGTGTTGACCTCGCCGCGCAAGCTGCCGTCGATGGGTCCATAGCCGAACATCATCGGGTCTACGCAATGCGAGCCGTACTTGCGTTGGGTAGCCCAGAGCAAAAGCGTGCGGTCGCCGAGCAGATTTTGTCCAAGCAAGTGTCGAGCAGGATTGTAACAGCGGTCCTTGATGACACGTTTCCCGACCCTTTGACTATTTCTGAAGTCGTCACGATCGCCCGGGAAACAAAGCAACAGCGAAACACCGTTCACGGCTTGAACTACGCGCTCTACAACCTAATGCATAGCGACAAGATCACGACAACAGAGGTTCGTGAACTTCGCAGCGCGCTTGCCACAAGTATCTGGGGCCATCGCAACCCAGGTACCGAACTCTATAATGCCCGCTCCAAGTACGATCACTTCATCGATGCAGTCTTCGCAGGCTGCGCCCGTGATGAAACTTTAGAAACCCCTGAGCTAATCAACTTGTGGGCCGCTCATGCAGCGCTTGCATTCCATTTTGGTGAGCGCCAGGATTCGATAATCGCGGAGGAAGATTGCAAGAGTATCCGAGCGCGCATCGCGTCCGATCTATCAATACGGGAAGCATATTTTTGGGCGGTATTTGATCTCTACCTAAATTTTGGCGGAACGCGCGATGGGGTAGACCGGTTTTTCCATTACGACGAGCGCACCGTCATGGGCCAGATTACGGCAGCTGATTTTTCTTGGCTCTTTCGTACCCTCGAATCGCCCGGACAAACCGAACGGACAAGGCCTGCATTTTTCGCCATCATGGATGCATGGCGCACGGATCGACATACTCAAGTCGCGGATAGAGTCCTGAAAGCAATAGGTGAAGACCCTGAACTTGTGGCTGAGCACAGCAGGTATTTAAACCCGCCAAAATCAGGAGAAATAGAGAAGTGGCAAACAGCGCAAGCCAAGAGGGACGCTGCGTACCAAAAAAAAGAGGACGCGCGAGTCCGCGACTGGGTTTCTTGGAAAGAGCGGCTTTCCGGGGATCCAGATGCGGCATTCACGCCGGAAGCACGAGAGAATACGCTCTACAACTTCTTTACCTGGCTCGATATGAGTGGAAAGTCGCATAGCACTTGGGGGGAGTGGTCTGAGGATCTTGTACTCCAAGCGTTTCCGCCTGAATTTGTCACACTCCTGAAGCGCGAACTTTCCAGCTACTGGCGACATGTGGCACCAGTGATGTGGAGCGAAAAGCCTGTCGAGGCCCGAAACCAGACCTCGCGTGCAACCATCCACGCCCTTTCGGCCATCAAGAGTGAGGCCGTCAATCCGCAATGGGCGAGCCATTTAAACCCGGCCGAGGCTATTCTAGCGGCAAAGCTTTCGACGGTTGAGCTAAACGGGTTTGCACCCTTCTATGCTTCACTTGAGGCGGCACATCCGGAGGAGGCGCAGGGCGTCATACTCGCAGAGCTTGAGGCTCAGGTTCGGGAGCTTTACCGCAACGGACAATGCCCCATCCTTCATGACATCTTCTATCATGGGACACCATCGCTTAAAGCCGTAGCGGCCGCTTCTCTGGTTCCGCTCCTTTCGGTTTGGCCAAGTGACATGGACACGGAAGCCCAGAACGCCCTCCGGTACACCGCCGATCTAATGGCACAGCACTTGATCACCGGCGATCGCGCGGACGCTGTTCACTCACTCGAGGCTCGGATCGATGCCGCCGCCCCTTTGAGCAGTGGCCACGCGGCCTGGCTCTGTGCACTATTGGTTCTCAACCCTGGCTTGGGAAGTGATTACTGGCTTCGAGCAACGGAAGACTTTGCGTCCGCTGCCGTCCGAGACTTTGCAATTCTCACGATTGGCGCAGTATTCGGCGATCGGTATCATAGCCGTCAGAAGCCGAACCTGTCGCCACTCACAGTTGCCGAGCGTGCGCGGTTACTCGGCCGATTGGTCCACCGGACTTACCAAGTAGCGCATCCATCCACCGACATCCAGCATCATGGAGTTCATAGTCCCGGCGACCGGGATTTGGCGGAGGAAGCCCGTCGCTTCTTGTTTGATAGTTTGGTGGGCCTAGAATGCGCCGAGGCGAATGATATTCTTCGAGAATTCTCTGAGCTTGATCTATTCAAGCACATGAAAGATCGATTGTTGCAGTTGCGCATCGACCGGGCGGCAAAGCACTCGGAAATCCCGGCGATGACAGCGGCACAGTTCGCGGAGTTCGACTCAAGGCAAGCAATGCTACCTACCGATGTACGCACGATGCACCTGACGACGATGAATCGCCTAGATGACTTTCGGCATCATGTTCTCGAAAGTGAGTTCTCCAATCGAGGGACCCTTCAGCTTGTGGCTTCAGAGCTTGAGATGAGAAGGAACATCGCGGGATGGCTCAGCGACCACAGCCGAGGCGTTTACCACGTGAATCAGGAGGCAGTGAAGAAAGACGAGAAGCGGACGGATATTCGACTTAACTCAACCGCTGCCGATATTGAGTCTGCAATTGAACTTAAGATTGAAGATAATGGGCGCTGGAGTCTAAGCGCGCTGGAAACGGCGCTCCGAGAACAACTGGTTGGTCAATATTTGAGTCATGAACGCTGCCGCTCGGGTTGCCTTGCGATCGTCCTTCGAGGGAAACATCAATGGCGCAATCCCATCGACGGTACGCTTATGGAGTTTCCGGATGTTATCGAGCGGCTCCAAGGTATCGCTGACGGGATGATGCGCGATCGTCCCGAACTGATGTTGTCAGTTTACGGCTTGGACATTGCGCCATGAGCTGTGATTGATAGCGCCGTTTTTCACCGAGCGCGGCCATTTTGGTTCGGGTATCCGGCAAGACCCCGTATTAAATAAAAAATCGGTCAGTGACTTGCCTCGTGCGAGCGCCGTCTGCCACCCACGTTGACTTCCTGCCCCTATCCGCCCAGGTAACGCCTTGTCGGTTCAGCGGGCAGGAGTTTCGAAGAGCAAATACAACCCATGTGAGGGCTCTCAATATGGCGCATTTCGCCACGCCAGCCGTTCGCAGACGTCAGCGATCAGTCATACCGCAGCACCGCCGAATGATTTTCCGCCACTCGACGTTCATGTCTTATCCAAATGCCGATCAACATCCATCCGCTGGTGCAGAATGCGGATGACCTCGGCATCGCCGTCTTCGCCCGCGCGGAAAAACACAACGTGCGCGTTCACCAGCACCTTCCGGTAGCCCGACCGAATCTCATCTATGACCTGACTCGGCCGCTGGCCCGCTGCTGCGGCGGTGCAGGCCGCCGCAATCTCTCGCACATAGCGCTTCGCCTGCGCCTCGCCCCAGGTCCGGAGCGTATAGGTCCAGATGTCATCGAGATCGGCCAGCGCCGCTGGCGCGTAGCGAACGGCCATGTTCAGCGGGCCGTCTTGGCAGCAATGAACTCCTCAACATCGAACGGCGCCGCAGGGCCGGATTCCTCACCGGCAATGAGGGCAGCCCGCAGTGTTTCGACCTTGGTTTCGTGTTCTTCGAGCAGACGCAGACCGGCACGCACGACATCGCTGGCGCTGTTGTAGCGTCCGCTCTTGAGGCGCGCGGCCACAAAATCGTTGAAGTGCTCGCCGAGTGAGATTGATGTGTTGCGTGGCATAGGCATACTCCTTGCGGAGAATTGTACCAAAAATTGGTACTGACGCAAGTGACCTTGGTGGCGGGGGGCACTGGCTTAACTGCCCATCCGTGCCGCGTGCAGCGAGCAATCGTGAGACAAGAAAAAGAGAGCCCAAACCTGGGCTCTCGAAGTCGAGCTTCCGTCACGCAAGCCGCTCGCACACTCCATCGATCACGTCGTGCAGCCGCCGCGTTACCGCCGGATTCTCCGCGACGCGCCCGGTCAACACGAAGGTCGCCGCATTGAAGAGCCGCCACGGCGTCTTGTCACCCCAGTCGTGCGGCGGCTCTTCGTAGGTGCGGAGCACGTCGGCGATGCGCGTCAGGTTGATGATCCCCTGCCGGTACATGGCCATGATGCCCTGGTCGGCGAGTTCATCGGACAAAGCCAGCGACTTGTACCGGGCGTAGGTGAGGGCGAGCGCCTGGCGCTGGACCCCGAGCGGTTCGATCACCGCCGCCACCAGCCCCGGCAGATCGCGCTTGGCGTTTACCGTGTGCTTCCGCCGGATCAGGTGGTCCGCATTGAAGGCGAGATTGTCGCAGACAAAGACGCGGGAGCCGATCGCGATGCCGATCGGGAACTGCTTCTTGTGGCTGTTTCGAAGCCCAACCATGTCGGTGTAGTCACCGTGGGGGGAACGGAGCGACAGGACGCCGAAGTAGTTCATCCCGTCCGGCGTCACCGCGTGGTGCTCTTCCAAGAGGTCGTGGCCGAAGAAGCCGAGGGCGTAGCGGACCATATCCACCACCGCGTGGTGGGGTACCGGCACATGGCTCGCCGTCGGTTCCGGGGTCGGCAGGGTGCGGAGCAGATCGTATGCGATCGCTTCGCCGCCCGCATGCAGCATGAGGGTCATGGTTCTCTCCTGAGGTTTTGGGGAAGGTTGATCGGATGCCGCCAACAGACCGGCCGGTCGCACGGCAGGCCAGCAGCCCGCCGCGCGCACGTTGTGCGCCGCGATTGAAAGGAACATCCGCGCTCAGGGTATCACCCCGCCTCGGAAACGAGCTAGGCGGTGGAACTTGCCAGAGCGCTAAGTCCGGCATGCATGCCCATTTCGTTGTTGGGTCGGCCAGCGTGTTGATAGCTCACCCCAAGCGCAAACGGCTGCCCGCTCACGCGCACCCAACCTTCCGCAAACAGCGAGGGCATCCGCCGGTGCACGTCCGCCGAGGCCACGCCCACAACGACGAGACCGGCGACCGGATCGCCGATCCGGGCGGCCCATTCTCGTATTGCCCTCGCCCGGCTGATCGTCAAACAGAACACCAGCAGGATTATTGGGCAGCGCAGGCCGTAGTGACCGGCAACGGCCTGGCGGCGGAAGGCGGACTGGTAGCCTTCCAGCATGCCGGCCACCGACTTCCGGCCCCCCCGGCCGTCATGGGGTTCGGTCCCCCGATCGACTTCCAGCATGAAGGCCCGGTAACTGCCGCCGTAGTCCAGCGCAAAGAGCTGATCCGGGATGAGCGTGCCGCCGTTCACCGGAATGCCGAGCGTCGCGCCTTTCCGGGCCAGGATTTCATGCTGCGGAATGTAGCGGACGCCCTCCCGCGCAGTGGCGATGTCGATCGAACTGGTGACGCAGGCGGTGAGGTACTGGTGCTGCCAGGGGCCGGAGACCGGACGCGGCGGGACGGCAATGCCGTGGTCCCTGAGGCGGGTTTTGCCCTTCTCGGTCAGGTCGTAGATGTACGGGTTGAACTCGGCCCGCTCGACCTGGCGTTGTCGCGGCGGCAGAAAGAGCAATCCGCCCGCCCTGAGCTTCTGCAACTCGCGGAGCGCCGTATCTTTGCAGCGGTGGGTATCGCGGGTCAGCTCATGAAGGTATCCCGAGGATTGCGGGCCGTGGCGGGCGATATGATTCAGCCAGCGGAGCGCACGATTCGTCGGCCGCACGCCGCCTTGCGCAGCTATGTGATGGAAGGTGGCGCGGCCGATTGCATCTGTCTCGTTCATGAGACCGAGACTAGCCGATTTCAAAGCTCCGGCGAAGGGGCGAGCGGGTCCGAGCCGTCATTTTCATGTTTAGTTTCAATATTTTGGTGATCTTGCGGCGCAGTATGTTGTGCCTTGCTCCGCAATGGTTCGGCGTACCTTTCCCGGCTGTATGACCGGATGGCGTCGCGCTCTTCCTTCATGGTCTTCGGTAGGTGTTCCAGCGTGAAGAACGGAAAGGACATCGGCACGGCGCGTTCGGTGAGGCCCCTGATGTAGGTGGCGAAGCTGCCTTTCGGCTGGCGGGCGATGAGGTCGGGATCGGCACCCATCTGTCCGGCGAGCGCGCGGGCATCACGGGCCGAGACGCCACCCGCGAGCTTGATCGAGGTATTGGCCTCGAAGGCCTCCTGCAAGCCCGAGGCGAGCTGGCCGAGGTACTGGTGGGCAAGCACCATGCCCACTTTGTATTTCCGGGCCTGACTGAGGATGATGCCGATGTTCTCGTCGAAATAATCCTGGGCTTCATCGATATAGACGAGGCAGGGCAGCCGGTCCCGTTCTGGCAAGGTCGCGCGTTCCTGTGCCGCCTGGGCGATGAGCGCAATGAAGAAACGGCCGAAGACTTCGGTGCCCTGTTCCTTGAGGAGCGACTTCGCGGTGTTGATGAGGATGAGCTTGCCCGCATTCATCTCGGTGAACATGTCGAACTTTGAGGCCGGGTGCGCGAACATCCGCTCGAAGGTCTGGTTTTCGAGGACGCCGTAGAGGCGGCGCAGCACCTGCTGTTTTGTCGAGGTGAACTCGCGGCCATCGAACTCCGTTTCGAAGAAGCGCCGGGCAGTGGCGTCGAGCTTGTCAATATGGGCGCGGTACTTTGCCGAACCGCCCGGTTCCATCAGCTCCCTGAGCGTATGAATAGTGGCATCGGGGATATGGAACATCAGCCGGGTGACATAGCGGAAGACGACGTTCTGTTTTGACGTCATGCCCGCCGAGAGCAGTGAGCCGAGCACGTAGTCATAGAGTTCGATGATCGAATTCGTCAGCCGTTCACGGTCGAGCGCGGTGTAGCGGCCGAGCCGGTCCTGGCCGACCGAGAAGAGGTTGAGCGCCACCGGCCAATCGATATCTTCGGGATCGATCAGCACGATACGATCGGGCGGCAGATGTTTGGCACCGAGAATGGTGCGGATCAAGTCGCCCTGGCTGTCGATCACCACCACCGACTTGTCACCCCGTGCGACATCTTCCAGGTCCTTGCCGATGAAATACTGCAAGGTCTGGGTCTTGCCGTGCCCGCTTCCGGCGATGATGTGCATGTGCTCGAAGCGCCGTTCTTCGGGAATGTTAGAGGGCGTCTTCAGGCCGAAGAGGCCCTTGAGCCGCGTCCCCAGCAAATAGGCATCGACGACATCCTCGCCCTTGTAGTCGCGGGGATAAATCGGGTTAGTGCGGTGGGTGCGTTCGAGGTTGGCATTGAGCCGTTCGCGCAAGGACAGAAAGTGTCGGTAGTCACTGTCGGCGAAGAAGGGCGCGATCACCCCTTCGACCGCTGCGCCCAAGGGATGCAGGAACTGGGTGACGCCAACCAGCACGTCGCCGGAGAGCGGCGGCACGGCGCGGGCAATCGTGGCGAGACTGCCGCCGATCTGCGCCAGCGCGGTTTCCACCATCACCCGGTCGGCGCGGGCCTGGCCGAGGCGGGCCAGCTGATCGCGGTACCGGGCACCTTCGACCGTGTTGCAAAGGGCCGGTGGCGGCGGCACCTCGGGCGACAGGCCTTCATCGACATAGAGCGCGCGGCCAATGTCCAAAAGTTGCAGCTTCAGCACCTCGGGCATATCCGGCGGCCAGGATCGGGACAGGGCTGTGTCCACGTCTTTCTCGGTCAGAACCACCTGCCCGGAGAGCGCATGGTGATAGAGGATCTGGGTTTCCTCGCGCGCCAACCGCTCGGCCCGGCGCGGGCTTTCGCTATAGAGGCGGTAGAAGACATATGCCGGGATGCCGATCAGCATCACCGGCGTCAGGATAAGGGCCAGCGCGATCAGCGCCGCCACGGTCAGCATGCCGACGTAGTCCTTGAGGAAAGCGGCAACCGGATCGGGCTTCATCAGAATTCCGCCACCGTCCGCGTGCCGGTCTCAGCGTTGTCGCTGATCCAGAGCTTGACCTGCGCCATGACCCGGAGCAGGTCTTCTTCGTAGAGTTTGGCCCTGGAGGGGGTGGCGCAGAGGAAACGGTCGGTGCGGCCGTCGAGGAGGTCGCGGAGCCGCAGCTCGAACTGCTCGTCGCGGTCATCGACCCGTGCTGTTGCCGGACGCCGGTCGAGGAGCTTGGTGTCCGAGAGCCGCCGCAGCGCGATGATCTGTTTTTCCTCGTGGGTGAAGGCGACAGCAAGATCAACGGCATGGAAGGTGCGTTTGAAGAGAAACCCTTTCCGGACATCCTGGTGGTCGATCGTCACCCGCATGGCATCACCGGCGCATCAGCAGGTGGAATCGGTGGCAGGGGTGGGCGGCGGGAGAACGAGCCGGAGGCGAGAGATGTCGCGGGCAAAGACGCGCCGGTTTTGTTACGGCACGTTCCGAGATGTTGCGCGGCAGGCCCCCATACGGAACCCCCATAGAGGTTGGGGCTGCGCATGGGGGTGGTATTGGCGGTTTTGCAGGACAGATTCATGTCGTGCGCTGCCTCGCCCGCTCATCGATGAAGTGATCGACGCGGGCGCGCGCCGTGTCGAGATCGGTGAAGGTCTGTCCGAGGACGTGGTAGTCCGGGCCGCTGCGCACGATCGTCTGACCCTTGTGTGAGAACACCCGTGGTCCGGTATGGACCGGGACAGGTTCCGGTTCCGGCTCGACTGCGATCGGCACCGCCTCGGCGAAGACCGGCGCGGGCGCGGGCTCCGCTTCTGGCTCCCCGAGATCAACCGCAAGTTCTTCCTTGGATTCGAGCATTCGCTGCCTGGCCGGTGGTGGTTCAGGCAAGGGCTCATCCCTGATCTGCCGGGGCGCGATCTGAACGGGCGGTTCCGGCGCAGGCTGCGGCGTATCAGCCCGCACGGCCACGGCGGCAGGCACGACCGCCGCCGCGAAGTCATGGGTATCGAAACCGCGCGGGTGAGCTGGCGGCGGTTCCGGCTGCTTCAAGGCTTCGAATGAGGTCCGGAGGGTTTCTCCCTGCCGCAGCGACTGGCGCGACACCTCCAGTTGATCCCGCGCCACCTTGAGCATCTGGCCGGTCAGTTCCGCCGTATCGACCCCGGCCCGCGCCGTCTGGATCGTGACAATCGTGAGGAGCGCGAACACCACCAAGATGACGCCGGGGATGATGAGAATGGCGGAGAGGTTGCTGCCGAAACCAGAGCGGCTGAAGATGCCGTTGAGGCCGATGATGAAAAAGAGGCCGCCGAGAACCAGCGAACACCAAGCCAGGAATTCAATGATGGCAAAAATCGTCCGGCTGGTTTCATACGACCGCATAATGCCCGCCCCCCGTTCAATAAGGAAAAGCTGCAACCACCTGTTGCAGCCTGTCAAACGAAATATCCTGCTGATTTCTATCCGAGGGCGCGGGCGAACTCCGTCGTGGGATCACGGAGCACGATGTCGGCGAGCGCCACGGCCTCGAAAAGGATCGGGTTGCGCGGCTCGTTTTCATAGAAGAGACGCTTCTCTGGCAGCCAGAGCAAGAGGTCGGGATAGCGGGCGGCGTAGAAAGCGGCCTCGGCATATTTGTTCGGGAAGACCTGCGTCCGTTTGACCGCGACGTGAATCCGACCGCTGTCTTGTGCCGCCGCGCCGATCGCCGTCAGCAGCCCCCGTGTCCGGTCGCCCTTGCGCTCTGCCATGTCGGGCCGCTCCGAAATGACCGCGCGCGGATTGAGGTCTTCGATCCATTGCGCCACGGCCCGTGCTGCCGCTTGGGGCGTGTCGCTGGCCCGGTCGGATATCTTCCAGTCCATGAGACGATCGCCGACGAAGAAGGTATAGGCCACGTGCCGCGAGACCGCCGCGACCGCGAGCAGCCTAAGCGCCGTCATGCGCGCCGGCTTCTTCTGCTAAACGGATCGCCAGGCGTTCGATCGTGCTCTCGCGGTTTTTTGTGCCGACGTAGACGCGGGTGTCTTTCGGCAGTTTCAGGATGGTAACCCGCATGGCCTCCCGCGCGCCGTCGAACTGGGCGGCATAGAGGCTTTCGAAACTCCGCCCGAAGATCAGCGACAAGGCGCAGATTTCCGCAAGCCGGGGCAGGCACTTGCCGGTCTCGATATCCGAGAACCGCGACGGCTGGATGGATAAGAGGATGGCGCAATCGCGCTGGGTCAGCCCTGCGTTCCGCCGCACCACGTGCAGGTCGAGGGCAAATTGTGATTTCATAGAACTTTTCGGCTAAGAACTGATAACGCGCTCAGTCTAGTCCGGCCGCCTCCTCCATCTCTAGGAGGCGCAATTTGCCCATTTTCAATGTCCGCCACCCTCCCCGGAACCTGTCCCATCCGGATCGGCAGGACCGTGACCGTCTCCCGGAAAGGTGAAACCTTTCCGGGGCCACGTCCTGCCGATCCGGTGGGTATTCCTGGAGCATAGCCTCACCCGTTCCGAGGATCAGGATACCGGCAATCCCGAGCGAAATGCTAGTCGGTGGCCGATGCCCCAAGGCCATCTGCCACCGCCCTTTCATTGTACCGACCAGTCCAGGCGGGGTTGGGTGATGACCGGGGAAAAAGAAAAACCGCCCTCGCAGGGAGGGCGGAAGTGTTCAGTATTCGCTGGCGAGCATGATGGTCAGCACCCGGTGGGTTTCGCCTTCGTTGGCCGGGTTCTCCGATCCGGCGCTGAGGTCGGGGGTATAGTAGTCGATCTTCCAGAAAATCGCTTCACCCTTGGTCTCGATCTTCCCGAAATCATGCTCGCCCCACGGGTCGTTCGCGTCGTCGAACGCATCGTAGGATTGGATTGCCTGCATGATGACGGCGACGGCAAGCGGACCCATCGCGGTGACGCCGGGCGTCGCGATGACTGTCCCGCTGCCCGCGCCATCCTTGCGAAACCGATCGTTCAGCTCCCGGACCCGTTGGCGCGGAATCGCCTCGACTCGTTTCCAGACGAACGACGTTTCACCCTCGCACTGGTGGCAGTGCTCGTGATCGAAGACCGTTTCCAGCTCCCAGAGCCCGTATTGTGGATTCCAGCAGGCCCAGGCATCCTTCACCACTCGTTCCGACCCGCAGGTCTTGCAAACCGGCACAGTGCCGATGTCGGCGAACACGTCTTCCGCTACCGCTCCCATGATCATCTCCTTCCGCATGGGCGGCCGTCCGACACAATGTCGGGCGCACCCGGCGAAAGGCGATGGGGAGGGGCGAAAAGAACGGTCTGAAATCAGAATAGCCAATATGCGGGTTGCGGCTAGTTGATCAGAAATGCTGTCCGAGCAAGTTCACGGCATTGTCTACTAGACCGGCCAAGCCCTCACTTCTTGCCCCCGCCCCCACGGCTCGGAGGATTTGCAGGAGCCCCTTGCCCCGTGGAAGGCTGATGGCCTCCCTGCGGACCGGTGGGTTGATAGCCTCTGTCGATCGTTTCGCGCTGAGGAGCAGGGAGCGGCGCTGGTTTAGAGGTGTTATCATCTCTGTTTGTCATTCGGTTTCTCCTTTTCAGAAACGGGGAAGAATTCAATGGTTCGAATCTCTCCGGCCGAGACCAAGAGACCATGCTCGCCAGCGTCATTCCAGCTATTATTCTCGCCCCAAGCATAGATCTTCTCGATATAAATATCACGCTCACCCGCATCAGATGACATAAACGAATTTCGACCACAGTATCCTGCGAATTTCGTATCATCCTTCAACGTAACGATCACGAGTTGATCTTTCATGGCACCGAATTTCCAGTCCCATGCAGTAGGCATGACGTGGACAGGGTTGATACCAAGCTTGTGAATGACTTTCCTAAATATTTCAGTTCTGCTGGAAATTCCGAGCAGCACTCCAATTACTGCCGGAGCGAGGAAAATTAGGGCAAACCACCAAAACGGTGATACGCTGCCGGTACCTGACAGTGGCAATAGAAAATCCGCAAACGGAACAGCAAGCGCGCCGTATATCGCTGACAGCGCGACATACGAAAGCAGCGCTTCGGAGTGTTTCTGCAACCTTCCCGTGATGAATTGTGAGCGCGTGTACGTGATCACCAAGCCAGGCACAATCACAGCGAGTAGAAAGTATATATTCTTGGGTTCTAAATAATCAATCATTAGATGATTTCGGCATCGAGCAGTTTCCAGTAGTGTTCACCGAGGACGGTCAAGCGGCATGACTTTGAGTTCATAGCCGCGAAATACATGTGCACCTCTCCGACCGGGCGAACGAGATTCACTTTTACCATTTCTTGCAGGTCAGCGAATATTTCGTTATTTTCTTCGTCTGGTTCGGGGCTGTCGGGCTCGAAGCTCGGATCAAGCGGCAACTCGTACCCCGGCTCGCTGAAGTACTTCCGAAGCTTCTTGAGTGTTTCGAGCGGAATCGGCGGCTGCACTCGCTTCAAGGAAGTAAAGGTTGTTACATTCGTTTTAAAGAGCGGCCGCTGATCCCACGGCCCCAAAGATTGGTCGATATGGGCATAGACTGCACCGGGAGTAACGTCTCCGAGTAGATTCGCCGCCCCGCCGTTGAGGGCGTCTACCAGCAGGGTGGTAAAGAGGCCAGAACCGTCTTTCTCAGCTGCATACTGCTTCAACGTCGATGCGGTGAGAATGGTTACGCCAATATTGATTGTGACATGTTCGTCTTTGACCTTGGCGTTTCCCGCGATGCCGGAGTGACAGCTGTCAAGCACGATTATCCTGCTTTTCACGCGCGAGTCGTTCGCCAAAGCGACAAGCTCATTGAGCGAAAGGCCGTCGTTGCCATCCTGGCTGTCGGAGCAAATCAAGTATCCGCCGACCTGCTCAATGTAACCGTGACCTGCAAAGTAGAACAGTGCAATGTCGTCTTCTCCGGAAAACAACTCCTCCGCAGCTTTGCGAAGCTCTCGTCTATTCACGGGGCTGGCGTCGCCGGTACCTGCCAGCAGTTTGGTAGCAAAGTTCCGTGTTCCATCCGCGTGTCGATCCAGTGTCGATTTCACGGAATGTGCATCGTTTACGCAGCCGTATAACGGATTCGCATGTTTGTAGTAGTCGATGCCAACAATCAGAGCTTTCCGGGTCACCTAAAACAACTCCCTGATTGCGTCGGCGAGTGACTTGCCATTCCACTTCACAATCTTGTCTGCCGCATTCTTTACTACAACTGATGTTTTCTCAGACGCCCAAGGCTCAACTGCGATAATGGATTTTCCATAGGCGGCCGCTATTTCGATCTCTTTGTTGATCCACTTGCTATACGTTGCATAGACGCCCGCCAGGATGATCACGCCGCTGCAACCTTTGATCTTCGCATCGATTGCATCCCGCAGTTGCCAGTCGCTACCGTTGGTATGCACCGGGTCATTCCTTGGGACCGAGTGATCGTAGTAGTCGATGCGCTGCTCGTCGAGGAACTGGATCATCTTGTCGTAGGCATCGCTATACTTCCAGGAATGGCTAATGAACAACCGATAAGTCTTCGTCATTGGAAACCCCTTTTGCGCTACAGGAGCCTATATCACGCATCCGTGACACACGATATGGTAGTTCGATCACGACTTGCAACTCTTGGGCGAAAAAATTTCGTGAGCGCGCCGCCGACAGCTGAGAGGTCTGCGCGCCACGGGTGGGAAACGGCAAATCGACGCGTTTGTGCAACTAGGCCGACCGAGAACTCAACGATACGATGACAGTGTGGTTTCATCTGATAGATCGACGACGTTTTTTGGCTTGGCCTATTCGCGCCACGGGAATCGGGCTTTCGGAATGCGCCTGCCTGACCGCCTCTCTCACCTGTATATCATCGGCCAAACTGGCACCGGCAAGACGACGCTCCTTGGCAACCTGGCACGTCAAGACGCTGGACACGGCGCGGGATTCTGTCTGATCGACCCGCACGGTGACCTTGCCGATCAACTGCACGATCAGCTTGGCGATAGCTGCCTGTACTGGGACGTCGCCGATCCAGCCTGCCCTCTCGGATACAATCCGCTGACCCACGTTTCGCCTGCCTTGCGCCCCCTGCTCACCTCGGGCCTCATCGAAGCCCTGAAAAAACAATGGGCCGATGCCTGGGGTGCGCGCATGGAGCATTTGCTGCGGTACGCGGTCCTGGCGCTCCTCGACCAGCCCCGCGCCGACATCCGCGACATCATGCGGCTCTTCGTCGAGAAGCCGTTCCAGAAGGAAGTCATCGCCCGGATCGTCGATCCGCAGGTACGCCAGTTCTGGACACAGGAATACCCGTCCATGAACTACAAAACCGCCGTTGATGGCGTCGCGCCGATTGCCAACAAGCTGGGGGCGTTCCTGGCGCACCCGGTGGTGCGCCAGGCCCTTTGCGAACCCGCTGAACCGCTCCGGTTCCGCCGGATCATGGATGAGGGCAGCGTGCTGATCGTGAACCTTGCCAAGGGCCGCCTCGGCACCGACATGGCCAACGTGCTCGGCGGCCTGATCGTCGCGTCCATCATGAATGCCGCCTTCAGTCGCCATGACCAGCCAGAAGGTCTGCGCCGCCCGTTCATGCTCTACGTCGATGAATTCCACTCCTTCACCACGTCTGTCTTCGCCTCAATGCTGTCAGAGGTCCGCAAGTATGGCCTCGGCGTGACCCTTGCCCAGCAGCACATTGTTCAATCGGAGAACGCCGTGTTCGAGGCAGTGATGGGCAATGTCGGCAGCCTCATGGCGTTCCGAGTCGGCGCACTCGATGCCCCCACCATCGAAGAGCAGCTCGGCACCGTCACGGTGTCCGATCTTGTGAACCTGCCAAACTACCACACCTACGTGCAACTCATGGTGAATGGCCGGAAGACCAAGACCTTCAGCGCCACCACATTCCCCTGAGCGTTCGCAATTCACCACGTTCCCCGGCCTATCGCCGGACATCGAACCACGTACCATGAGCACATGGACAAAGAAGATCACCTCAAACGGCACCTTGAAATCTGCAAGCGCATCTGGCTCCGCATGCTGGCGGAAGGGTCATGGCCGTGGGCGGATTCGCCAAAATCCGAAGATCTGGTAGAGTCGGATGATAACCCCAAGAATCCATGAAGCCGTGTTTTGGATACATTCGGGTATCGACGCAGAAGCAAGGTGAAGGTGTTTCGCTCGAAGCCCAGAAAGATGCAATCACGGCCTTTGCGAGTCGCCACGACCTGTCCATCGTCCACTGGTTCGAGGAGAAGGAGACGGCTGCGAAATCCGGCCGTCCCGTATTCTCGCACATGTTGAAACTCCTTGAGCGTGGCCAAGCGCAGGGTTTGGTCACGCACAAGATCGACAGGGGTGCTAGAAACTTAAAAGATTGGAGTATTATCAGTGATTTAGCCGACAGCGGCATCGATGTCTACTTCGCCACCGAGAGTCTGGACTTCCGTTCACGCGGCGGCCGCCTCACCGCCGACATCCAGGCCGTGATCGCCGCCGACTACATCCGCAACCTGCGCGAGGAGACGCTGAAGGGCATGCGGGGACGGCTGAAGCAGGGCCTCTACCCGTGGGGTGCGCCGCTTGGCTACCTGAACAACGGCGGCGGCAAGCCAAAGACCATTTGCCCGATCAAAGGGCCACAGGTCCGCGAAGCCTTTCGCCTCTATGCCAGCGGCGAGCATTCGATCCGCTCACTCGTCAGCACCTTGGCGAAGACGGGCCTGCGCACCAAGGCGGGCAAGACCCTCAGCAAACAGAGTGTGGAAGCCCTCCTCCGCAATCCCTTCTACTGCGGCCTCATCGTGGTGCAGACGACCGGCGAAACCTTCCCCGGCCAGCATGAACCCCTGATCGACATCAGCACCTTTCGCCGCGTGCAGGAGGTCAAGGCCGGACGCGGCAAGAAGATGAGCAAGCGGCACGATCACCTCTACCGTGGGCTTTTCCGCTGCGGCCTCTGTGCCGCCGCGTTGACGCCTGAGCTGCACAAGGGCCGGGTCTACTATCGCTGCCAGTCGAAAGGCTGCCCAACGACGACGATACGCGAGGACCGGCTCGATGCGACAATCGGCGAGCTCCTCGCCGCGTTTCAACCCTCAGAAGAGGATGCTGTCCAGTTGCGCGCGGAGTTCCAGGAATGGCTCAACGGCGACGAACAGGCCGAGGCCCTGCGGGCGCTCGACCTTCGAATTGCGCAGGCGGAAGCCCGGCTTGAGCGGCTGACCGATCTCCTGATCGACGCCTCTATCGGCCAGGATGACTTCAACCGGCGCAAGCAGGGCCTGCTTCTGGAGATTGCCGATCTTCGGCAAAGCCGTGCGGATCAACAGCAAAACCGCTTCCCGCCGGAGGATTTGGAAAAATTTCTTGAACTGATGAAAAACCTTGCAGGGCTTCACCGATCGGCAAGATCAGAAGAAAAACGTCAACTGGTTGAAAACTGCTTCTCGAACCGCGTGCTCATCGAAAAAGAGCTTGCTGTTGAGCCAGCAAACTGGCTTTCAGATATTGGTTTTGACCATGATGGCCAATCGGGTCCCCTTCCTCGGACCACATCTCGAACTTTTTTCACAAACCCGATGGTCCGAGAGCAAGTGCTGGCACTGCTCCAAATTTTCAATCAAGCGATCAACAACCAACATAGCTTAGCAGATGAGCATTAAATCTCGTGGGAAGTATGATAATCCAGAAATCAAATGATCCCGGCGCACTGAAAACGGTCGGCGTGTGGATCCGGAATCTTTTATGATAAAATACAAAAGTATGAAAAAATTAGGTGAAATTACCCTCTCAAACTTGCCAAGCCACGCATCTGTTTCACTAGCAATCGCTGCGCTGTTTGTCGGAGCTTCCATCGGATATTGTATCGGAATTCTTGTCCCCTACGACAATCAAGATTGGGGCAAATCCGAGCATCCATATATGCCTGAACAGGCCGCAGACGATCGGCTGGTGACTACCACCAACACCGGGTCCGCACTTTCGGTAACACCGATTGAGAGATTCGAACTAACCAACGGCTACCTCACGTGTGGAAAAGACATCGTTTCGGGTGATGCCTTAATTCAAAAAACTGATTGCACATTTTTAAATACGAATGGAATTCCGGCTTATTGCCCCGGATCATACCGGGATTCAAAACGAGTTTACATCGCAACTTCAAACTCGTGCTCAACCATGCTTTCTCTGGACTTAAGCTCTGTTAGACCTCTCTCTCCATTATACTTTGCTGATGCGAACGGCATCTATATTGCAGTAAATGGAATCGATACAAACATCATACGAAAAATTTCTACAAGCACTTCGACATTTGAAGTTCTGGATGCAGGGTTTGCTCGCGATGCCCTTAGAGTATATTTTGCCTATAACGAAACTGCGGAAAACGGATCGTCAATTGTCTTCGATGGAGCGCCTGAATCGTTTCGTCTGATAAATGAATATTATGCAGTTGGTAGTGGCCGCGTTTGGTACATCCGTCACCCGCGTCATGAAGGGTTCCCGGAGGTGTATGCTATTGCGGCGGATTCTCAGTCTCTTCGACCAGCGTCGGCGTTTTGGCCCGAGTTGGCTATCGATGCACAAAACGTGTACCTATATGGAATTCCTCAAGCTGGGATTGACGCAGTGACGTTCCGGGTCGCAACTGGTACATCTCAGTCGGCGGTGGCTTCAGACGAGTTGCGCCGCTACCAGATAGAGCGAAGTGTAGATGACACAAGAGCGGTTCGGTTGATGGCACTCTAAACCCAAATGGACTTTAGGCTGCCACGTTAAACGCCTGCGCAGCTGCGCTTGGCTTGTCTACTCTTGGTCGTCGAAGTCGCAATCATGCCAGCCAGCGCTGCGGCCAGTAGAGGAAATCCCGTTGGCAGTGGAACAGGAGCTGGCCCATTAGACACGGCAACTGCCGAGAACCCGCCGCTCACCGATGGCAGGAACGAGAGGCCAATATTTTTTGATAGACCCGATACAGAAAACCGAGTCCCGTTAAGGTTAGATGTACCTGACACCTTCAGAAAATCAAAAGTGTCTCCGACACTTGGAAGGAAGCCGTTTAGGAACGATATTCCAATTGTACCGCCCGAAAAATCAGCATTTCCAAATATATTCAAAACGTCGTACATCCCTGATGAAGCGCCGCCAATCTCGACACTCCAAAGCCCTCCTGTCATAGTGAAGTCGCCATAAATGGTGCCGACTCCTGGCGATGACCCAATGGTCAAGAGGCCAGCCATCGTCACGCCCGTATTGAGTGCAGTGATGCTGCCGCTGCTTAGGTTCAAGGCTCCGCTCGGCCCAACCAACACAGATTGCGCAGTGACTGCGGCACCATTCACTACGAACATATCACCTTGCGCGCCAGTACCAATAGTGATTGCGTTTTGGACGTCAACGTCTATTGGCCCATTAGCAATAAACCGACCCGTGGACGAGCTTCCGATGTTCAAGGCTGAGACTGTGGTTTGGTCCAGCACACCATCGAGTTTCTGGCTTACGTCGCCGCTACTGTTGATAAAGCCGACAGACCCCTGACCGGGGTAATTGGCACTCCCGGAGCCAAGTGAATAATCTGTAAGTTCAAGGCCCCCGAGCGTCACCCCCTGTAGTTGCGTTACGGACAGTGCGCTGTCTCCACGACCGGGGCCGTCACCTGCCACATCATACAGAACCTGAAAATGTAGATGATCGGGTGTGCTACAAGGAGCGAGGCCGCACGACCTTGTGTTGTTGCCTATGAGCAAGCCGAGAATCTGGCCCTGAGCGACCGTCATCCCCAGGCGCAGGTTAGGATCAAGCGTCGAAAACTCGCGATACTCTGAGTAATAGCCGCCGCCATGATCGATTACCACGCAAACAGGCTCGCCAAGGCACTTTCCCGCACCTCCAATCGAGACGATGGTTCCGGCAGCTGAGGCCAGGACGCTCGCCTGATCCGCTGTGCCATTGCTGTTGGCGTCCTGGTTCACATCGAAGTCAATTGCGTAATAGGCCTTGCCAGCAGAATGCAAGTCGTCAGCAACTCCATCGAACGCGGCGCCGCCTGCAACTACATTGGTGAATATGCTATCCAACCCAGTTAATGGGAAAGCAAGACTCGGAGGCGGCAGAACCAAGTATTCCCCAGTAACAAAGATGTTGTCGATCTCTGTCGTCTGGTAGGAATTCGGATCTTGATCAAAGATTGAGGAGCCATATCCAATTGGGTTATTTCCCACCGCGAGATTCACCATCTCGGGTGAAAAAGCACCGGCCACTGACGAGACTTGCGTTTCGAGCACCGCCTGTGTTTGTGTGTCGATTACCGAGCGTGTGATCGTATTATTCGCTGCGTCATAACTGAGAGAGATATCGTACCAAGTTCCCAGAACGGTTCCGGGCTGGTTGCCTCCAGAGACCGAACTATAGCCTTGTCCAAAGCCACCATTGTTCTCAGTATAGACATCCAGAGCCTGATGAGACAGCAACGATGAATTATAGTTGAACGCCGAGAGCTGCACATTCAGCGTGCTCGTGGGAGCAATTACGGGCCTACTTACCTGGGTGGACCCTTGGAACAGCAGATCATCCGACGTCAGGCCGAAGTGCATTGTCGGGACGCCAACGTAGTCCAGAATGCGCTGACTCCAGCTCACCACGAAGGACTTGGCGACATCGAGATTCAGCGGCGTGAACGCGTATCGGTTCGGCGTTGCGCTATATGGGCCGCTGTACGTCCTCGCAACGAACGACTGGGTTGTACTGTCCCAATAGAAGTTGCCTGGTTGATCAGTCGCCCAGCCGGGATCAGTGCTGAACGTCTGCGCGTAGATCGTTGCAGCGACCGCAGGTGCTCCAAGGAGCCCCAACACCGCCGTAGTTCCCAATAGCCGCGAAAACGACATGCCCCACCCTCCAGCCCACTCGTAGACAAGGCTGCAAGCACGGAAATTTATAGTCAATCCTTTCTTACGTTCGCACCCGAGGGACACGACGGGAGAGCATTCGCTAGAACGAATGCATACTAATGCCCCTATGTCGCTTCGGATTGTTTCCATTAGATAAACGACAAATCTCGCTCACTTGGGGCCGCATGACGCGGCGAAGCGAGATAGGGCGAACACGACCTGAGACAAAGCTGCTTTCAACAGTGCCTTTCTGAGTCGCTGCTTGGGTGCAAACTCGCTTCCTACTTGACCTCCCGATCACAACCCCAGCATCGCCCTCAGCTCCGCCAGATCGGCTTCCTTGCCCCAGCCTACCGCGACCCGGTAGTCGGGCTGCGTATCGACGTATGACCCGTTGAACTTGCCGAACTTGTCTTTCGGTATGTTGAAAACAATGGTCAGACCGCCGTTGCAGACACTCGCACCCCGGCCTTTGGTATTGGTGGATCCCTTGCAAACGATGTCGCCATCTGCCGACGCAACCGAGAACGTGCTCGTCTTGTTCATGTTCACGACAATCTCGCCGCTCAGCTCATAGACCGAGCCGTCGTTCATTTCGACCACGTTCACGAGCGGCAGCGTGCTGAACGGAACGGGAGCAAGTGCGGCGACGGCACAGCCGCCCAGAACCGCCAGCGACAGCATCGCCAGCGCAGAAGAACGAATGGTCATGTTGAAAAACTCTCCCTTGAACGCCACGAAATCGGTGCGGGCGCAGGTCAATCCATACCGACTGTCGCTTTCATGGCAAGGCGGCGCGCACTTTTCTTGCGCGCCGACCCAGCTCGGCCCCGTCGGCCTACCAACAGGAAATATGTGACTAGAAAGCGACTAAGCGCTCACCTGGCGACCCGTAACCTGTTGAAATTTATGGTGCCCAGAGCCGGAATCGAACCAGCGACACGCGGATTTTCAATCCGTCCACTGGCGCGGGAAATCAACCGGTTGCGCGGCGTTTTCCTGTCAAACCCCCTACGGGAAATCAAGCACTTAGGGGGCGATTGTCAAACCGGTTTTCGGGCGATCCGGGCGAAAGAAAAACCGTCGAGGGGGCGGCCACCCACCTCGACGGCGCATTCGAAGTCACTGTCCTGACAGGATACCAAAGCGCGGAATCCGGCGCAATCGTCGGAGGCTTGCATGTCTGACATTCTGCCCTTCTGCCAGGTCAAGCTGCAGTACCTTCTCGACCT
>CAZRQN010000004.1:0-57080 GCA_964602115.1 uncultured Rhodobacterales bacterium
CCGCCGCAGAGGGTCAGATCAAGGGGTAGGTTCTGCCTCCGCGTCATGGGTCCAGTTCGCCTTCTCGCCCTTTTTCAAAGGAACGGGGACCGTGGTCAGACCCAGCTCGACCGCGAAGGAGATTAGACCGGTCACGGTCTTGAACTCCCGGGGTTCGAGCCCGCGCGAGATCACCAGAAGGGCTGTCTGGTCGCCAAGGCGCAACTGAATGCGCCAGGTGCCTTGCCAGACATTGAGAACCTTCTTTGCGTCCTCGACACAGAGGGCTTCGACGATGCCGCCTTCGGTCAGGGCCTCCTTCAGTCCGGCCTGCAAGATCACCGGGGTCAAGTTCCTCATGGGTTGGCACCTTCCGAAGCAACACGCTTACGGCAGAACATAGTGCATGTTGCGCTGATGAGAAACATGTCGTCGCGCAACGTGACGGCACCACTAGCGGTAGAATCCTATTGCGTCAATAGCGGTGTTTTGCAATTCATGCACATGTTTTGAGATCCTCGGACCAAGTATGCCCCTTCTCCCCTCCAAACGCACCCGCCTCGTCGTCGCCGCCCTGCTCTCGATGCCTGTCTGCGAGATCGCTCAGGGCGCCACGGCACTGGATTGCCTGCCGCCGATCCCGCCCGCGCCGGTCGCGGATGCCGCCACGCGTGCCGCGTATCGCACGGAGATAAGGCAGGAGTTCACAGCCTATTTCGATGAGGCGCAGGCCTATCTGCGATGTCTCGATGCCGCGCGATCAGAGGTGTCCGAAGAGATCAACCGCGCGATCCGCGACTACCAGTCCCTCGGCCCGGAGCCTGACGGTTGATCGCGCCAGATCAAGTTTTCCTGCTCCTCCCCTCCCGGATCTTTCACAAGGAAACCAGCAATGAACTCCCTACGAGCTGCGGCCGCCGTCGCAGCGACAGCCGTCTCAGTTTCTCTTGCGGCGCCCGCTGCCGCCTATCCCGTCGATTGCGCGATCCTTCTCTGCCTCGCAGGCGGCTGGCCTGCCTCGGCCGAGTGTGCCCACGCCCGTTCTGTGTTTATCGCGCGGATCACGCCGTGGCCGGTGGAGCCGCCGCTGCAGATCTGGAACTGTCCGATGCGGGCGTCCCTGAGCCGCGAAAAAGCTCCGATGGAGCGGCTGTTCGAGATCATGGGGCGACAGGAAGGCGGACCATGGCCCCAGTCACAGGTCGAGAGTTCCAGCGAACTTTATCTGGTCCAAGACCGGGCGGACGTCGACATTTCCGATCCGGCCTACGACTTCGTGCGCTCGATCCATGTGTTCCAGATCGAGTACCGCCGGCACCGCAACAAGGACGGTGACTGCAACACCTGGTCGACGATCCGCGAGGGCACCTACGGCGAGCAGGGAGACTTCGCCTGGGCGCGATCGACACCGGCCCGGGTTCCATCTGCTTCGGCGTTCCGCCCGGGGGCAAGCTGTTCCGACTACTGGTTCCGCAGGGTCTTCGTCGACTGGACTGACTACGAGGGCACCTACGGCTTCGAGGAGGTGCGCTACTGATGACCTGACCTTCGGCCCTGCCAAGATACGATCGAAAGACTGAGACTCCCAGAAACAGAAACGACGCCAGACCATAGGCCCGACGCCGCACTGATTTCCTCGTGGTAGTGGGAAGCTAGATGTTAAGTTTCGACGGCCGCAGATAGACACTGAGGAGATCGTCCCGAATGACCTGCGCAACGCGGTCTTCCTGCCAGTTTTGCGCCCGGCCGACGGAAATCTGCGCCGGAACGGCACTCACACCTTGATAGCCAGTCGGCGCAAGTCGATCAGGTCCGTATTCGCCGGTCCTACAGACCGCCGGTCGCGATCATCACATGCTTGGTGCGCGAGAAGTCGTCCAGCGCGAGCAGGGACAATTCGCGGCCGTGGCCCGACTTGCCATAACCGCCCCAGGGCATCTCGGTGGCAAGGACCAGGTGGGCATTGACCCAGACGGTGCCGAAGTTCAGCGCGCTGGATACCCGCAGGGCGCGCCCGACTTTCTGGGTCCAGACCGAGGCGGACAGGCCGTAGTCGACGGCATTGGCCTCGGCAACGGCATGGGTCTCGTCGTCGAAGGACTCGACCGTGACCACAGGGCCGAAGATCTCCTGACGGGTGATCTCGCTGCCGCGTTCGGCGCCGGCGATCACGGTCGGGGCAAAGAAGAAACCGCAGTCGCCGACCCGGCTGCCGCCGAGCGCGACCCGGGCGCCGGCGCTGCGGGCGCGCGTGACGATGCCGTCGACGCTTTCCATCTGCCGGGCGCTGATCAGCGGGCCCATCTCGGCATCGTCGCCCGACTCCGGGCCCCCGACCTTGATCGTGCCCGCCTCGGCCACCAGCGCCTCGGTCAGCGCCGCCGCCACCGACCGATGCGCCAGCACCCGCGTCGCGGCACCGCATTCCTGTCCGCTGTTCCAGAACCCGGCGGCACGCAGCGTCTGCGCCACCGCGGCCAGGTCGGCATCGGCGAACACCACCACCGGCGCCTTGCCGCCCAGTTCCAGATGGGTCGGCTTCAACAGCTTCGATGCCGCCGCCATCACCGCCATGCCGCTGCCGACGCTGCCGGTCAGCGACATCAGGTCGATGCCGGGATGGGCGGACATGGCATTGCCGACCTCGGGCCCGGTGCCGAGCACCAGGTTCACCACCCCCGGCGGCAGGATGTCCTGCACGATTTCCATGAACCGCAGCGCCGTCAGCGGCGTCAGCTCGGCCGGTTTCAGCACCACGGTATTGCCCGCCGCCAGCGCCCCGGCAAGTTTGAACACTGCCGTCAGCAGCGGGTAGTTCCACGGCGTCACCGCACCGACGACGCCGACCGGCTCGCGCCGCAGGATCGAGACATAGCCCGGCGCGTATTCCTCGGGCGACGGCGACATCGTCGCCCGCGCCGCGCCGGCGTGAAACCGCAGGATGTCGCCGATCATGCCGATTTCGGGCGTGGCCACCGAGACCGGCTTGCCGGCGTTCAGGCATTCGAGCGCGATCAGTTCCTGGGCCTGCGCCTCGACGGCGCTCGCCACCGCAAACAACACCTGCGCCCGTCCAGCCGGGGCCAGCGCCCGCCAGCCGGGAAAGGCGGCCCGGGCTGCGGCGACGGCGCGGTCGACCTCGGCCGCCCCGCCGCGGGCGATCTGGGCGATCACCTCGCCGGTGGCGGGGTTCAGCACCTCCAGAAGCGGCCCCGAAACCGCCGCCCTGTCGCCGCCGATGACATGGCCATGCGGCACGCTGCCGGCATAGGCGCGGGCCTTGGCCAGCATCGCGATCGTGGATTGAGAGACGCCCGCGTTCATTCTTCCGCTCCGCCATGCTGGGGGTCGCGCCAGCTCGGGCGACCGTTGCGGCGAGAGTAGGAAACGGGTTCCGATAGCGGCAGTGGCTCGTTTCCGAATTCAGCTATTGCGGTTCTGTATATGATGCTAGGCTTGCGGCCGTCGCGAACCCTGTCGGCCGGGCCTG
Organism: uncultured Rhodobacterales bacterium; assembly: GCA_964602115.1. Lineage (GTDB taxonomy): Bacteria > Pseudomonadota > Alphaproteobacteria > Rhodobacterales > Rhodobacteraceae > JANOGU01. The sequence continues at coordinate 3,470 of CAZRQN010000004.1, forward strand.
CCATGGACATCACCCAACTGCGCACCATCATCTGCGTGGCCGAGACCGGCAGCCTGTCGCGCGCCGCCGATGCGCTCTGCACCGCCCAGCCGGCGCTGAGCCGCCATGTGCGCATGCTGGAGGAAGAGCTGGGCGTACGCCTGTTCGACCGCCACGGGCGCGGCATGCTGATCACCGAACAGGGCCGCCTGGTGCTGGAACACGCCCGCCGCATCGCGGCCGAGCTCGACGGCATCGTCGCCGGCCTCTCGGACGTGACCCAGTCGATGCGCGGGCATATCGCCATCGGCATGACGCCGACCGTTGCCGAGGTGCTGGCCGATCCCCTGGTCTCGGCCATCCGCAAGGCGCATCCCTTGTCGACCTGCAAGGTGGTCAGCGCCTTTTCCTATTACCTGCTCGACTGGGTGCATCGCGGCGAGATCGACATCGCCCTGCTCTACGACCCGCATTCGATCAAGTCGCTGAAGACCGAGTTCCTGGTCGAGGAAGAGCTTTTCGCCGTCGCCCCCGCCGATGCCGGGCTCGATCCGGCAACGCCGCTCGACATCCGGACGCTGGCGCAGGTGGAGATGATCCTGCCCTCGACCAAGCACAGCCTGCGCAACATCGTCGACCGCGCCGCGCTCGAGGCCGGGGTGCTGCTGAACTGCCATGTCGAGGCCGATTCCTATTCGATGCTGCGCAACCTGGTGATCGGCGGCAACGGCTGGACCGTGCTGCCGCCGGCGGCGATTGCCGCCGACCTGCAGGCCGGGCGGCTGCGGGCGACACGGTTCCGCCGCCCGCTCAGCCGGCGGATCGAGGTCGGACATTCGCCGGAACGCCCGCTGACGCAGATGGGCAGCTTCGCACTCGCCACCCTGACCGGGCTGGCGGCGGACCTCGTCCGCGCCGGCCGCTGGCCAAGCGCCCGGCTCATCCGCTGAACCGGTGCGCGGCGGACCCGACGGTCAGACCACGATCGGATCGTCCGAGATCAGCACGGTGACATCGTGGAAATCGTCGGTCATCTCGAACAGCACATCCTGCCCCTGGCGCAGATAGCAGGTGTCGCCGACCCCGAGCACCACCGGCGCCGCGCCGTCGACGGTCAGGGTGACACCGCCGCCGACGATGTAGATGAACTCGTCGAAAGGCATCACCATCCTGTGCGTGCCGCTCTCGCGGAAGCTGCCGGCAAGGCGGCGCTTGTCGGCCGAGTGGTGCAGGATCGCCTTCGAGCCGCCGAACTCCGGCAGCGGGTCAAAGACGGTCGTATGAACGTTGAAATGGGGAAATGCAGGCATCGGCCTCTCCTTCGGGGTCTCAGTCGCGCGGCAGGATTGCCAACGCATGTTCAGGCCAGGACAGGTGCACCGCCGCGCCGGGGGTGACGACGGCTTCGGACCCGAGCCGCGCCTGCTGGGACTTGATCTCGGTGCCGTCGGCGAGCCGCGCCAGCACCACCAGACGCCCGCCGATCGGCCGCACCGAGGTCACCGTCGCCTGCGCCGTGTTTGGCCCGGGCGCGCCGGTTGCCGCCAGCAGGATCGCCTCGGGCCGCAGCACCAGATCGACCTCGGCCCCGGCGGAGACCGCCGCGCGCAGCGTCCCGACCGCCGGACCGGCGGCCGAAGCCACCCGCACCCGGCCGCCGTCCACCGCCTCGACCTTGCCGGGGATGACGTTGGTATCGCCCAGGAAACGGGCCGAGAACATCGAGTTCGGCTTGAAATACAGGTCATCCGGCGTGCCGAGCTGCACCAGCCGTCCGTGATCCATCAGCGCCACCCGGTTCGACAGGATCATCGCCTCGTCCTGGTCGTGGGTGACATAGACAAAGGTGGTGCCGGTGGTCTGCTGGATCCGCTTCAGCTCGGTCAGCATGACATGGCGGATTTTGAGGTCGAGCGCCGCCAGCGGTTCATCCAGCAGCAGCACCTCGGGCTCGTTGACCAGCGCCCGTGCCAGGGCGACGCGCTGCGCCTGACCGCCGCTGATCTCGGTGATCCAGCGCTCGGCGAACTTGTTCAGCTGCACCAGGTCGATCATCCGCCGCACCCGCTCGCGCACCTGCGCTTCGGGCAGCCGCTTCAGCCGCAGGCCGAAGGCCACGTTGTCGAAGACGTCGAGATGCGGGAACAGCGCATAGCGCTGGAACACCATGTTGACCGGCCGCCGCTCGGGCGGGATCGGCGCCATGCCCTGCCCGTTCAGCGTCAGGGTTCCCGAACTGGGCTGCTCGAACCCGGCGACGATCCGCATCAGCGTCGACTTGCCGCAGCCCGAGGGGCCGAGCAGCGTCAGGATCTCGCCCTTGCGGATGTCGAGTGTGATGTCGTCCAGCGCCACGAAACTGCCGAACCGCTTGCCGAGCGCGCGCATCTCGACAAGCACCTCGCCGGGGGCTGTCTTGGCGGGGGAAGGGGAGGTCACGGCCATGAGGGCATTCTCCAGGTCAATCGGCGCCGGTCTCGGTGCGCTGGCTCTTGGCATGGCGGCGCTGTCCGGCCATGGCCAGCCCGGCCAGCCCCAGCGCGACAAGTGTCATGGCCAGCGCCAGCACCGAGGCGGCGTTGATGAGGGGGGTCACCGTGCGGCGCATCAGCGACAGGATGTAGAACGGCAGCGTGCCTTCTTCGCCGATGACAAAGACGGTGATGATGATCTCGTCGAACGACAGCGCAAAGGACAGGATCGCGCCGCCGACCAGCGTCGGCCCGAGGATCGGCAGCGTCACCTTGCGGAACGCCTGCCAGGGCGTGGCGCCAAGGTCGCGCGCCGCCAGTTCCAGATCGTGATCGAAATAGGTGACGCGCGAACGGACGGTCTCGATGAAGAACGGCAGGCAGAACAGCACATGGGCGACAATCACCGTCCAGAGCGAGCGATAGATGCCGAGGCGGTCGAACAGCGCCAGAAGCGAGATGCCGAGGAACAGGCCCGGGAGCGCGATGGGGGCAAAGCCCAGAAAGGCGAAGGCGGCCTTCGCCCGCGGCGGCAGCCGGGTCACCGCCATCGCCGACATCGTGCCAAGCACCGTCGTCGCGACCGCAGTCACCGAAGCGACGATGACCGAATTCTTCAGCGCCTGCAGGAAGTTCTGATCCGCCAGAAGCTCGCCGAACCAGCGCAGGCTGAAGCCCTCGAACGGAAATGACAGCGCCGGCGAGGCGTGAAAGGCGAACAGCGTGATGATGGCGATGGGGAAGACCAGAAAGGCCAGGTAAACCCAGACATAGAGGCGCAGCATGGCTCAGGCCCTCCCCGGCGGGCTGGCGGATTCCAGCGGCGGGTGGAACCGCACACCCGGCGCCAGCCGCGCCAGCCGCAGCGACTGGGTCAGCAGGAAATAGACGAAGAGGAAGACCACCAGCAGCAGGAAGGCCATGGCCGACCCCGCAGGCCAGTTACCCGTCACCCGGAACTGGTCGGAGATCAGCAGGCCCAGGGTCATCCCGTTGCGCCCGCCGAGAAGCTGCGGCGTCATGAAGTCACCCGCCGAGAGGATGAAGGTGAACATGAACGAGCCGAAGATGCCCTTGTAGGCGATGGGAAAAACCACCCGCCGCAGGATGTCGAACCGCGTCCCGCCCAGATCGCGCCCGGCGTTCAGGTGGTCGGGCGTCACGTTGCGCAGCGCCGACAGCAGCAGCAGCAGGGTGAACGGCAGGAAGATGTGCACGAGCGTGATCACCACCGCCGTCGGGCTGAAGATCAGCACGTCGAGCGGCTGGTCGATCAGGCCGAGCGAAATCAGCGTCGAGTTGATCAGGCCATTGGTGCCAAGGATGGTGCGCCAGGCGAAGATGCGGACCAGATAGCTCGAAAACCATGACAGCAGCACCACATAAAGCAGCGCGTTGCCGCGGGCGCTGAAGGCGATGTGCCAGGCGACCGGAAAGCTCAGCACCGTGGCAACAAGCCCGCTCCAGAAGCCGATCTTCACCCCGGTCCAGATCGACAGCAGCACCGCCGGGCGCTCCAGCGCCGCGAGGTAGTTCCTGAAGCTGAAGTCGGGCGTCAGGGTGAAACCGGCATATTGCCAGAAGCTGAACACCAGCAGGATCAGCGAGGGGAAGACGAAGAACACCACCAGAAAGGCAAAGACCGGCGCCGCCAGCAGATAGCCGCTCTGCTCGCGCCGGTTTCCGAAAAGCGGTTCTCTGGCCATGGCGGTCCGCCGTCCTTGCATTGCACGGACCCGCCGCGCCGGGGGTGCCCGACGCGGCGGGGGAGGTCAGAAGCCCACCTTGAAGTCGGCGGTGGCCTGCACCCAGTCGTCGAAGGTGGCAAACTCGTCGGAGGCCAGCGGCGGGATCGCCGGCAGCGGCGACTTGGCGAACAGGTCGCCCAGCTTGTCATAGTCGAACAGGCCGCGCGTGGCCTCATCCATCAGCGGCACGGCGGCCTTGCTGATCGTCCCCGACAGCGTCAGCCGCGCATGGTCGGCCTGGGCCTGCGGCGCGATGATGCCGTCGATGAAGGCATAGGCGGCATCGGTGTTCTCTGCCGAGGTCGGGATGAAGAACGCATCCGACCAGATCGCGCCGCCTTCAGCCGGGACGGTGTATTTCGTCTCCAGCCCCTGACCGCCGGTTTCCACCGGAATCCCCGACCAGCCGCAGAACAGCACGCCGATCTCGCCGTTCACGAACAGGTTGATGACATCGCCGATCGAGGCGGCAAAGACCTTGGACTGGTCGCGATAGGGTTTCATCCCCTCGAAAATCTGGCCCAGCTCGTCGCGGCTGACATTGGGATACTTGTCGCCGAACCCGGTCAGGCGGGCGAACATCGGCCAGTTGGCGAGGCTGTCGTCGACAAAGGCGATCTGGCCGGTGTACTCGGGTTTCAGCAGGTCCTGATAGCTCGCCGGTTCGGGCACCTTGGCGGGGTTGTAGACCACGCAGTTGATGCCCCAACCCATGACCACGCCATAAAGCGCGCCGTCCCAGTACCAGGCCGGCTGGTGGTAGAACTCCGGGAAGATGCTTTCCGAATTGTAGTTCGGTATCTGCGCCTCATCCAGCGGCTGCATGATCTTCAGGGCCTTGCCGTAAAGTTCGGCATAGCCCTGGTTGTAGGAGGTGACGTCGATCACCGTCGGAGTACTGCCCGACAGCCGGATCTGCACGTCATCCTGGGTCGAGATCGTCGACATCGCCAGGGTGATGCCTTTTTCCGGCAGATAGGTCTTGAGTTCCTCCTCGAAGGCAAAGCCCTCCCAGGCGAGGATTTTCAGCTCGCCCAGCCCCTCGGCCCGCGCCGTGCCCGGAAACAGCGGCGCCAGGAACCCGCCGGCGGCGGCGGCGGCGGTGCCGTGCAGGAACTGCCTGCGGGTGCTCTGGCCACCAGCGGCGGCGCGAATCTCTTCATCGGTCCAGATTGTTCTCATTGGTTTTCTCCCTGAAGGACATTCACTTGCCTAGGGCGGCCTGATCCAGCCAGGCGCCGACGGCGGCGATCTCGTTGGCCTGCGGCATGCGGTAGGGCCGGCGCACCAGCCCGACATCAATGCCGCGCAGGGAGCAGCCGGCCTTGCAAAGGCCGACATAGTTCGTGGCCCCTTCCATGATCCGCATCAGCGGGCGCAGGCCGTTCCAGGTGGCGCGGATGCGGTCCAGCGGAGCGCCGCCCTGCACCAGCGCGATGAACGCCGCCAGTTCGCGCGGCACGAAATTCGCCACGCCAAAGACGGCGCCATCCGCGCCGCCGCAGATCGCCTCGAACAGGAAGGCGTCCTTGCCGACATAGACGGTAAAGCCCGACCGCTCGCGCCAGGCCAGCAGGTCGCCCATCAGCTCGGCATCGCCCGAACTGTCCTTGACGGCGGTGATGCCGGGGATCGCCGCCAGATCGACGATCTGCTCGAACCGCAGCAGTCCCGCGGGCGGCGTGTTGTAGATCATGATCGGCACCGAAACTGCAGCGGCAACCTCGGCATAGAAGGCCCGGCGCTCCTCCCAGCTGATCGGCTCGCCGAAGGGAGAGGCCAGCAGCAGCCCGATCACGCCGGCCTCGGCCGCGGCCTGCGACAAGGCAATCGCCTCGGTCGTGGACAGGCAGGCCGGCGCGGCGATGACCGGCACCCGGCCGGCGGCGAACTCGACCGCGCGGCGGTAAAGCGCCACCCGCTCGTCAAAGCGCAGGGCGCCGTATTCGCCGGTGCCGCCGGTGATGATCAGGCCCGCGGCGCCAGAGGCGATCTGGAACTCGATCAGGGCGCGGAAGGCGGTGAAATCGACCTGATCGTCCTGCATGGGCGTGACCAGGGCGGTGACCAGGCCGCGTGGCCAGGGAGAGGTGGCGGTCATGTGGCGGCCTCTTGCGGCTGGGGTGGCGCGAGGAAATCCAGGTCGCAGCCCCGGTTGGCCTGGGTCACGCTGGTCTTGACCAGGCGCGCATAGCCGCGCGCCGGGGCGTTCATCTGCGGCGGCCCGAGGCGCGCGGCGCGGGCCGCCAGCTCGTCGTCGGAGACCTCGACCTCGATCCGTCGCGCCGGCACATCCAGCCGGATGATGTCGCCGGTCTGGACCAGCCGCAGCGGCCCGCCCACGGTCGATTCCGGGGCGACATGGATCACCGCCGTCTGCTTCACCGTGCCGCCCAGACGCGAGTCGGTGATGCGCAGCATGTCGGTGATACCTTGCGCCAAGAGCTTGTCGGGCACCGCGATGCGGCCCGATTCCGGCATGCCCGACCCGCGCGGCCCCTCGCCGCGCAGCACCACCACATCGCCGGGGCGGATGTCGAAATCGGGCTGGTAGAGACGCGCATCCAGATCGGCGCGGCCATCGAAAACCACCGCCCTGCCGCGATGGGCCAGAAGCGCGGGCGTGGCCACCCCGGTGCGGATGATCGCGCCATCGGGGGCGAGATTGCCGTAAAGCACGGAAATCCCTTGCGGACTGGCGACGGGCTTGTCGCGGGTTCCGATCACCCGCAGATCGGCGATCCGTGCAGTGCCGATCTCTTCGCCAAGCGTGCGGCCGGTCACCGTCATCGTGGCGCCGTCGATCAGGTCGCCGAGCGCGTTCAGCAGCGCCGGCACGCCGCCGGCGTTGAAGAAATCGTTCATGTAGAACTCGCCCGAGGGCTTGAGGTTCAGAAGCACCGGCGTGCCGGTCGAAATCTGGTCGAACCGGGTCAGCGGCAGGTCGATCCCCAGCCGCCCGGCAATCGCCAGCAGGTGCATCACCCCGGCGCTGGAGCCGTCGACCGTGGCCATGATGCGGATGGCATTGTCGAGCGCCGCGGCAGTCATGATCTCGCGCGGGCGAAGGTCGTTCAGGACCAGGTCCATCACCATCTCGCCCACGTCGCGGGCCATCGCCAGCCTGCGGCTGTCCACCGCCGGAATGGCGCAACTGCCGGCGGGCGCCATGCCGATCGCCTCGGCGATCACCGCCATGGTGCCGGCGGTGCCCATGGTCGAGCAATGGCCGGGGCTGCGTTCCAGCGAATTCTCCAGGTCGGTGACGTCGGCCTCGGTGTATTCGCCGGTCTTCACCCCCATGATGACCTTGTGGAAATCCACCCCCGGCCCGACATCGCGGCCGCGCCAGTGACCGCTGAACGACGGCCCCCCGGGCAGCAGGATCGCGGGCAGGTTGATCGACGCCGCCGCCATCAGCATCGCCGGAATGGTCTCGTCACAGGCGCCGAGCATCACCAGCCCGTCGATGGAGTAGATCTCGCAGATCTGCTCGATCTCCATCGCCAGCAGGTTGCGGTGCATGAAGCTTGCGCCCAGCGGCAAGGCGCTGTCGGCACCCATGGTCATGGTGTTGAAGACGCGCGGCAGGCCGCCCGATTGCAGGATGGATTCCTTCACCGCCTCGACCATGCCGGCGAAATGCATGTGGCAACGGTTGAAGTCGCTCATGTTGTTGCAGATGCCAATGATCGGCTTCTTGAAATCCTTCTCGCGCAGGCCCTGGACCTTCATCGACGAGCGCAGCAGAAAGCCGTCGACGCCCTTGGCCTCGGTCCAGTTCTGGCTACGGAACTGGCGTTTGGGAATCCGGTCGGTCATTTTGCGTCTTGGTCACGGGGGTCGGTACGGGGGTCGCGGAACATCGGTTCGCGCGCCAGCATCGGCTCGAAGATGCCGGTCTCGAATTCGGCCATGAAGTCCTCGACCCCGGCCGGATTGCGGCGGTCCTCGGGGAAACCGAAACCGCGCAGCACCTCGGGCGCCATGAAATAGGCCGCACTCGCCAGCGTGCTCAGCATCGCGAAGCCATCGGGATCGGCGGCGGCGAGCGCTTCGGCGGTGGCGAGCGAGCTTTGCAGCGGCAGGGCGTCAAGCGCGACCTGCAGCGCGGCGTCGTCATAGCCGCAGGCGCGCAATGCCCGGGTCAGCCAGGCGTCGAATCCGGCCAGATCAGCCGCGCCCGGCCGGCCGGCCGCAGACGGGATCAACACCGTAGCCAGCGCCCGCAGACGGGAGAGCACCTCCGGCGTGGCGGCAACCCCGCTCATGCCGCCACCTCGATCTCGCTGGCGGACGCGAGGATATGTTCGGCGGTGCGCAGGGCCAGGGCGGTGATCGTCGCCGTCGGATTGACCGCGCCGCTGGTCACCATGACGCTGCCATCGACGATGTAGAGATTGGCCACGTCATGCGCCCGGCCGAAGGCATCGACGACCGAGGTCTCGCGGTCCGTCCCCATCCGCGCCGTGCCCAGAAGATGCCCCGGCGCCTCGCGCCACAAAGGATGGGCAAAGACATGGTCGGCGCCGGCCTCGCGGTGCATCTCGGCCATGCGGGCCAGTGAAAAGTCCAGGCTTTTCTGCGTGTTCTCGCTGATGCGGTAGCTGATCTTCGGTGCCGGCAGCCCGTCGCTGTCGGTCAGCGCCTGGTCCAGCGTGACCCGGTTGTGCGCCTCGGGCAGGTCCTCGATATTGCCCGCCCAGGTCATCGCCCGCCCGGCATATTTCGCCAGGTCGTGAATTCCGGCGCCCCAACGCCGGGCGAAGGGCAGGCCGTTGAAATCGTCGAGAAAGCGCAGGATGCCCGGCACCGGCATCAGGTTCAGCTTGGAGCCGCGGTAGAACCCGCGCCTAAGGTCGGTCTCGTAGAACTCCATCGAATACATCAACTGCCCGGCCGGCCCGGTCCAGGATTGCAGCGGCTCGTCGTAAAGCCCCATCACCTCGTTGTTGGGGTGCAGCATCAGGTTGCGCCCGACCAGGCCGGAGCGGTTGGCCAAGCCCTGCGGCTGCGCCCCGGTCGCCGACAGCATCAGCAGCCGCGGCGTGCCGATGCCGTTGGCGGCAAGGATCACCACGCCCGCCGGCTGGTGCCGGCGCTGCCCCTTGCGGTCGATCCAGACCACGCCGGTTGCCCGTCCCCCGGCATCGGTGGTGATCTCGCAGACCCGCGCGCCGGTGACGAGCTTGGCCCCCGCCGCCGTGGCATGCGGCCAGTAGGCCAGATCGAACGAGGCCTTGGCCCCGGCCGGGCAGCCGGTCTCGCAGACCCCCCAGCGCAGGCATTTCTCCATCGCCTTGTGGCGGGCGGTGGGGATCGCATTGGCCCCGACCCACCAGTGCCAGCCCAGGCGGTTGATCGCCCGGGCCATCCGCACCCCGCCTTGCCCCATCGGATAGGGCGGCATGTCGTAGTCCAGCGGCTGCGGATAGGCCGGATCGCCACCCATGCCCGAGGCGCCGATGAACTTGTCGATCCTGGTGTAGTAGGGCTCGAGGTCCCAGTAGCTGATCGGCCAGTCGTCGCAGATGCCGTCAAGCGACCGGACCCGGAAGTCCGACGGCATCAGCCGCATCCACATCGCGCCGTAAAGCAGGCTCGACCCGCCGACGCCGCCGAACATGATCGGCGTCACCTCGGCCTCGTCCAGGTTCATCGGATAGTCGGCGGCGCGGCCGCGGGTGTTCGGGTTCCAGCTCCACTGCTTCTGCAGGAGTAGCTCGTACTCCGGCCGGTTTCCGGGATAGTCCGCCGGGCTTTGCCAGTCGCCCTGCTCGAGGCAGATTACCCGCATCCCGGCCGTGGCAAGCGTATGGGCGGCGACTGCTCCGGACGGCCCCGCACCCACGATCACGACGTCGACGGCATCATGCGTTCCGGACAACTGGCATCCCTTCCCGTCGGGCTTTCAGAGGCTTGCGGGCCTTGTGGTGTAAGAGTTCTTCCCACACTACTTCCGCCGAGCCTTGCGGAACAGTCGCCGCAAGGCGCAAGCAGATATACAATCTCTTTATAGGAGGGATGGGGGAATACCATTTGCCGCTACGCCTACCCCAAGGCCTGTTCCGCTGTCCTGCCTCTGGCAGGAGCAGCTTCCCACCCTTGGGCAGGATCGAATGCCACCGTCATGAGAATCGGGAGGCGTCTTCCATTTCGCGCTCGACTGGGAAAATGGCATCGTAAGCTTGCCCGCCGTGGCATCCTGATCATTGAGGCTCGCGCTGAACACAACCGTGGCGATCAGCGTCGGCCACGCCGCATAAAGGGCCAGCATCGGCAACGCCGCGCACTGCCCGCCCGACGAGGATTCAACAGGCGAGGCCAACTCCGAAGGGCGGACCAGATGCGATCTTCGGGCGCAGAAACAGGGCAGCCACCTCCGCTTCGGCCTGCCGAAGTACGGCCCCAGGTTTCTGGCGAAAGATCAACGAATTGGAACACGGACAATTTCCTGTCACGCGGCCGAGCCAGGCATGGAAACCCGACCGTGACACATCCAGCGCCGCGCACAGCCAAAGCACCGGCCAGATGTGGCGTGCTTCGCGACAAAGGCGAACCTCACGTCACATCCCTCGCGAAGTAGGCTGCGGCTTTTCTTAGGATGTCACGCTCCGCCTTCAGCTTGCCGACCTCCTTGCGCAGCCTGACAACCTCAAGATGCTCGGGCTTGACCTGCCCGTTCCCCGGAAACGCCCGCGCAGGGTCCGTCTCCGCCTCCCGGACCCACTTCCACAACACGTTCGCATGAACGCCCAGATCGCGCGACGCCTGCGCCGCCGTCACACCGCGATCCCTCACTAACTTCACCGCCTCAGGCTTGAACTCGCGGCTGGACTTCCGTCTCTCCATGGAAATCTCTGATTCCGTTGAAACACCCTATCTCGGCGTCCACGAAACCGGCAGCAGGCCATAGGGGCAGTCCTCGATGCCAGAAAAGCCTGTCTCTGCGGCAAAGAGACTTCCTGAAAGCGGCGCTGCCGCTAGATCGGCGCCTGTGGCGCCCAATCTGGAAGTGGAGATGTAGAGCGTCGCAAGTTCCGGACCGCCGAAAGCGCAGCATGTGACCCTAGGTACCGGAACTTCGATGCGGTGGGTGATCCGACCAGAGATGTCGATCCGAAGGACCCCACTGCCTTCCCATAGTGCGATCCAGATCCCGCCCTCGCTGTCGATGCAGGCCCCATCAGGATAGCAGTTCATGTCAGAGAGATCGGCGAGAAGTTCGGGCTTGCCGATCCTGTCAGAACCGTATGGGTAGCTGAGGACCCGTCGGGTTGGCGTGTCGGCGAAGTACATCCTGTCTCCTGCGGGCGAGAAGCAGATCGCGTTCGCACAGGTGATACCGCTGATCAGTTCCTCTACCCGATGGTCCGAGCCAACACGCAGGACGGAGGTGATAGGACGGCCTGTGCGCTCGTCGTAGCCGCCGACGACGAAGTTCCCGTTTCGGTCTGTCTTTCCGTCGTTCAGCCGGGTGCCGGGCTTGTCCGGTTCGAACGGATGCAGCCGCTGAATGATTTGGAACCGGCTGTCGCAAATTTCGATTGCATCATCGAAGGCCGCAACCCACCCGCCCTCGCGCCGGGGTCCAAAGGCACACAGCCGATGCCCCAATACCTGCTTGCCGGCCGCACCGGACTCAGGGTGGAACCAGTGCACCGCCTTGCCGTGGATGTCGGTCCACCAGACCTTTCTGTCGCAGGAATTCCAGAGGACACCCTCTCCATGAAGGTTGCGGCAGTCCAACGCCAGGTCGGCCTTCATTGCCTTGGGGAGCGCGGCGCTGCCGGATGAGTCCGTCACCACGCTCAGCCCCGGTTCATGCGGTTGGCTATCAGATCATCGACTACCGACGGATCGGCCAGCGTCGAGGTATCGCCCAAGCCGCCAAAATCGTTCTCGGCAATCTTGCGCAGGATGCGGCGCATGATTTTGCCGGACCGAGTCTTTGGCAGACCGGGCGCCCACTGAATCAGGTCGGGCTTGGCAATCGGACCGATCTCGGTCCGAACCCAGGCTTCCAGCTCCCTGCGCAGGGCCTCGGTCGGATCGGTCCCTTTCATCAGGGTCACATAGGCATAGATGCCCTGCCCCTTGATGTCGTGCGGGTAGGCCACGACCGCCGCCTCGGCCACCGCCTGGTGCGCCACCAGTGCTGATTCCACTTCCGCCGTGCCCATGCGGTGGCCGGAAACGTTGATCACGTCATCCACCCGGCCGGTGATCCAGTAGTACCCGTCGGCATCGCGGCGGCAGCCGTCGCCGGTGAAATAGTACCCCTTGTACTGGCTGAAATAGGTCTCCTCGAACCGCGCATGGTCGCCCCACAGCGTGCGCATCTGGCCTGGCCAGCTGTCGGCGATGCACAGCACGCCCTCGGTCGCCGTCTCGGACTGCACCGCTCCGGTTGCCGCGTCAAGGATCTCGGGCTTTACGCCGAAGAAGGGCAGAGTGGCCGAGCCGGGCTTGGTCGGGATGGCACCCGGCAGGGGCGTGATGAGGTGCCCGCCGGTCTCGGTCTGCCACCAGGTATCGACGATGGGGCATCGGCCCTTGCCGACATTGGCATCGTACCAGTTCCACGCCTCGGGGTTGATCGGCTCGCCCACGGTCCCAAGCAGCTTCAGCGACGACAGGTCGTGCTTGGCGGGCCATTCCTGCCCCTGCCCCATCAGGCTGCGGATGGCGGTCGGCGCGGTGTAGAACTGGTTGACCCGGTGCTTCGCAATCACCTCCCAGAACCGGCCCGCATCGGGGAAGGTCGGGATGCCCTCGAACATCAGCGTCGTCGCGCCGTTGGCCAGCGGTCCGTAGACGATGTAGCTGTGCCCTGTCACCCAGCCCACATCCGCCGTGCACCAGAACACGTCGCCGTCGTGGTAGTCGAACGTCATCTGATGGGTGTAGGCGGCATAGACCAGATAGCCGCCGGTGGTGTGCACCACGCCCTTTGGCTTGCCGGTCGAGCCCGAGGTATAGAGGATGAACAGCGGATCCTCGGCTCCGACTTCGACATAGGGGCAATATGGCTTGGCCGTCGCCATCTCTGCCGTCAGGTCGAAATCCCGGCCCTCGACCCAGCTGGTCTGATCGCCGGTGCGCTTCACGACCAGCACCTTCACCTTGTCCGAACAGTGCAGCATCGCCTTGTCGGTGTTGTCCTTCAACCCGGTCTTCTTGCCTCCGCGCGGCGCCCAGTCGGCGGTGATGACGAGGTTCGCGTCGCAGTCGTTGATGCGGTTGGCCAGCGCGTCGGGGGAAAAGCCACCGAAAACGATGGAATGTACTGCGCCGATCCGGGTACAGGCCAGCATTGCATAGGTCGCCTCGGGGATCATCGGCATGTACAAGATGACGCGGTCGCCCTTGCCCACGCCATGCGCCTTGAGCACGTTCGCCATCCGGCAGGTGCCTTCCAGCAGGTCGCGATAAGTGATGTACTGCGTCGGCGTCTTCGGATCGTCCGGCTCCCAGATGATCGCGGTCTGGTCGGCGCGGTCCAGCAGGTGCCTATCAATGCAGTTTGCCGAGACGTTTAGCGTACCGTCGCCGAACCATTCGATGGACACCCGACCGAAGTCGAAGCTCGTGTTCTTGACCCGCGTATAGGGTTTCACCCAGTCGATCCGCTGCCCGACCTCGCCCCAGAAGGCCTCGGGATCGGCCAGGGAGGCGGCGTAGAGGCGTTTGTACTCATCGGGCTTCACATGCGCGGCGGCTGCGAAATCGGGGGAGGGTGGGAAGACGTATCTTGGAGCGGTAGGTTCAGTCACCACTGTCCTCCTGAGTATTGGGTTTCTTTACCGTAGGCTGGCGGTCGGAAAATTTGAGAAAGGCCTGGGCGTCACTCCGATCGCAGCCAGTCCAGAACCGGATCAATCTGCACGGGCGCGTTCAGTGTCGGCGTGTGTCCTACGTTGTCGAATTCCAGGACCTCGGCATGCGGCAACCTGGAACACATTTTTTCAAGGAGATGATCTGTCAGGAAGTCCGAGTTCCGTCCCCGAAGGATGAGTACCGGGCATCTGATCCGGTCCCACTGGTGCCAGAGGTCGAAGGCGAACATGGCGCCGAAGCGGCGGAAGTTCTGGAAGATCGCCGGGTCGTGGTGCAGGCGGATCACCGTGCCGTCCTGGCGGATGCTGGTTTGTGCCATGCGGGCCCAGTCGGCATCGGTCATCGGTCCGAAGGGGGCCAGCGTCTGGCGCAGATGCGCCTCGACCTCGGCGAGGCTGTCGAAGCGGAGCTCGGTCCGGCCGTAGGCCGCCACCCGGGTCCAGGCGGCGAGCGGGATTTCGGGCGCCACGTCGTTGACCACCAGGCGGCGGATCGGCGAACCGGGCAAGCCGGCCAGCGCGATGCCCATCAGGCCTCCGAGCGAGGTGCCGATCAGGTCGAACTCCGCCCGGCCGAAGCGCGCGGCCAGGACGGTTAGGTCCATGTTGTACTGCAACAGGTTGTAGTCGGCCGGATCGCGCAGCCAGTCGCTGTCGCCGCGCCCCGCAAGATCGGGGCAGACGGTGCGGTGGCTGGCCGCGAGCGCTGCGGCGAAGCGGTCGAAGTCGCGCCCGTTGCGGGTCAGGCCATGGATGCAGAAGGCCAGCTGCGGCGCGTCCTCGGCACCCCGGTCGCGGAAGGCCATGTCGTGGAAGCCGTGATGCGAGACGCAGCGCACGCGGCCCTGACGGCAGGCGGCGTCACTGGCAACCGGGGGCCGGACTGCGGCGGTCATGCGGCACCGGTGCGGATCGCGGTCGCCGTCACCCGCGTGGCAAGGTCGCGCTTGGCCAGCTCGGCACCAAAGCGCAGGCGCTGGAACGGGCTGCGGGTGAAGCGCTGGGCCGAGCGGTAGAAGCGCTTTTCCAGATCGGCGACGAGATCGGCATAGGGCTGGGCCAGGGCCGGTTCGATGCTGAAGCCGTCGTACCAGACGGTGCAGTCGACCTGCCGCTCGCGCCCGGCGCAATGGCCTTCGACCAGCGCGCGCAGTTCCTCCAGCGCCGCAGCCCCGGCCAGCCGGAAGCCGCGGAGGTTGACGCTCAGCCGCCCGGTCTCGGCATCGAATCGGATGCGCTCGGACAGGGGCGCCTCGAGGAAGGCGGCGCGCAGGCCCATCGGGCCGGGGCGGAAGATGCGCGGGTCCATCGCGACCGGCGCGTGGACGATGGGGCGGAACCCCATGTGGGCCAGAATGTCGCGGCCGATGTCGATGCCGGGGGCGACCTCGGTCAGCTCCAGACCCTCTGGCCCGCAGCGGAAGACGCAGCGTTCGGTGACATAGTGGACCGGCTGGCCGGTCGCGGCGGCGCGGCGGCCGGAGAAGGTGATCTGCTTGACCTCTGGCACGAACTTCTGCTGCCGGCCCTCGCGCAGGATCGTCAGGCGGCCGTCCTGCACCGCGACCTCGAGCCCGCCGGCGGTGAAGCTGCCCGCGAGCACCAGCCGCGCCGCATTCTGGCTGATGTTGATGAACCCGCCGGCCCCGGCCAGGCGGTTGCCAAAGCGCGAGACGTTGACGTTGCCCGCTACATCGGCCTCGGCCATGCCGAGGCAGGCCATGTCGAGCCCGCCGCCGTCGTAGAAGTCGAACTGCGCGCTTTGCGCGATGATCGCATCGGGGTTGATCGCGGCGCCGAAGTTCAGCCCGCCCTGCGGCATGCCGCCGATGACGCCGGGCTCGGCGGTCAGCGTGACGCAATCCAGAAGCCTCTCTTCGGCAGCCACGGCGGCGACGCCTTCGGGCACGCCGATGCCGAGGTTGACGACGCCGTGGACCGGCAGTTCCAGCGCCGCCCGCCGGGCGATGATCTTGCGCGCGTCCAGGGGCAGCGGCGCCAGGTCCTCGATCGGCAGGCGCAGTTCGCCCGAGAAGGCGTGGTTGTAGGCCGTGGCATAGGTCTGCATGTGCTGGCCGGGCGGGGCGAGGACCACGCAATCGACCAGCGCCCCCGGAATCGCCACCCGTTTCGGCATCAGCGAGCCATAGGCCGCCTGACGTTCGGCTTGCACCAGCACGATGCCGTCAGAGTTGTGCGCCGCCATGGCGCAGGCGGTGGCGTCGAGGATCAGCGCCTCGCGCTCCATCGTCGCATTGCCTTGGGTGTCGCAGGTGGTGGCGCGCAGAAGTGCCACATGGATCGGAAAAGCCTTGTAGAACAGCCACTCCTCGCCGCCGACCTGGGTCACCTCGACGAGATCCCCTTTGGTGCGGTCGTTGATCCTTCCACCTCCCAGGCGGGGGTCGACGAAGGTGCCGAGGCCGACTTTCGACAACATCCCGGGCTTGCCGCCGGCGATCTCGCGGTAAAGCTGCGAGATGCAGCCGAGCGGCAGGTTATAGGCTTCGATCTCGCCCTCGACCGCCATCCGGCCGAGTTTCGGCACCAGGCCCCAATGCCCACCGATGGCGCAGCGCACCAGCCCGGGCAGCGCCAGGCGGTTCAGCCCGCGCTCGCCGCCGTCGCCGGGGGCAGCGGCAAAGACCAGCGTCAGGTCGCGCGGATGACCGGTGTCAAGGAAGCGCCGCGCCAGCGCCTCGATGAGCGCATCCGGCGTGCCGATGCCGACAAAGCCGGAGATGCAGACGGTGTCGCCATCGCGGATCACCGACACGGCGGCCGCAGCCTCGACGCATTTGCTCATGGCCCTCGCTCCGCAGGCGGGCGCAGGAGCCAGCTGCTGATGCCGTCGGCGACGATGCCCTGGCTCTTGCTGCTGACATAGACCCCGACATGGCCGCCGGGCAGCGCGATCTCGGTATAGTCCCTGGTGCCGACATGGGCCGCGAGCGCGCGCGAGCAGGGCGGCGGGATGATGTGGTCCTGCAGCGCATAGATGTTCAGGACCGGCATGGTGAGCCGGCCGAGATCGACGCGCTGGCCCGACATTTCGAACGTGCCCTTGACCAGCCGGTTTTCCTTGTAAAGCTCGATCAGCCACTGCAACGCCGCCGCACCCGGGTGGTGCGGCCGGTCGGCAAGCCATTTCTCCATCCGCAGGAAGTTCAGAAGCCTGGCCTCGTCGCCCGCCGCCTCGATCAGGTCGAGGTTGTATTTGGTCAGGCCGCGGGCCGGCGTCATCATCTGGAACACCGCCGCCATGATCTCGCCCGGCAGGTTGCCGAAGGCGGCGATCAGCCGGCGGATGTCCTCGTCCTGCAGGTTGCGGGTCCAGAGGTTGATGAAGCCATGCGACGGATCGGCGTCGTCGGTATCTCCATGGAAGTCGATGGGCGTGATCGTCAGGATCAAGCGGCCGACCCGCTCGGGGTGAAGGGCGGCGTAAAGCGTGCAGAACACGCCGCCTTCGCAGATGCCCAGAAGCGTGACCTGAGGCGCGCCGGTCACCGCGCCGATGCGGAAGATGCAGTCGTCAAGATAGCCGTCAACGTAATCGTCCAGCGTCAGCGACTGTTCGGCGCGCCCGGGATGGCCCCAGTCCACCACCCAGAGATCGACGCCACGGGCCAAGAGGCTGCGTACAAGCGAGCGGTCCTCCTGCAGGTCGGCCATCGTGTAGCGGCCGATCAGGCCATAGACGATCAGCACCGGCCCGGTCGTCACCTTGACGCCTGCGGGCGTATCATAGCGGTGCAGCGTCACCTTGTCCTGCCGCAGCATCAGACGCTTCGGCGCCGTTCCGACCTCGACCGCCGCCTCCGGCACGCGCGACACGGCCGCCAGCGCCTCGGCAAGCCGGTTCGGACCGTGCAGGAGGCCGGCGGGATCGCTTCCCTTCGCGCTCATCCGCCCATCCCCTCGCCCGTCCCCTCTCCGGTATCGGCGGACCGGCCGGACGCGGCCATTGCCCGCCGCACACGGCGCAGCTCGCGCTTGAGCTCCTGCACCGTCGCCTGCAGCTCGTCGATCTCGGATCGCGTCGGGATCGAGCGCGCCTCGCACCAGGCCTCGTGCAGCGCCCGTTCGCGCAGACGGTAGTCGGACGCCGCCCGCAGCAGTTTCCGCTGCGCCGCCAGGAAAGCCTCGCTGCGCTGCGTGGCGATCATCTCGGCGTCGGCGATCTCTAGCCACCGCTTCAGCGCGGCCGGATCGGCCGCGCCCTGCGCTGCCGTTTCACCGCCCGAGGCCTGCAGGAAGCGGGCGAAGGCGCGGCCCCAGGCCTGGGCGACGATCAGCCGGTAGTCGCCGTTCGCCGCCTGCAGCGCCAGCCATTCGGCCGTCGCCTGCAGCACATCCCGCCCGACCTCGGCCGCGCCGCCGGTACCGCCGCTGACCAGCGCCTGGATCGTCCGGCTGACATCGTCGCCGCCGGCCCCCATCAACTCGCCGGGATCGAGCATCCGCCGCAGCGTGGCGCGGACGATGCCGTCGTCACCGCTGGCCGCAGACGGAAGCACCGTCTGCAGCCACTGTTCAGAGACCTGCCGCGCCGCCGCCCAGGGGTCGGCTGCCGCCGCGCCCTCCCCGGCCGCGCCCGGCGCCGCCGCGTCCCAGAACGCCCGCTGTGCCGAGGCCATCTGGCCCTGCATCTGCACCCAGGCCCGGGCCATCGCATCGACCGAGAACGGATCGCCGCTCATCGCGCCGGCCTCACAGCGCCTGGCTGTAGATGTCGAGCGCGGCCTCGTAGGTCATCTCGCGCGGGTTGTTGATCAAAAGCCGCTGCTGCTTCATCGCATCCTCGGCCAGCACGGGCAGGTGGTTGTGCCCGACGCCGACCTCGGACAGCCGTGTGGCCATGCCCAGTTCGGGCCCCAGCCGGCGGAAGCCCTCGACCAGGCCCTCGGCCCGGGCGGTCTCGGACTTTCCCGCCAGATCGGGGAAAACGAGCGGCGCCAGCTCTGCATAGAGCGGCATCGCTTCGGGCAGGTTGAATGCCAGCACATGCGGCAGCACCAGCGCGTTCGACAGCCCGTGCGGAACGTGGAAATGGCCGCCGAGCGGATAGGCCAGCGCATGCACCGCCGCCACCGGCGCATTGGCAAAGGCCATCCCCGCCAGCATCGAGCCCATCAGCATCGCCCCGCGCGCCTCGCGGTCGCCCGGGACGGTGCAGGCCTGGCGGATGTTGGCGCCCAGAAGCGCCAGCGCCTGCCGGGCCAGGCAGTCCGAGACCACATTTTTCAGCCGCTTCGAGGTATAGGCCTCGATCGCATGCACCATGGCGTCGATCCCGGTGGCTGCTGTGACTGCGGCCGGCAGGCCGACGGTCAGTTCGGGGTCGAGCACCGCCACATCGGGCAAGAGCTGCGGGGCCACAACACCCTTTTTCTCATTGCTTCCGGTGGTCACGATAGAGATGGGCGTCACCTCCGATCCGGTCCCTGCCGTGGTCGGCGCCAGGATCAAGGGAAGGCGCTCGCCCCGGACCAGGCCCACGCCGTACATCTCGCCGATGGGCTGGTCGCTGGCGGCAAGGACGGCGATGAGCTTCGCTGTGTCCAAGGACGAGCCGCCGCCGACCGAGGCGACGCAATCCACCCCCTCGGCCCGCGCCCGGGCGGCGGCGGCCAGGATCATCGCCTCGGCTGGATCGGGCTGAACCTCGGCGAAGACCCAGACGTCAAGCCCGGCCTGGGCGATGCCGTCCAGCGCCGCCTGCGCCAGGCCCAGGCGCAGGATCGGCGCGTCGGTGACGAAGGCGACCTTGCGGCAGCCGCGCGCTGCCAGCATCGCGCCGATGCGGGCGGTGGCGCCGATCTCGGCTACAACCGAACGGGTGGTCTGGAAACTGAACGGCTTCATCGCGCGGCTCTCCTGCGGCGGGGCCGGGCGCGGGGCGCGCCGGCGGGGCGAGGGGGGGTCAGATCGGCGAGGTCAGGCCGCGCAGCTGCGCCGTCAGCTTCATGTTCTCGCGGTAGTCGACCGGGCAGTCGATGATCGACACCGTGCCGTCGCCCAGCGCCGTCCGCAGGGTCGGCAGCAGGTCTTCCGTGCGCTCTACCCGATAGCCCTTGGCGCCAAAGCTCTCGGCGAACTTGACGAAATCGGGGTTGGTGAAGTCGATGGCGGTCGAGCGGCCGAAGTGCCGGTTCTGGTGCCATTCGATCAGCCCGTACTTGCTGTCATTGAAGATCAGCACGACGAGATCGAGGCCGAGACGCATCGCCGTCTCGATCTCCTGATTGTTCATCATGAACCCGGCATCGCCGCAGACCGCCACCGCATGCCGGTCGGGATAGGCGAGCTTAGCGGCAATCGCCCCGGGCAGAGCGATGCCCATGGCGGCAAAGCCGTTCGAAATGATGCAGGTATTGGGCGCCTCGGCCTGGTACATCCGCGCCGTCCACATCTTGTGGGCGCCGACATCGGAAATCACGATGTCATCCTTGCCCAGGGCCTGGCGCAGATCCCACATCACCTTCTGCGGCTTCACCGGGAATTCGGTGTCGTCCCTGTGTTCGGCCACCATTCCGGCAATCACCGGCCGCAGCCCGTGGATCCGTGTGTCGGGATGGCGGCGCGCCTTGGCCGCGATCCGCTCCAGCGAATCGCGGATGGTGCCGACCACGCCGGCCTCCAGGATGTACTGCGCATCGACCTCCGCCGGGCTCTGGTCGATGTGGATGATCTTCTTCTCGCGTTTGGGGTTCCACAGCCGCGGGTGGTATTCGACCATGTCGACGCCGATGCAGATCACCAGATCGGCGGCGTCGAAGCCGAAGGCCACATGGTCATGCGCCTGCAGCCCCACCGCCCCCAGACACAGGGGATGGCTGAACGGGATCGCGCCCTTGGTCATGAAGGTCGTTGCCACCGGCACGTTCAGCTTCTCGGCGAAATCCACCAGCGCATCGGACGCGCCCTCGCGGATCACGCCGTTGCCCGCCATGATGATCGGCCGCTGCGCGGCGTCGATGATCTTCGCCACCTCGGCGCATTTGCCGACGGGCGCCGTGGGCGGCAAGGGCGACTGCACCTTGAGCGGCACCATGTCCGGCAACTCCGCCTCGGCGATGTTTTCCGGCAGGTCGATGAAGGAACAGCCCGGCTTTTCCATCTGCGCCGTCTTGAACGCCTTGCGCACGATCTCGGGGATGATCTCGGCCAGGCGGATCTGCGTCGAATACTTGGTGATCGGCTGGAACAGGTTCACCAGGTCGAGGATCTGGTGGCTTTCCTTGTGCATCCGCGCCGTCGATCCCTGCCCGGCAATCGCCACCATCGGCGCACGGTCCATGTTGCCGTCCGCAACCCCCGTCACCAGGTTCGTGGCCCCCGGCCCGAGCGTCGACAGACAGACCCCCGCCCGCCCCGTCAGGCGCCCGTAGACATCCGCCATGAAGGCCGCACCCTGTTCGTGGCGGGTGGTGACGAACTGGATGGGGCTGTCGATCAGCGCATCCAGGACGTCGATGTTCTCTTCGCCCGGAATGCCGAAGATGTACTCCACACCCTCGTTTTCAAGACACCTGACAAAAAGTTCCGCTGCCTTCATCTGCGCCCCCGATCCCCGCTGTATCGTTCTGTATAGACGAACGCTGTTCGATATTTTGACCGATGTAGCTCGGAGAATCAAGCACGAACTTGCCAGCACCGAAGGGGATGTGGACTCGGTCTGTTCAGCAGTCGCTTAACGGCTTGCCATAGGCCGCCGCGTTGAAGCCAAGGTCCATGGACATGGCTATCGCGCCGTCCCGCACCTTCCGCCCGACGGCATGGATGTCAGCTTCATCCCGGTCGAGCTTCAGGCCGGAGACGCTGACGGCGCCGATGACCACCCCCAAGCTGTCGCGGACAGGTGCCGCAACGCAGAAGACGCCATCCATGTCCTCTTCGTCATCGACCGAGAACCCGCGCTGTCGGCAGAGCCGGATGTCCTCGAGCAACTGGCCCGGTTCGGTGATGGTCCGCGTTGTGCGCCGCTCCATGCCGGACGCGCGGACGAGCCTCAGGATTTCCTCGTCCGGCAGGCCGGAGAGGAGCGACTTCCCGACCCCGGTCGAATGAGGCAACTCGCGTCGGCCGAGATAGGGCGCGACATCCACACCACTGTCGGCGTTCTCACGCGCAAGCGCGACAGCGCTGCCCCCTTCAAGAACCGCGAAGCGGGAGGTCATGCCGGTTGCGGATGTCAGAGCCATCAGTGTCTTTCTGGCAATCACGGCCAGCGGCCGCTGCGAGGCGGCTACTGTGGCGAGGCGCAGAAAGCTTGCGCCCAACCGATAGCGGCGTGTCGGTCCGTCGCCCGAATCCGAAACGAAGCCGCGGTCGCAGAGCGTCTGCACAATCCCGAAGGCATTGCTCTTGGTAGTGCCGACTGCACGGGCGATGTCGCTGATCCCGATACCATCAAGCCCCGAAGAACCGATCGCCTCGATCACATCGAGCGCCCGCACCAGACTCTTGACTTCGTAGCGCTTTTCCAAATCCGCCCTGCCCGTTCGTTGCCTACGAAAGGCTTTCGAAATCCTTTCGTAGTCTTCCGGCACATTGTCGGCAACCTCGTTATGGACGCGTCAGCCCGCCGCTATGTAGCTCGTCTTTACCTCGGTGAAAAACTCTGCCGCATAGCGGCCCTGTTCCCGCGTCCCGAAGCTGGAGCCCTTCCGGCCACCGAACGGAACATGAAAATCGACGCCTGCGGTGGGGAGGTTGACCATCACCATCCCGGCCTCCGCATTCCGGCGGAAGTGAGCCGCATACTTCAGGCTGGTCGTGCAGATGCCGGATGAAAGGCCAAACTCGGTGTCATTGGCGGCCTCAAGAGCCTCTTCGTAGGTTCTGACGCGCATGACGCCGGCAACTGGCCCGAAGATCTCCTCCCGCATGATCTTCATATCCGGGGCGCAGTCGGTGAAGAGCGCGGGCGAAAGGTAGTAGCCTTCCGTCGCCCGGTTCAGGCGCTCTCCGCCAGCGATCAGCCGGGCTCCCTCTGCCCTGCCTGCCGACACATAGTCCAGATCCTGCCGGAGCTGGGATTCGTCCACGACCGGACCCATCTGCGTTGCCGGGTCCAGGGCATGGCCCACACGCAGATCCCTGACCCGCTGGGCCAACGCCGCGACGAAACGGTCGTGGATCCCCTCGGTCACAATCAGGCGGGACGACGCGGTGCAGCGCTGGCCGGTCGAGTAGAAGCTGCCGTTCAACGCGGCCTCGACCGCGACTTCAAGGTCGGCATCGTCCAGGATCACCAGCGGGTTCTTTCCGCCCATCTCTACCTGCGACCGGCGAAGGTGCCGTGCGCAGGCCTCGACGACGCGCCGACCGGTGCCGACCGACCCGGTAAAGCTGATGCCATCGACCTTGGGGCTGTCCAGCATCGCCTGGCCGACAACCGATCCCTTGCCCATCACTAGGTTCAGCACGCCCGGCGGAAGTCCCGCGCGCGTGAGGATGTCTGCCAGAACCCAGGTACAGCCGGGGACCAGCTCTGCCGGTTTCACGACCACGGTGTTGCCGTAGCAAAGCGCCGGAGCGATCTTCCAGGCCGGGATCGCGATGGGAAAGTTCCAGGGCGTGATGATGCCGATCACGCCCAGAGGTTCTCGCGTGATTTCTACCGTCGCGCCCGGCCGCGCGGAGGGGACCACCTCACCGGCAAGCCGCAGAGCCTCGCCCGAGAAGAACTCGAAAATCTGCGCGGCACGTACGGCCTCGCCGATTCCTTCCGGCAGCGTCTTGCCCTCCTCCCGCGACAGGAGGTTTCCGATCTCGTCCTTGCGTCGAAGGATCTCGGCAGAGGCATCACGCAGGATCCGTGCCCGCTCGACGATCCCCGACCTTGACCAAGCCGGAAAGGCAGCCCGGGCGGCCTCGATTGCATTGTTGACGTCAGACAGGGTGGCCGTGGCGTATTCGCCGACGGTCTCGGACGTGTCTGAAGGGTTGACGTTCGGCGTGAACGTCGAGCCGACCCACTCGCCCGCGATCAGGTTCTTGTGCAGTGTCATGCTTCGATCATTTCCCCCGACATTTCACAGGGCTTCGACTTCGTAAACCTGAAGCGGACCGCCCTCGATCCGCAGCTGGCTGCGCAGCGGATGGCCGAAGACGGGCACATCGAATTCGAAGACATCGCCGTCCTGGGTGCGCACACCCTCGCCGAAGCTGATCACCGGGCAGCCGAACAGATGCGCGTGCAGGTCACCCGGCCGTCGGAAGGCGGTGTGGCGGAAGTGGTGGTGTTCCAGATTGCCGATCGAGTAGGACATGTTCGCCTCGCCGCTCTCGAAACTGCCCTCCCACAGGAGCTTGCCGTCACGCCAGATGCGCGAATGGCCCTCGACCTTGTCGGGCAGATCGCCGATCAGCAGCTCGGGCCCCATGCTGCAGTCGCGCAGCTTGGACGGCGCGATGTACATGAAGTTCAGCCGCTCTGTCTCGTGATCCGAGAGGTCGTTGGCCAGCGTATAGCCGATGCGGAAGGGTCTGCCGTCGCCGCCGATCAGGTAGATTCCGGTGATCTCGGGCTCTTCGGCGCAGGCGCGCGCGAAATTCGGGCTCGTCAGCGGCTGCCCCGGAGCCACGACAATCCCTCCGTCGCCCTTGAAGAACCATTCCGGCATCGCCCCGATTTCGCCCTTGGCGGGTCGGCCGGCGCGGAGGCCCTGTTCGAAGAGCTTCATCGAATCGGTCATGGGCGGCTCGTTTTCGCCCTCGGGCCGGTCGTGCATTTCGTTGCGCGTCTTTGCGCTGCCGATATGTGTGAGCCCCGTCCCGGTGATGAGGAACCGCGCATCGTTTTCCGGGTGGTGCACCGGCGGAAGCAGGCGACCGTCCTTGGCAAGGCGAGCAAAGCTCTCGGTTTCGCCGGAAATCCGCGCCTCGATCACATCGCGCAGCTTGGACCCAGCGGCAACCGCCTCTTGGGCAAGTCCGAAGATCGTGGCTGCACCGGCGACACAGCGGACGGTATCGCCATCGCCCGTCCTACCGACACGAACCTCGCCGTTCTGGCCGCGGAACTGGATAGTACGAATGTAGTTGCTCATGGTTACTCTCCTCAGATCCATCCGGCATCGACAACGAACGTCTGTTTCGAGCACATCCGGCTGTCGTCTGCCGCCAGCCACAGTGCCATTCGGGCGATATCGGGCGGGAAAACCTTTCCTGGCAGCACCTGTCGCTCGGCGATCTGCCGTTCACCCGCCTCGTTCAGCCAAAGCGATACCTGCCGCTCGGTCATCACCCATCCCGGGGTGATCGAGTTGACGCGGATGTTCGACGGGCCGAGTTCGCGCGCCAGCGCCCTTGTCATGCCATGGACCGCTGCCTTCGAGGTGACGTAACAGACGCAGTCGCCATCGGCCTCAGTCCAGGTGATCGAGGTGAAGTTGATGATTGATCCGCCGCCCTGCGCCTTCATCTGCGGCGCGACGGCCTTGGCAGCAAAGAGCTGGTGGCGGAGGTTCACCGCGATACGGTCGTCAAAGTATTCGCGCGTAACGCTTTCGAGTGTGTGGCGGTCGTCGCTGCCGGCGTTGTTCACAAGAACGTTGATAGGTCCGCGCCGCTGCCCGATGTCCGCAATATGGGCCTCGAGCGCCTCTACGTCGCGCAGGTCAAGTATCGCGAACTCGGGGTCACCCCAGCCGCGGGCGCGGCATTCCGAGACCACGGCCTGCGACGCCTTCTCGTTGATGTCGACAAACGAAACCCGCGCGCCCTGGTGCCCGAAATGCTGGACCAGCGACTTGCCGATGCCCGAGCCGCCGCCGGTGATGAAGACGTGTCGGCCCTTCAGCGTCGGATAGAGCGCCGAGCCCTCCATGATGTCGTAGTTCACGGCATCCTCCTTCAATGCGAATGCTTGGGGGTCGGCGTACCGCGACGCCCGACAAGGAAATCGAAGTCGCAGCCCCGGTCGGCCTGCAGGACCGAACCGATAAACAGGCGCTGGTAGCCGTCCAGGGGGGGTTCGGGCGGAGTCCATCCGGCACGGCGGCGCGCAAGTTCTTCGTCGCTGACATGCAGGTGCAGCCGGCGGGCGGGGACATCGAGCGTGATCATGTCGCCGCTCTGCACCAGCGCAATCGGGCCGCCGGCCGCCGCTTCCGGCGCGGAATGCAGGACGACGGTGCCAAAGGCAGTGCCCGACATCCGCGCATCCGAGATGCGCACCATGTCGGTGATGCCCTTGCGCAGCACCTTGGCCGGCAGCGCCATGTTGCCGACCTCGGCCATGCCCGGAAATCCACGCGGGCCACAGTTCTTCAGCACCAGCACGCAAGTCTCGTCGACGTCGAGCGCCTCGTCGTCGATGCGGGCGTGGTAGTCGCTGAAATCCTCAAACACGACCGCGCGCCCCGTGTGCTTCATCAGCTCCGGCGTTGCCGCTGAGGGCTTCAGCACCGCACCGCCCGGCGCGAGGTTGCCGCGCAGGACGGCGATGCCCCCCTCATCGACCAGTGCACGGTCGCGCGGCCGGATCACCTCGGCATTGTGGCATTCGGCATCGGCGTAAACTTCGCCCATGGTAAGGCCCGTGGCCGACCGTGCGGCACCGTCGAACTGCCCGGCCTCCAGAAGGCTTCGGATCACGGCGGGAACCCCGCCGGCATAGTAGAAGTCCTCCATCAGGAATGCACCTGACGGCTGGAGATTGACGATTGTCGGCACGCCACGTCCCTGCCTGTCCCAGTCGTCAAGGCTGAGTTCGACGCCAAGCCGCCCGGCGATGGCGATCAGGTGGATGACAGCGTTGGTCGAGCCGCCGATGGCCGCATTGACCCGTATGGCGTTCTCGAACGACGCCTTGGTCATCACCTTCGACGGCGTCAGGTCTTCCTGCACCATCCCGACGATGCGGCGGCCCGCCATCTGCGCGATCTTCGACCGCCGCGCATCGACCGCAGGGATCGCGGCATTGCCCGGCAGGCTGATGCCGAGCGCTTCGACCATGGAGGCCATCGTAGAGGCGGTGCCCATCGTGTTGCAGGTCCCGACCGAGCGGCTCATCGCCTGTTCAGCCGAGAGGAAATTCTCGAGCGAGCGCTGGCCGCCCTTGACCTCCTGGTAGTATTTCCACACGGCCGTTCCCGAACCCATCAGTTCGCCGTCATGGCGCCCCGACAACATCGGCCCGCCCGAGACGACCAGCGTCGGCACATCGCAGCTTGAGGCCCCCATCAGCAACGCCGGGGTGGTCTTGTCGCAACCGACGAGCAGCACCACACCATCGACCGGGTTGCCACGGATCGATTCCTCGACATCCATGGCCGCGAGGTTGCGAAGCAGCATGGCGGTCGGGCGAATGTTGGATTCACCCAGAGAGGTGACCGGGAACTCGACCGGGAAGCCCCCGGCTTCAAGAACACCGCGCCGGACCCTTTCAGCGATGTCGCGCAGATGCGCGTTGCAGGGGGTGAGTTCCGACCAGGTGTTGCAGATTCCGATGACCGGGCGGCCGTCGAACTGATCGTCGGGGAACCCCTGCGCCTTCATCCATGAGCGGTACATGAAGGCGTTCTTGCCGGTGCCGCCAAACCAGTCCTGCGAGCGGAGTTTCTTTTTCATCACTTGACCTTCGAGAAGAACCGCGTCGCCGCCCGGAACAGTTTCGAGCGCGCGACGAGGTAGCCCATGTCCTTGCCGATCCCCGTGCCCATCATCTGATCGACGAAAGACTTGCTGATCTCGGTGTGGCGGCGAATCGGCGCGGTATCGCCGGACAGGTCGGCGAGCACCCGCTTCGCCGCATTGTGTCCCGGCGCGCCTGTCACGCCGCCGCCGGGATGGACGCCCGAGCCGCAGAGATAGAGGCCGTCGATGGCCGTGCGGTAGCCGTTTCCGCCCGGAGCTGCGCGGGCCGAGAACAGGTTCTCCAGCCCGACCATCGAGCCCTGGAAAATGTTGCCGCCGGTCAGGCCATAGGTCCGCTCCAGATCGAGCGGCGTGACCGCGTTGCGGCCAAGGACATGGCCGCGCAGGTTGGGCGCGAAGCGGTACACCGTCTCCATCACCCGGTCGAGCCAGGCCTCGCGGTGGTCGTCCCAGGTTCCCTTCTTCAGGTGGAAGGGCAACTGCTGGACGCCGAGCGCCAGGGTGTGATGCCCGGGCTTGCAGACGCTCGGATCGGTGACCGAATGGATCAGCGCCTCGACGACAAAATCGTCCGGGAACTCGCCGTGGATTTGCGCCTCGTAGGCATCCTGGTAAAGCTGCGGCGTGGCGTTCAGGATCGTGTGACCCTTGTGCTGCGGGCCAAGTTCAGGGGCGAAACCCACATAGTGCGGCAGTTGGTCGATCAGGATGTGCATCCGGGCCATCGAGCCGCGAGTGTCGTGCCGGCCGACTTCGGCCCTCCGACCCGCCGTGAGCGCGCCCTGGGGAAGAAGCCGCCCGAGCGTCCGTCCGGGTTCGGCGTTCGACAGCACCGTTTCGGCCTCGATAACCTCGCCGCCGACCAGACGAACGCCCGCCGCCTTGCCGGAGCGGACAACGATCTCCTCGACGGGTGCCGAAGTGCGCACGGTGGCGCCATGCGCCTCCGCCCCCTTGCGCAGCGCTTCGGTGATAGCGCCCATCCCGCCGACCGGCAGTGCCCAGCGGCTGAAGACGTTCTCGAACTCGCCGCAGGCATGATAGCCGTAGACATAGGAGGTCATCGGCGTCTGCGGGCCGCCCCAGATCGACACCATGCCGAGGAACATCATGTAGCCCTTGAGCCGGTCCGAGGTTATGTAACGGCTCAGAAGATCGTCGGTCGACAACAGCAGGAACTCGTTCAAGAGTTCGGTCTCGCCTGCGGCCTCGAACCGGGCAAAGACCTCGGACCGCGCCGGCGGGTCCGACAAGAGCCAGTCGCGCGTCAGGTCGGCGAAGCGCTTCAGTCGCGCCCCGAATTCGAAGAAGCCGCGGCCGTCAGGCTTGGAATGCGCCTCGATCGACTTCAGCGTCGCATCGACGTCCTTGTGAAGCATGACGTGGTCGCCACCCTCCCACAGAGCGAAGCCTTGGATATCGGGGGCGATGGAACGCAGGCCGAACCGCGACTCGAGTTCCAGTTCGGCGATGATCTCGGGCCGCAGCATGCCCTGAACGAAGGAGCAAGACGACCAGCGCGACCCGGGGACCAGTTCCTCGGTCACGCAGGCGCCGCCGACCAATGGCCGCGCCTCGACCACGCAGACCGATTTTCCGGCGCGGGCAAGGTAGTTGGCGGCGACGAGCCCGTTGTGCCCGCCGCCGATGATGACGGCGTCAAAGCGCATCGCCGTTCTCCTTGCAGAGGGTGAAGTGGAAGTGCATTTCCTGCCGGTAGCGCTCGCCCGGGTTCAGCTTGCAATGCGGGAAATGCGCGAAGTTGGGGCTGTCGGGGAATTTCTGGGTTTCCAGGGTGAAGCCGGCATATTTGCAGAGCCTGGCCCCGGCCTTGCCGAGGATCGCGTCGGACAGATAGCCGCCGGTATAGAACTGCACCCCGGGTTCGGTGGTCGAAAGGACCATCTTGCGGCCCGAAGCTGGATCCCAGGCCTCGGCGCAGGACCGCAGGTCCGAACCGGCTTCCGACAGGCACCAGTTGTGGTCGTAGCCGCCGCCCTCGCCAAAGATCTCGGCCCCGACGGATGGCAGTGCCGCAATGTCGCGGCCAATCGGTTTGGCCGAAGTGAACTCGAAGGGTGTACCGGCAACCGAGAGTACTTCGCCGGTCGCCAGCAGCTCGTCGTCGACCGGGGTGTAGAAAGGTGCATTCAGCCGGATGACCTGACCCAGCACATCACCGGAGCCTTGGCCGGCCAGGTTGAAGTAGCTGTGATGCACCATGTTCATCAGCGTGGGAGCATCGGTGTCGGCCTCCATCACGATCAGAAGGCCGTTGTCGGGCGTGAGTTCATAGGTGGTCTTGAGGTTCGACCGTCCGGGAAAGCCCATCTCGCCGGCGCCGGAGACGGCGGTGAAGACGACACGGGTCGGCGAAAGTTCGGCGATGTTCCAGACCTTGCGGTCAAAGCCGTCGACGCCGCCGTGGAGGTGGTTGCCGTGCTCGTTGCAGTCAACCTGGACCGGCGCGCCGTCCAGCTCGAAGCGGCCCTTGCGGATGCGGTTGCCGTACCGGCCGCATGTTGCGCCGAAATAGGTGTCCGTCGCGACATACTCTTCAAGCGTGTCGAAGCCGAGCACGACATCCGCCGCCGTGCCGTCCCGACCGGGCACCCAGAGCTCGGTCAGCCGCGCCCCGAAGGTGATGAGGCGCGCGCGGATGCCGCGGCCGTTGTCCAGCAGGACTCCTTCCACGGGCGTCCCGCCGATCTGTCCAATCGTTGTTCTTGTCATTTCTTGCCTCAGGGAACTGCCTTGTCCTTGCCGCGGCCGATCACGGCCATGGCGATCAGGATCATGGCGATGGAGAAGCCGCCGATCAGGGTGAAGATCGCATTCACGCTGGGGGTGAAACCGAAGCGCATCTGGTTCCAGACATGGATCGGCAGCGTCGGTTCGATCCCGGACAGGAACAGCGTCACGATCACCTCGTCGACCGAGAGGGTGAAGCCCAGCAGCGCTCCGCCCAGCACCGCCGTGCGGATCATCGGGAAGAGGACGTACCGGAAGGTCTTGCCGTAATCCGCTCCGAGATCGAGCGAGGCCTGGACATAGGACGGGTCAAGACGCTGCAGCCGGTTCAGGATGATCATCATCACCACCGGCATGACAAAGGTCATGTGGCCGATGATGATCCGCCAGATACCCGGCTTCACCCCGACAAGCTGTGCGGCGATGACGATGGAGATGCCGAGCACGATCCCCGGGATCGCTACCGGGATCGCCAGTCCCGCCTGCAGGACGCCGGCAAAGGGCAGGTTGCGGTAGGCGAAGACCATCGCAAAGACGATGCCGACGACGACCGAGAGGGCCACCGTGGTCAGCGCCACGATCAGGGTCCGCTGCAGTGCGGCTACCAGATTGGTGTCGCCCCAGAGCGCCGCATACCATTCCAGGGTGAAGCCCTGCAGCGGCAGCGTCTGGATCTGGCTCGCGTTGAAGGAGAAGACGGTGATGATGATCAGCGGCAGGTAGAGGAAGAGATAGGGCAGCAGCACCGCCAGGCGGATCGCCCAGAGCACCAGATAGTCGCGCAGGGTCTCCGGCGTGCGCAGTTCCGCGCCGGTGCCTGCGTCAACCGATTGCAGAATGCCGCGGGTGCGGGCGAACCAGAAGATGACGCCCAGCACCACGCCCACGGCGGCGATGAGCACGATCGCCTGCGCCGCGCCGAGCGGCCAGTTGCCTGCCATGCCGAACTGCGAGGCGATGACCATGCCCAGCATGGTGCCGTCCAGGCCGCCGACCATCGACGGCGTGATGTAGTCGCCGACCGCCAGCAGGAAGGCGAGCGCGAAGCCGATTGCCAGCCCCTGCTTGGACAGCGGCCAGACCACGTTGCGGAAGGTGGACCACAGGCCGGCGCCGCTGTCTTGGCTGGCCTCGATCAGGCTCTGCGGCACCCGCTCCAGCGCCGTGTAGGAGGAGACGAAGACATAGGGGATCGCCATGTAGGCAAGCGCCACGATCACGGCGAAACGGGAGTAGAGGAAGGCATCCGACGGTTCGGCCAGGAACCCGGCCCAGACCAGGAACGAGTTCAGCACGCCCTCTTCGCCCAGGATGATGCGCCAGGCAAAGACTCGCATCAGCAGGCTGATCCACAGCGGCACGACCACCAGCATCACCGCCACGATCTTCCACGTCCGCATGTAGCGGCTGACGTAGAAGGCGAGCGGATAGGCGACCAGCGCCGCGACTGCGGCGGCGGCAAAGGCGGTGCCCACGGTGCGCAGGACCAGGAACTGGACTGTGCTGGACGCGATGGTCCGGGTATAGTTCTCGAGGGTCACCTCGTAGACGAGAACGCCCCCGGAGGATTTGAGAAAGCTTGTGCCCAGCAGCAGGATGTTGGGCAGCACGACAAGCGCGAGCAGCCAGGCATAGACTGCCACGGGAGACAGGCGGCGAACTGCGGCGCCAAGGCCGCCATCGGAGCTGGACTGGTCAGTCATCGAGCAGCACCACGTCACGGAGGTGAAAACCGGCGCGGACACGCTCACCTGCGGCGAAGCGTGCGTCGCGTTGCGACGGGGCATTGGCGATGATCTTGGTCCCTCCCACGTCGAGCGTCACCTCGACGGTGCTGCCGAAGAACAGGGCATCCTCGACAACCCCGTCAAAGACGACATCGCGACCTTCGGCAGCGCTGCCGACCACTATGGATTCGTGCCGGATAGCGGCCTTCGGTTTGGCCAGAGCCTCCTCAAGTGGAATGTCCAGCGTTCCGACGCGCAGTTTGGTGCGCCCGCTCTCGCTGAGAACCTTCCCGCTGAGCACGTTTGATTTGCCGATGAAGCCGGCGACGAAAGCATTGGCGGGGCGGTAGTAGATTTGCTGCGGATCGGCGAGCTGCTGCACGCGGCCGGCGCTCATCACCGCGATGCGGTCCGACATGGACAGCGCCTCGCCCTGATCGTGGGTGACATAGATGAAGGTGATGCCGATCTTGCGCTGCAGGTGCACCAGCACATGCTGCATCTGTTCGCGCAACTTGAGGTCGAGCGCGCCCAGCGGCTCGTCCAGAAGCAGGATGCGCGGCCGGCCGACGATGGCGCGGGCCAGAGCGATCCGCTGCCGCTGTCCGCCCGACATCTCGTGCGGAAGACGCTCGGCGAATTTCGACATTTCCACCTGGGCGATGGCTTCAGTCACCCGCGGCCCGATCTCGGCCGCGGGCACCTTCTTCATCTTCAGCGGATAGGCGACGTTCTCGGCGGCGGTCATGTGCGGGAACAGCGCGTAGGACTGGAAGACCGTATTGGTGTCCCGCAAGTTAGGCGGCACGCGAGAGATGTCGCGTCCGCCAAGATGCACAGACCCGGATGTCGGAACCTCGAACCCGGCGACGATCCTCAAAGTGGTGGTCTTGCCGCAGCCCGAAGGGCCGAGAAGCGAGAAGAATTCTCCTTCGTTCACCGAAATGGTCGTGGGCTGCAGCGCCTGATAGGCACCATAGCTTTTCGACACCGACTCAAGCCGCAGGAGCGGCCCGCCTTCACTTGCATTGGCCACGGCGTGCACCTTTCGTGTCAGAGTGTTCCGGCCTTGAAGTCGTTCCACATCTGCAGCCGCCGATCGATGTCCTCCGGGGGCTGGAACACCACCATCTTCTGCCAGAAACCGTCCGTCGCTTGGTCAAGCACGTTGGTCTTGCGCAGCACGTCTTCGGCGATGCCGGAGGCCAGGGCATCGTCCGCCGTCAGGACACCGTTGTTGAAGCTGTCGGCGATGAAGCGGGACTGCCATTCGCGCGTCAGGTTGGCGTTGATGAAGTCATAGACCTCCTGGCGGTCGCCCTTGGGCGTCAGGATGGCGCAGTCGATCCAGGTCGGCGTCCCTTCGGTCGGGAAGCTATAGCCGAAGTTCTTGCCCAGGCCGTTCAGGTCGTTGACGATGGCGATGTTCTGGCAATAGCCGATCACGGCGTCGCCGGCGGCATAGATCGTGGTCGCATCGTCGAAACCGCGGGCAATGGTCCCGACCTGGGGCCGCAAACGCCGCAGTGCATCGGCGCAGGCCTCGAACTCGTCATCGGTCAGGTTGAACGGGTCGGCCGCGCCGACATAGAGCGCAATCATCGGGAAGGTGATGTAGGCGTCGTCGAACATGCTGACCTTGCCGGCATATTTCGGATCCCACAGGGCAGCCCAGGTCTGCGGCTCGTCACCGACCGCATCCTTGTTGAACATCAGCGGCTGCGTGCCCCAGTTGTACGGAATGCCCCAGAGCTTGCCGTTGACGGTGAGGCGTTTCACCCAGTCCATCGCGGGCGAAACGATTGAGGCGTTCGGCACCTTGGAGGCGTCGAACGGGCCGATCAGCCCGCCGTCGATGTAGCGGGGAACCGACCCGGTGTCGAAGTAGAGGATGTCGGCCTCGATCGCGCCCGAGCGGACCTGAGCATACATCTCGTCCACCGACCCGGTGCGGACGACGTTCACCTTGACCCCGCTCGCCGCGCTGTACTCGGCAATCCAAGGATCTTCGTGATAGGTTTCCCAGGTGAAGATCGTCACCTCGCCGGATTGCGCGCGCACCATCTGAGGGAGGCCGAGCGCGAGAATGGACGTGCTTCCAAGCCCGGACAGAAACTGTCGCCGGGAGGATTGCGTGAAAGTCATGTATGGACCCCCTTGTTGCTTGTGGCACGTTCGTCTTGAGCGAACGCTGTTCTAAGCTGTGAGGGAACGGGACAGGAGTCAATGCATTTGTTTGGCCTCTCGATCTGTCCGGTCCAAGGTCGAAAGTGTCGGCCAACCGGCTACAGGGCCCAGGGTCGAGTCGACCTGAGCTATGGACCGACGAGCGCGCGAACCGGGTTGCGCGTGAAGAATCCGTCGATGAGCGGGTCGTCCAGTCCAGCTTCGCGCAGATGGTGTCGAAAGTCGGTCAGCACATGCGCGTATCCCCAACCGCCAAAGGACTGCAGGTAGTGTTTGTGTCCGACATCCTGCGACAGGAGGATCTTGTTTCCATGACCCAGTCGCCAGAGGACCGCGATGGCCCTTGCGCGTTCGCGGTCCGAAGGCAGCCACCATGAGGCTTCAGCTGTACGGAAGTAGCCGGAGTTTCCGCAGAGGTCGAACTCGATGTAGCAGCCGCGGTCGGCGAGGCTGGCGACATAACCTACCGCCCGGTCGAAATCGATGTCGAGGTGAGCCAACGACGCGTCGAGATGATCAAGAATCACTCGGTCCGGCGGCATGCCTTCGGCGGTCAGGATATCCAAGACGTCGTGTCCGCAGCGTCCTGGCGGATGCACGTGGACGGTCACTGACAGGCCGGTGGCCAGATGTGCCCTGGCGGCCGCCCGCAGCATTTTGCGTTCGTCCGTATGGATGGGGCTTGAGGTTCCGATCTCGCCGATGATTCCCGGCCGGATGCCGGTATCGTCAACACCTTGCCTGATCTCCCGAACCAGTTCGTCGGCCAGCTCGTCCTCCGTCCTCGCCTCAAGTCCCGCAGGCCAGGCAGAACGGATGTAGTGGCCGCAGCCGGCAACGATGTTTAGCCCTGTGCGGCGCGCAACTTCGCGCAGCTTTGTCACATCGCGACCGATGTCCGGAAGCGTCACGTCGACGATTGTGCCGCCGCCCGCTGCCCGGAACACCGTTGCTTCGTGCACTGCAAGCTCGACGTCGTCGAGAATGCAATTGTCGCGGCTGCCGTACGGATCGCGGAACATCCGGTGCAGGTTTCGAAGCGTAACCGGCTCGGCAAACGCGACCGCTTCGGCCGGCGACAGGTCGGTGCGGAAATAGCAGCTAAGATCGATGAAGAGGTGTTCATGAGTGATTATCAGGCCCAGGCGGTCGGCGGCGACCGACCCGAGGACAGTCATGACGTCAGGCATGTGCGCCTCCCTGCATTGCACCCATTGCGGCTATCAGGGCCGGGCGAGTCGCCTCGCTCGCGGCGAGTTCGGCAGAAATCCGACTGCGGAACATGACCAGAAGGCGGTCGGCCAGGAACAGCGCCTCGTCCAAGTCATCTGTCGCCAGGACGATGCTGGCTCCTTTGTCGGCGAGTTCGAAGATCTGGCGGTGAATTTCGCTCGCTGCCTTCACGTCCACCCCGACCGTTGGGCATTCGATGACATAGACTTCGGGGTGAAGCACCGTGGCCCGTCCGAACACGGCCTTTTGTTGGTTGCCGCCGCTCAACTCGCTGACCGGCTGGCCCGGACCGCTGCATTTCAGCGAGAGTTGGCGGATTGTCTCTCCGGCAACAGCCTTTTCGGCGGCAATCTTCCTGACGGATAGCAGGGGGCGACCGGAAAGGATGCCGAGGCTGATGTTTTCGGCAACCGAGAGGAACGGAAACAGGCCCTCGGCCCTGCGATCCTCTGGCACAAACCCGACGCGACCGTTCTGCGACCGGCGCAAGAGCTCGACAATGCCGCGTGTCACCTCGCGCCGCCCGGAGCCAGGATGTCCGAGGAGACCGACGATTTCTCCTCGCGCAACCTCGAGCGACAGGTCGGCAAACCCCGGAAGCTGACCATGCCGCACAGCAATCGATACCTTACCTCTTGCCGCAACCGAGGCCCGCTTTCGGGGCACCACGTCGTCGCCGACCATCATCCGGCTCAATGCCGCGACACTTGTGTCCGCAACTGCTACGGTGTCGACGCGACGGCCGTCGCGCATCACCGTCGCGCGGTCGGCCACCTGGATCACCTCATCCAGGTAGTGGGTGACAAAGATCAGCATCCGCCCATCCTGACGCAAGCGTTCGAAGATCGAGAACAGCACCGCCCGCTCGTTCGGGCCAAGCCGGGCGGTTGGTTCGTCGAAGATCACCACTTCGGCGTCGTGTGACAGCGCGCGGGCGATTTGCACCAGCTGGCGCGCGGCGGGGGGCAGGCTGAATACCGTGGCTGTCGCCGGAATCTCCAGTGCAAAAGCGTCAAGCAGCCTGCGGGCACGGGCGAAAAGACCGTCGCGACCGATTGGCCTCAGAAGGCCGGCGCGCTCGGAGGTCCTTTCGTGTCCGAGGAAAACGTTCTCGGCCACTGACAGGTGGGGAACCAGTTCGGCTTCCTGATGAACGATCACAATGCCTTCACGAATGGCGGCGGACGGGCTCGACAGCCGGATGTCGCGATCATTCAGGGTGAAACGCCCGGAGGCATCGGGGAATCGTCCGCCGAGGATGTTGATGAGCGTAGACTTGCCAGCGCCATTGGCCCCGAGCAAGGCGTGGACCTCGCCCTTGTGGACATCGAGGTTGACCCGATCCACGACCGTGATCGCTCCGAACGCCTTGGTCGCTTCGCGGATCCTCAGCATGGCCTAGCGTCCTGTTCCGCGCTCGGTGGACATGCTGATGCCAACCGCCGCCAGCAGGATCGCGCCCGTCACCGCCGTCTGCCAGAACGCCGATACATTGTAGAGGTTTAGGCCGTTGCCGATTGCTGTCAGCAGGAAGACGCCTACCACCGTGCCGGGGATCGACCCACGGCCCCCGCCCAGCGTCGCGCCGCCGATTACCGCAGCGGTGATCGCCTGCAGTTCGTAGTTCACCCCGGCATTGGGCAATGCGGAAGCCGTGCGCGCGGCCAGCACGATGCCGCCGATTCCAGCCAGGACGCTGCAGAGTGCATAAGTCGCGATTTGGACCCGACGCACTGGAACGCCCGCAAGCAATGCAGCCCTTTCGTTACCGCCGACGGCAAAAATGTACTGGCCAAAGACGGTCTGGCGCAGAAGCAGCCACAGAAGGCCGGCGAGCACGAGGAACAGCAGGCCAGCCACAGGCATGCCCAACAGCGATCCCTGCAAGAATTCGGCCATCAAGTAGCCATGGCCCTCCGCGTAGACCAGACGCCCATCGCTTGCCACCAGTACGACTCCGCGCACCAGGCTGAGGACCCCCAACGTTGCGATCAGTGGGCTGATCCGCG
Source organism: uncultured Rhodobacterales bacterium (assembly GCA_964602115.1). GTDB lineage: Bacteria > Pseudomonadota > Alphaproteobacteria > Rhodobacterales > Rhodobacteraceae > JANOGU01. The sequence goes on from CAZRQN010000004.1 coordinate 41,025, forward strand.
CCCAGGTCACCAAGAGACCATTGGCCACACCCACGGCGGCGCAGGCCAGAAGTGAGAGCGCAAGACCGACCGGGATGATCGCGGCGTGATCGATCAGAAGGAAGACCAGATAGCAGGTCACGCCCGCGAGCGCGGCGACGGCTCCCACCGAAAGGTCAAACCCGCCAAGGATGATCACCAGCGTTTGTCCGATCGCCAGCAGGCCGATGATGGAAGACTGCTGCCATACGTTGAACAGGTTTCCTGGCTGCCGGAACACCGGGTTCAAGGCAAACAGCACGATGATTGGCGTCAGAAGCACGACATAGAGGCCGTGCCCGCGCCAAAGGTCGCGAAGTTGTGTCACGGTGATCCTTTCGCGAGTGGTGGTGCCCGACTGCGGGAGCGGCAGTCGGGCACGCTCCGGATGAAGCCGCAAGTGCGCTGCATCCGCGTCAGAAAGGGACAAAGTCCCCCAGATTCGTCAGTGTGCAAATCGGCAACGGCACAACGGCGTCGGCGGGGACGGTGGTGAAATCGGGTGCCATTCGCGGCAGGGCGTCCATAACGATCCGACCGACCTGCGCGGGGTCCTGGATCACCACGCCATACTGCCAGCCGTTTTCGATTGCTTCCTTGGTCTGCACGGTCAGTTCGCCGCCTGTAAACATCACATCCGATCGGCCCGCAGTCTTGTGCGCGTAGCGTGCGCCGGGCACCTCGACCATGCCGCCCCAGCCGTGGACCAGATGCAACTCTCCGGGACCAAACTTCTGCAACAGGTCCTGAACGCCTGAAAGGCCCTTGTCAGGGCTCCAGTCGGTGACAATTTCAGCCACCACTTCGACATCGCCGCGAGGAGTCAGTACCTCCATAATGCCTTCGTACCGAAGCCGGTCGGGCGCTCCTCCTGGGGCCCCGCGCAGGAAGGCCACCTTGTAGGGGCCGGACTGGCCAGACTTCTTTAGCGCCTCGATAATCAGCCGACCCATCTGTCGACCGAACTCCGTGTCGTCGGCACCGATGTAGGGGTAGCCCTCGACTGTGCCCAGACAGGCTACAAAAGGTACACCGGCCTCGGTCGCTGACTTCGCGGCGGGCAGAATTCCGCGAACATCGACCGGCGTCACGCAGATTACGTCCACTCCCTGCACCAGGAACTCGGCGACGTGCTGTGCCTGAACCGAGGCGTCGAATTTCGCCTCTACCAGTTTGAGGTCGATGTTGTTGGCGGCAGCAGAAGTGCGCAGCGAATCCGCCAGCGGCACCGCGAACGGGATGCTGAGGTCCCAGATCGAAAAGCCCACGGTCAGCGGCTCCTGTCCCCAGGCCCGTGACGCCGCAAAGGCAGACGGCAGCGAAAGCCCAGTAGCCAGCGCTGCAAGCAGCACTTCCCTCCGACTTGGCCCACCCATTTTGTCACTGACGTTCATCTTTGCCTCCCTGTTTTGCCACGTTGTGCCGCCGTTCACTTGCGGTCGGTGGTGATTCGGTGTGGATCAATCCATGTGGATCGATCCACGATAGTGCTTTGCAACTTCTCGCGCAACGTAAACGTGATATTGCGGGTCAGAAACGCATGAACGAAGACAGGAGAGCCCGTCCCTTTGACCTCCGCAGGCGGCAAGAGACCAACCATTCGGACAGTTGCAGAGCACGCCGGCGTCTCCCGCTCGGCGGTGTCGAAGGTCCTTTGCAACGCTTACGGTATAAGCCCTGAACTGCGCGCACGCGTGCACGCCTCGATCGAGGTCCTAGGGTATCGACCGATGACATCCGCGCGCGCCCTTCGGGGTAAGACCTTCACCATCGGCGTGGTTGCCTCTGATATCCACAACCCGTTTTTCGCCGATGTCACTGTCGGCATCAGCCGCCGCCTCGAAGGAACCTCGTATAGGGTTTTGCTCGGCTTCAGCCTCTCGTCCGGCGAAGCCGAACTGTCACTCGTGGAGGCCATGCTCGACCGCCAGGTCGACGGCCTCATCTGGATCGCGCCACGTGTCGGAAGCGATGCCCTGGACAGCGTGGCAAGAAAGCTACCCATGGTGGTCGTCGCGTTCCATGAGCCTCGCGCGGCGACATTCGATACTGCCAACGTGGATGATGAACTCGGCGCAAGGCTTGCAATTGACCATCTAGTGGCAACAGGACACCGCCAAATCGCCATGCTCAGCGTCGATTGGCCTGCCACCACCGGGTCGGTCGTTCAGCGCCGCGAAAAAGGCTACCTTTCGGCGATGGAAACGCATGGCCTTGCAGAGTTCTCGTCAATTGAGCGCGCGCTGGAAACTGCGGAGGACATCGAGGCTGTCGCGAGCGTCTTGCTTGACCGCCCTCACCCACTCGATGCGATCTTCTGCTGGAATGACCTAGCAGCACTCGAGCTCCTAAGCGTAATCAATCTCCGTGGCCTTCGAGTGCCGAAAGATGTCGCCATCATTGGTTTCGACAACATTTCTGCCTGTCGGCTTGCGCAGAACTCGCTCTCGAGCGTAGACCAGTTCGCCGACCGCCTGGGAGAACACGCGGCCGCTATGCTCCTCGACAGAATTGACGGCAATGTCGAACCCCGTAAGAGCCTGATAAAGCCCGCGCTCGTGGTCCGTGGCAGCACAGCGACAGGCTGACCATCGCCACAGGCTTTGACGGGCTCAATTCCCGAACCGCAAATCAGCTATCACCGGATTGTGGTCAGAACCATAGCGTCTCCCGACAATCTGAGATGAAACGATGCTGCAGGACCGCGCAAAGACATGGTCGAGTGCGGCCGGTAGAAACCGTGTTGTACGTCCCTGGCTCCCGCCTTCAAAACCAAGGCTGGCCAGCATCGCCTTCAATCGCTGCCCTTCGTTCCGGCGGAAGTCGGACGACTTGTATCCGAGGACAAGGCCCGCAGGCCACGCAATGATCGGCCGCGAGTACGAATTGAAATCTCCGCCAAGTGCCAATGGACCGGAAGGCGGCAAGGCGGCAAGCAATACACGCAACTCGTTCTCGCGATGGGAAGGCGATGCGAAGGCGCTGGCATGAAAGCATGCAATCGGAAGCCAGGAACCTTCGTATGCAACCTCCGTGCAAAGAGCATTCTGACACTCGTCAGAGCCAAGCACTCGCGCAAGAATCGACCGGGAACCGGTTGTGCCGTTGTTCGGACCAACCTTTCGAACACCCCTTTGACTGGCTTTCGAAGCGATGGCGACAAAGTTATTGCCCTTCCTTGAGCCTGTAGCCTTACATACGGAAACGAAGGAGAACGCTCTCCGGACGGCCAAGAGGTGCTTCTCGGTCAGTTCTTGGAGCAGCGCCACATCGGGCTGAATAGCCTCGAGTGCCGCCGAAATGCGAGAGCAATCCGGATTCCGTTCAGAAACATTCCAAGAAAGGATTCGCAAGTTCATCAATCAGCAAGAGGATTCTACGGGCCGCTCCCGACCATGGTCCTGAAGATGTGGCGACCGAGGCAGTGGTGTCAACCGCTTGCGGCCCTTGATCTGCTCCCTTTCCGCAAAGCGTTGCCTGCGAGCGGCCCAAGGACGAGGATCGGATCAAGAGGTACATTTTGCGCTTGGGCTGCAGCGTAGTTTGCTGACAATGCAGCTATCATGCAACCGCAATCTCTGCCGCGCCTCGGATGCGGATTAACTTGCCCCCCACATCCTGAACCGCCCCTGACCCGTGACCTCGCGAATCAAATCCTTGTCCTGCATCCAGGCGAGATTTCGCTGAACCGCTGCTCGGCTGCAGCCTGTGAGGGCCTCGGACATTGGGGCAGAGACAAGGGGCCATTCGGTCAGAACGCGGAGTAGGGCGGTCGGCGTTCGGCCCGTTAGCGAGGACATCTTGTCTTCCGCCCGCACGGCCCATGCCTCAACATCGTCCAGGTGTCGCATCGCGGTCAGGCATGCGGTCTCCATCCCGTGCAGCCACCGCGCCAGACGATCGGTGGGTGGGCCGCTTGCACGCAGTCCCGCTGCCCCGCCCATGGCCAGCGGCGCAAAAACCGTCCCCTTGCCCTCGCTGGCCGAGATGCGTGCCGCAGTGACTGCCGCCTCCATCCGGTCGTCGTTCCGCCCGAGACCTGCGAGGTTCCAGAGGTGAAAGCCCATGCAGGCGCGGGTGATCGGGTGCAGATCGGCAGCTTGCGCCAGTAGGTCCAGCCAACCGCCCGCGCGATCCGCGAAAGGCTCGGCATCGGTGCCCATGTTTTCCGGGTCACGGCGGTCGAGGAAGGCGGACATGTCTACCTCTGGGCCGGGACCGCCTGTCAAGCGACGCACCGCCCAACCGACACGCGCGAGCGCCCCGGTATCGTCCTGCACGCCGGACAGGCGCATGGAGATCCAAAGCGCAAGCCGATCCAGACCGATCCGGGTGCCCACAAACCAGCTGAGGTCAGCTGCCTCGATCAGCGCGAGCCTGTGCCGCCAGCCTTCGGGGCTGCGGCGCAGCCGGTCGTCTAGCGCGCCGAGGCGGCCAGCCACGCGGGCGAGACGAGCGGCATGGCCCGCCTCGGCCTTCCGCCAGTCATCAAGAACCGCCGTCTCGTGGGGCTCCACCCTTGGTCCCGGCGGCAGATCGTCAGCATCCTCTTCGATCGGGCCAGGCAGAAACCACAAATCGTCTTCGGATGTTCCCTCGGCCCCTTCGGTAGCAGCGCGAGGGTCATCGAAGTTATCTAGCAAAGCTGATGCTTGGGGCTTCATATGTGCAAATTACAATCATTTTGCACTTTACCCAAGGGTCTTGTCCGGGCAGGCCTGCACGCCTTATGCGGCACGCGCGCGCGACGGACTGCGGGACCCTTCTGATTCCGCTCAGCCCAGGAAACCAACGGTGTTCTGCTGAACAGCGCCACAGATCGTGCCCTTGCATCTGTTTACAAACGGTCGTTTAGTGGCGACATATGATATTGGAAACCATCTTCCCCTATGCCCCTGATCGGCTATGCCCGCGTATCGACCGAAGATCAGACCCCCCTGCCCCAGTCGCAGGCCCTGAAATCTGCGGGCTGCGCAGATATCCATGAGGAGCAAGCATCAGGCGGAAACCGCGCACGGCCGGTGCTGGCGCGGTTGCTTGAACGGATCGGCAAGGGCGACACGCTGGTGGTCGTACGTATCGACCGCCTGGCGCGGTCGCTGTCGCATCTACTCGAGGTGATCGAACGGCTGGAGGCCAAGGGCGCTTTCTTCCGCTCTCTCATGGACCCGATCGACACGTCCTCGCCGCAGGGCAAGTTCACCCTGCAGGTCCTGGGCGCCGCCGCCGAGTTCGAGCGCGCCCTGATCCGCGAACGCACCAAGGCCGGGTTGGCTAGCGCAAGAACCAAAGGCAGGGTTGGCGGGAATCCGGGCTTGCGCGCCCGTGATCCGGCGGCACTACGCAAGGTGCGGCTGGCGCGCCAGGACGGCTACATGGAGCGCCTGAACGAGACTGCGCAAGACTGGGTGCCCCATGTGCGCCGCCTGCGGCCTGACCTGGCATGGGAAGACGTGGTTCGCATCATTAACGGCCCCCTGCCCCGTGAGCGCCAGTGGACGCAAAGTCGCCTATTGCGCGCCGTGAACGCTTATGTCCGCGACGGCTTCCTGCCCGAGACGGTGCTGGATCGCGCCGTGCGTCGCGAAACGGACGACCGCCTGCCCGCCATTGTCGCCGCCATCAAGGGTGCGGATCCGGACATCACCCTTCAGGCGATCTGCAACCGGCTGGAGGCCATGCGTGAGCGGACACCCCGCGGGCGAACAAGCTGGCAGCCATCGTCGGTGAAGATGCTGTTGGAACGGGCTGAGCGGCTCGGACTGCTCGACTGAACAGATTAACCTTGCAAATCCTCCATGCAGTGAAGTAATTGCAAGGTATGTACTCACGCAACGCCAGCCAGACAGTGCTCTCCGCCCTTGAAGACCAGGCTGCAGTGGTCTTACTTGGACCCCGGCAGGTCGGCAAAACCACCCTAGCGCTGGACATCGCCGAGACGCGCCCCTCGGTCTACCTAGACCTGGAACGCGAGGCCGACCGGGTGGTGCTGGCCGAGCCCGACCTCTATCTCGACGAACAGGCGGGAAAGCTGGTGATCCTGGACGAAGTCCAGCAGATGCCGGGCCTTTTCGCTTCCCTGCGAGGACAGATCGACGCGCGGCGGCGCAAGGGTCTTCGGACCGGTCAATTCTTGCTTCTGGGCTCGGCCTCGAATGTCCTGCTGAACCAGTCGGCGGAGTCGCTGGCGGGCAGGGTGCGCTATGTCGAGATGCCGCCGCTACTTCTGGACGAGGTGGGTGCCGATCGGCAGAACGATCTCTGGCTGCGAGGCGGCTTTCCCGACAGTTTTCAGGCCGCCAATGACCGGGCCAGCTTGACCTGGCGCGAAGACTTCCTGCGCACCTATCTGGAACGCGACATCCCTGCCCTGGGGCCCCGCCTCCCGGCGGCTACGCTGCGCCGGTTCTGGACCATGCTGGCGCACGCGCAAGGCGGGCTCCTAAACGCGGCCGCACTGGCCGAAGGCCTAGGCGTTTCGGGCCAGACCATCGGGCGCTACCTGGACCTGCTGGTTGACCTGATGCTGGTCCGCCGCCTGATGCCTTGGCATGAAAACGCAGGCAAGCGGCTGGTGAAGTCGCCCAAGGTCTTTGTCCGGGACAGTGGGCTGGTGCATTCCCTGCTGAGCCTTGAGACGCTGGAAGGCTTGCTGGGCCACCCTGTCGTCGGCGGCAGTTGGGAAGGCTTCTGCCTGGAGACGCTGATCTCCACAGCCCCACCGGGGACCGAGCCTTACTTCTACCGAACTTCTGCGGGGGCCGAACTGGACCTGATCCTGCGCCTGCCCCAGGGCGAAGTCTGGGCAATCGAGACGAAGCGCGCCACGGCGCCAAAGCTGTCGCGCGGCTTTCACATCGCTGCGGCGGATATCGGGGCCACTCGAAAGCTCCTGGTCTATGCTGGTGCGCGAGAGACTCCGGCGGGCGAAGATACCCGCGCCCTGCCCTTGAGTGCGGCGATCACATTGCTGCGCAGCCTTTAGAGTCTGTCTGCATCATATTGAAGCATATCCTGCGTGCCGAAGGTAGTTTTGGCACTCGGCTGGGGTGAAGGCGTCGAGGAGTGTTCCCACCCTTCGCCATGAGGCTTCGACGCTGCGTTCATCGGATTTGCGGAACAGGGCCTTGAGCTTTGCGAAGACCATCTCGATGGGGTTCAGGTCCGGACTGTAGGGCGGCAGGAACAAGAGGTGCGCCCCGGTATGGCGAATGAGCTGTCGGGCCGGAAGTCCTTTGTGGCTGCCGAGGTTGTCAGCGATGACGACATCGCCGGGGGCGAGCGTCGGGGCAAGGCACTGACCGACCCAAGCGGTGAACGCATCGCCGTTGATCGGTCCGTCCAGCACGAAGGGGGCGACGATCCCGTCGTGGCGCAGCCCGGCCAGGAAGGTCAGCGTCTTCCAGTGGCCGTGCGGGACATGCGCCGTCAGGCGCTTGCCCCTCATGGCCCAGCCGTGGGTCCGCGTCATGTTGGTCTTGATCCAGGTTTCATCGATGAAGATTAGTCGCCTGGGATCAAGTCGGTGCTGATGTGCCCGCCAGCGCGCCCGGAACCGCGCTACCTTCGGGCGCATCTGCTCGGCAGCCATCAGGGTCTTTTTTTGATCGTCTGGCCCGCACGCCTCACAAACCGCCACACCGTGTCATGCGCCACCCGAACGCCGCGCGCAGCCAGTTCCTCCGTCAGCGCGCGGATCGTCAGATCGGGCTTCTCGGCCAGCCGGGCCAGAAGCCAGTCCCCACTATCGCCAGCGAGCGCCGCGCGGCGGCTGCCACCGACCTTGCCGGGAACCTGCCCCCGCCCCGCGCGCTGCCGCTGCCCGATCCGCACCGCTGAAGCCACCGAAATCCCGAACCGCTTCGCCGCAGCCCGCACCGTCTCCCCATCCTCAAGTGCCTTCGCAACCCGAATCCTGATGTCCATAGACAGGGCCAACACTACGCTTCCCTCCATCATCTGGTGGAAGCAGTGAACCATGAAACAGCATCTTCAGGAATCCACGTTCCGATTCAATCAGATGCGGACTTGCTCTAGAAGACCTTCCCCGCGGGGAAGATTTCCACGGCCCCTGCCCTACTGATCCAGTTGGTCCAGCATCAGGCGCACGGCCTGTTCCAGCCGCCGCCGGTCGATGGTGGTGAAGTCGCGCTCGAGCTGGATTTCCAGCTTGCCGACGGCGGCAATGCATTTGCCCCGGCCGTCTTTGCGGTCGAATTGAAAGCTGGTCTTCGCCTTGGCCGGCTTCTCTGCTTTGGACACCGCGGGCCTTGGCGCACCCGTCTCAACCTCGTCTGCTTCACCTGAAAAGCGCCGCAGAACGCCCATCTCGTCAGCGATGGAGCGGTTCTCTTGGCCCTTCAACTCGGCCCGGATCAGCGGCACCAGGCCATCGACCTCCTCCATCCTTCGGGCGAGTGCAAGGCCAAGCGCGCGCGGGATGTCCTGCGGGTAAAGCAGGTCTCCGCCCAAGCGTTCGACCACGGACATGAAGGTACGGATGTAGCTGCGCTTCTGGTAGCCAGCCGACTTGAAGAGGACCGCAACCGCCTTTTCCGGATCGTTGACCGTAGTTCCCGGATCGCGGGCGTAGTCGAGCGCGAGCATAGCCATCTCGGCAAAGGAGATGTCCTTCCGCACAAGATTCTCGTCCACCATCTTGCGATACAGCGCCTCAAGGTCATCGCCCGGCTGGCTGACGGCCGCCGGGATCGTCCCGTAGCGATCCGCATCGCCGGTTTCGTCCAACAGCTCGCGGTAGGCCGTCAGGCGGCGGTAACCCTGGATCAGTTCGTACGAGCCATCGGCGCGGGCTTCGAGCCGGATCGGGTTCGACAGGCCGAGTTCGGTGATGGACGCCTTGAGTTCGGCCAGCTCGGAGTCCGGACCCTTATTTCGGTCGCGCACCAGCTTCGTCATCTCGATCCGATCCACCGGGATCAACTCGATCACCAGACCAAGCCGCTTCAACCGAACATGTTCATGAGCGAGGGCATCGTTCTCGGCGCGGATCTGCGCCTCGATTTCCTGCCTTTCGCGGGTAGAAGTCACCGTCTCGGCAATCGCCGTCGCCATCGGACCGCGGCGGGGAGGGACGTCCGAAACCTTCCCTGCGGGGAAGGTTTCGGAAGGGGCTGCCACGGCGTCTTCGGGCAGGTCGATATCGAACATGCGGCGCTTCTTGGTCATGGGCCACCCTCTCAGATCTTGTCCCAGGCGGCGAGCACGCTGCCCCTGAATTCTTCATAGGCGCGGTCGAAGCTGGCCCTAGCCCTGCGCCAGGTCTCGCGCGTCATCTCTCGGTAGTCGATTTCGTAGACCGAGGAGAGGAAGCGACCGGACTGTTCAACGGCCCGCGTCATCTCGATCGGATGTTCAGCGACATGTGGACCGAAAACCTTGCGGAAGGCTTCGAACATCGCGCGGTGCAGGTCGTTGCCGGGTTCGTACCTTGTCATCAGGAAGCGGACGTCGGCGAAAGCTTTGGGCAGAGTAACCTTCCCCGCGGGGAAGGTCGCGCCGAAACCCGAGAGATCCTCCAGCGCCTCGGAGAGCTGTCCGATGAAGCTGGTGGTGCTGTCATACTCCCAGTAGCCTGGGCCGGAGGGGATGTAGAGCATGTCAGCCGCGAAAACCGCGTTCATCGATTGGTAGCCGATGGCGGGGGGGCAGTCGAAAATCACCAGGTCGTAGTCATCGTCACCCAAGCTGTCGAGATAGCGGCTGACGGCGGCGAAGAAAGACCATTCCGGGTTTAGATGGCGGTACTGCGCAGAGGCGAATTCAACAAAGGCCGCATTGGCGCAAGAAGGCACGATGTCGATAGTCGACCATGCGGTCGTCTTGATGAAGTCGCCATGACGAAGCTCGCCCAGGCCGAGGTCGCGGATCGAAGCAGGGATCTGGCGGCGGGGTAGGGCGGTCCCGCTGGCCGCGCCGGTGGCGGCGGCGTTCATCCGATCAGTCTCGCGGATGAGGTCACGGGCCATGATACCCCAGACGGTATAGTCCTCGGCCACGTCGTTCAGGCCCATGGAGTGGGAGAGCGTGGCCTGCGGGTCGAAGTCGACCAGGAGCACCCGGTAGCCATCCAGGGCGGCGGCATGTGCGAAGTGGAGCGCCACAGTGGACTTGCCTGCCCCGCCCTTAAAGTTAGCGACCGCTGCCCTGAAAGCACGCTTCCCGGCGGGCCGGGGGGGCATCAGGGTTTTGCGGTTGATCTTCATCTTGCGTCGCAGCGCGTTGATCTCATCAAGCGAAAACCAGCGCTGGCGGCCGTCCGGTTCGACTTCCCCGCCGGGAAGGTCAGGCTCGGCTGCGAGGCGGCCACGGAAAGTGGACTGGTTGATTTGGAAGATCAGTTCGGCCACTTCCCAGGACGAAAACCGGCGAAGGGTCTTCTGGTTCTCAGGGCTGAAGGTCTGCTGGCGGATCCAGCTTTGCATCTTCAAGGACTGGGCCTGCAGTCGCGAGAGATCTTCGTGCGTGTACATGCGCGCCTCGTTGGAACGTAAATTCTTATCTCTCTCTGAAATACGCGGAATTTGCAAAGAATGCAAAACCGAAGTTATCATTGGTCATAGCCTTCCCCGCCGGGAAGATTCCGCGGTGGCCACAAGGGCGTCGGACCGAATCGGTCAGCGCGGTTGCACACGGCGGTCGTCTAGGTGCTGGGATCACATATAGGGGACAGCGCGCACGTCGCTACCGTATATTGGGGGACATTTCTTCAAGATTAGGGGACAAACTGGATGTCCTCCAATACCATTGATACCCAGTTTCTTCGAAATGGTTTTCGGTCAGAAGTTCAGCGCTGCAGCTTCGCGCTTGACAGAATCGAAACAGTGGACGCAAATAGCTCACAATCGGTGAAGAGCGTTGAGTTGTACGACCTCCCGGCAAGAGGCCTCTGAAGGCCCAGACATATCAGGCAGGCCAAGACCGGTGGCGGTCGAGGTTCAGGACAGGAGAGAAACATGCAGCTTCCCCGGCCCGTCGGGCGCGAGGCGGCGTCGCGCAAATACGATATCCTGTCCGCCTTGATGGCCTTTGCCCTGGCTAAGGACAAGCATGTCCAGCGGCAGATCTTGCGTGTCATGGCGCTCATCACCACTCGCTACAACTGGCAGCGCGACGAGTTGACAATGGGGCAGGGTGAGATTGCACGGCTTTGGTCTGTGGACGATCGCACCGTTAAGCGCGAGATGGCGCGGCTAAGGGCGCAGGGCTGGCTGGTCCTGAAGCGACAGGGTGCGCGGGGGCGCGTGAGCGTCTACGGCATGGATCTGCACCGGATGCTGGAAGATACTCGCCCGGTCTGGCCTTTGATCGGTGAGGATTTCATCGCGCGGCTAGAGCCGCCAGAGGTGGCGGGGCAGGGGGTTTCGAATGTGGTTCCGCTGCGCACCGTTCAGGCAACAGCAGAGGACGGGTCGGTGTGGGCTGCCGCACAGACCTGCTTGCACGCGGAGGATGCCGCAACCTACGGCGCCTGGTTCCACTCATTGGCGGACGCCGGCATGGAGGCCAATTCCATGATGCTCGCCGCCCCGACGCGGTTTCACGCGACATATGTTTCCACGAACCTGAAGGAAAGACTGCTGGCTGCGCTCCGGCGGATCGACCCGAGCATCAGGGACGTTCGGATCGTCGCTTGAGGAGCTAAACAGAACGGATCTTTCGCACCTCATAGCAGGATAGGGACGCAGTCACCCTACGGAAACGGAGTGAGAGTTTGGCCGGTTTCCCGGTGATGGGCTGAGGCCCGGGAGAGAGGCTCCCGGCGCCCGTCGCGGAGCGACTGTCATGAACGATGTGGAAATTTCGGACCCCGCACGGCCGGTGCGCGGCGGCTACAAAGTGGATGTGAGCCGGGGAGATCGGAACGGGCGGGTGTCGTCCGAATGGTTCAACCGGCCCGATGATGAGCGGTATCTGTCGCTCGACGATCTCTGGGCCTCGGTGAAGGGCCGGTCCGAGCGCAGCCGCAGCCGGGTCGTGCAGACGGCGGACATTCGCGTCGAGGCCACGCGCGACAGCGCCGAGCAGGTGAAAACCTTCGAGACGGAAGATGGCCGCACCGAGCTGCGCGCGGTCACCGGCCCCGATTACGGGCGCATCCACGATCATGAACTTGTCGAGGCGGTGCAGCGCATCGCAGGCAATGGTACCGGTGACACGCGCTGGAAGGTGCCGGGCGTGCTCGACTGGTCGACCGGGCTATACAACCCCGATATCGAGATCAGCCGCGACACGACCACGCTTTATGCCTCGGACCGCGACGTCTTCTTGTTCCTGGTCGACGATCACAACCCGATTGAGGCGGGCCGCCTGCCCGATGGCTCCCCCGATCTCTACTTCGGGGGCTTCTACTGCTGGAACTCCGAGGTGGGGGCCAAGGCCCTCGGCATGGCGAGCTTCTACTTGCGGGCGGTGTGCCAGAACCGCAACCTCTGGGGTGTCGAGGATTTCCAGGAGATCACCATCCGCCACTCGAAATACGCGGCCTCCCGCTTTGCCCACGAGGCGGCTCCGGCGCTGACGCGGTTTGCCAATTCCTCGCCGCAGGGCTTCGTGAACGGCATCAAGGCCGCGCGGCAGCAGATCGTGGCGCAGACGGATGAGGACCGGGACGACTTCCTGAGGAAGCGTGGCTTCTCGAAGACCGAGTCCGGCAAAATCATCGAGAAGGTGCTGATGGAAGAGGGCCGCCCGCCGGAGAGCATCTTCGACTTCGTGCAGGGCATCACGCGGCTCGCGCGCGACAAGGCCCAGCAAGATGCTCGCCTCGACATGGAGGGGCGCGCCAAGAAGCTCCTCGACCGCGTCAGCTGACCGCACGCCCTCGTGCCGCAAAAGTCCCGTCAGCTCGTTGAGCGGGGCAGGGGGGTCGGCGCGAAGGCACGGCGGTTCTGAGCAATCCCTATTCCCGTCACGGCCAATGCTCCGAGGCGTGACGGCGGGTCGCCCGCCTGACCCGGAAGCGTTGGCCGCTCTCATTCCAGGAGGTCGACCATGGCCCGGTTTTCCGAAGCGCCGGCGGCGTTCCGCCGACCTTTGCCCGACGCCATCCAGATGACGGCCGAGGAGCAAGCCACCATCTTGGCCGCCCGCCAGATCCTGCCCCGTCATCCCGATCCTCTCGTCCTGGCAGGCCGTCCTCGACTATTGCGCTCTGACGGTCCGCGGCGAGGTGGAGCGGTTCCATGTGCTCTACCTCGACCGCAAGAACCGGCTGATTGCGGATGAGCAGGTCTCGGTCGGGACCATCGACCACGTGCCGGTCTATCCGCGCGAGGTCGTGAAGCGCGCGCTCTGGCTGAACGCCTCAGCGCTGCTCGTCATCCACAACCACCCCTCGGGTGATCCTGAGCCGTCCCAGGCGGATATCACCATGACCAAGGAGCTGCAGAAGGCCTGCCGGGTCCTCGGCCTGACGTTGCATGACCACATCATCGTTGGCGCCGGGCGCGAGGTCAGCCTGCGCGCAAGGCGCGACATGTGATGGACGACGGGCCGGGCTTCGGGCCCACCAGCTCGGCGGCGCATGGCCCAGAGAGAGGCAGAGGAGGGGGAGGGGGTTCTCGACGGGTTCAGGTCCGGGAGAGTGGCTCCCGGCGCCCGTCGCGGAGAATGACCAATGACCAAGGCCATCCAGAAGATCACCCTCGCTTCCGCGCGGGACATCCCCTTCGACAAGCTCCGGCTCAGCCAGTCCAACGTTCGGCGCGTCAAAGCGGGCGTCTCGGTCGAGGAGCTCGCTGACTCCATCGCCCGCCGCAGCCTGATCCAGTCGCTGCACGTGCGCCCCGTCCTGGCCGAGGACGGCAGCGAGACCGGCGTCTTCGAGGTCCCTGCCGGCGGTCGCCGGTTCCGGGCGCTGGAGTTGCTCGTCAAGCAGAAGCGTCTGGCCAAGACCGCGCCGGTGCCCTGCATCCTCGGCACCGCGGATGGCGACGTTCTCGCCGACGAGGTCTCGCTCGCGGAGAATGTCGAGCGCGTGGCGCTCCACCCGCTCGATCAGTTCCGCGCCTTCCTGGCCATGCGCGAGAAGGGCATGACCGAGGAGACCATCGCGGCGGCCTTCTTGGTTGATCCGAAGGTCGTGAAGCAGCGCCTGCGTCTCGTCCGGGTCGCACCGTCGCTTCTCAACATCTACGCTGAGGACGGCATGACGCTCGACCAGCTGTCGGCCTTCACCGTCTCGGACGACCACGCCCACCAGGAACAGGTCTGGGGCGCGATCAAGGACTCGTGGTCAAAGGAGCCGTTCCAGATCCGCCGCATGTTGAACGAGACCACCGTGCGTGCCGCCGACAAGCGCGCCCGGTTCGTCGGGATCGCGGCCTACGAGGCGGCGGGCGGCGTGGTGCTGCGCGACCTCTTCGAGCAGGACGACGGCGGCTGGCTGCAGGATGCTGTGCTGCTCGAACGCTTGGTGGCCGAGAAGCTCAAGCTTGAGGCCGACGCGCTCACGGCCGAAGGCTGGAAGTGGACCGAGGTGGCGGTCAGCTTTCCCTATGGCCATACCTATGGCCTGCGGCGACTGTCCGGCACCGCGCTCGATCTGACCGAGACGGAACGGGCCGAACGCGAAGCGCTGCGGGATGAGGCGGAGGCGCTCGAGGCCGAATTTGCCGAAGGTGACGAGCTTCCTGCAGAGGTCGACGAGCGCCTCGCCGAAATCGAGAACCGTCTCGAGGCCTTCGAACGCCGTCCGATGGCGTTCGATCCCGAGGAGGTCGCACGGGCCGGGGTCTTCGTCAGCCTCGACTCCAGCGGCATTCTTCAGATCGAACGTGGCTTCGTGCGGCCTGAGGACGAGCCGCAGGTCGCCGATGGTGGCGCGGACGGCGGCGATGCCACGGGCGACGATGGCAGCGTCGGCGACCGCTCTGCGGTGTCCACGGAAACCGGCGAGTTTGACCGGACCGGCGACGACGACGAGGACGAGGGCGACGCCGCGAAACCGCTGCCGGAGCGACTGGTCATCGAACTCACCGCGCACCGGACGCTCGCCTTGCGCGATGCAGTGGCGAACAATCCACGCGTTGCGATGACCGCGCTCCTGCATAAGCTCGTGCGAGACTGCTTCGGCATCCGGGCGCAGGGCGCGGCCCTCGAAGCCGGGGTCCGCGAGGTGTACCTGGCCGTCCAGTCCCCCGACCTCGGCGACAGCACCCTCGCGCAGAGCATCGACGCGCG
Organism: uncultured Rhodobacterales bacterium; assembly: GCA_964602115.1. Classification (GTDB taxonomy): domain Bacteria; phylum Pseudomonadota; class Alphaproteobacteria; order Rhodobacterales; family Rhodobacteraceae; genus JANOGU01. The sequence goes on from CAZRQN010000004.1 coordinate 56,247, forward strand.
CCATGCCGCCTGGCGGGGCGACATCCCCCTCGACGGCGAGGACGATGTGCTCTGGACCTGGCTCGACGATCTCGACGGGGCGAGCCGTCAGTCGCTTCTCGCGCATTGCGTCAGCTTCGGGGTCAACGCGCTCTTCGAGCGGCCGAACCCCTACAGCGGCATGGGGATCAGCCAGCAGGGGCTTGACCGCCGCCTGCGCGAGGCGGATCGCCTGGCACGGGCGACCGGGCTCGACATGGCCGAGGTCGGCTGGAAGCCCACGGTCGCGAACTACCTCGGCCGCGTCACCAAGGCCCGCATCCTCGAGGCAGTGCGTGAAGGCGTGGGCGAGGGTGCGGCGCAGATGATCGACCACCTGAAGAAGGCCGAGATGGCCGCCGAGGCAGAGCGGCTCCTCGATGGCAAGGGCTGGCTGCCGGAACCGCTTCGGCTGGATGTGCAGGAGGCGGGGCAGGGGGCCGACGGTGCCGTGATTGGCGACGTGCCGGATTTCCTGATCGCGGACGATGAGGGTCCGGCGGAAGACCCGGACGAGCATCCGGAACAGATCGCGGCCGAGTAGCATCGCGCGTGCTGGAACGGGGTGACTTTGGTCACCCCGTTTTCTCATGCGGCCTTTGTCGAGGCGGACGCTTGGGGCTCGGCCTCGGTCATTCGATGGGGTGCGGTTGGGTCTGGCACAGCGACGAGGAGGGCAGGGCAGGGGATCAGGCACTGCCCGCACTGCCTCATTTCGCGGGACGGCTGATAGCATCGGGGGGAGACTTGGCTCTGGCGGTTCAAGGCACGAGGTTTCGCGGCCCCTTGGATCGCTGGACAGCCGGTCTGATGTCG
>CAZRQN010000005.1:0-50004 GCA_964602115.1 uncultured Rhodobacterales bacterium
CCCCCATCCCCTCCCCACGAGGGGGAGGGGGGCCGCCCCACCTCCGGCACCAGCGCCGAACGCGCAAGCGGCCTGCACCACACCGTCCGCCAAATGCACGCGGACGACGCCGCGCACCTCCCTCCCCCCCCGTGGGGGAGGGAGGGGGTGGGGGGGGGCCCGGCCACCGGACACACGCCCGAACCCGGCCAAGCCCTCCCCGCGCTGCTCCCTCTTCACGAGGATGAGGGGAGCGTCCACGCCAGCGGTGCCCGCGCCGGACGCGCGGGCGGCCCGTCCCACACCATCCGCCAAACGCAGGCGGACGATGCCACGCGCCTCCCTCCCCCCTCGTGGGGGAGGGATGGGGTGGGGGGGCGCTCGCGTGGCGGCGATGGCCCCCCGTCCGACCGGCATACTTCACCCGAACAAGTCCCGGCGCCCGACCGGAGCCCCCCACCCCCATCCCCTCCCCACGAGGGGGAGGGGAGGCGCTCCGCCAACCGTACAAGCGCCGAACGCGCAAGCGGCCTCCACCATACCGTCCGCCCCCCGCACGGCGAGGATGCCACGCGCCTCCCTCCCCCCCCGTGGGGGAGGGATGGGGTGGGGGGGCCGCCCGCGCAGCCGCTCGCGCATTACGGCACCGGTGCCGCCGCCGAGGTGGCGGCGCTCACCGGCTGGCCGGTCCTCCTCGTCCTCGACGCCTCCGGTCAGGCCCAGTCAGCCGGCGCGGTGGCGCGCGGCTTCGACGGCTTCCGTCCCGGGGTCCGCATCGCCGGGGTGATCCTCAACCGCGTCGCCTCGCCCCGGCACGAGGCACTTCTGCGCGCCGGACTGGCCGAGGCCGGGATCGCCTGTTTCGGCGCCCTGCCCCGCAAACCGGAGCTGAAACTGCCCGAGCGCCACCTCGGCCTCGTCCAGGCCGAGGAGACGGGCGACCTGCCCGCGCGCCTCGCCGCGCTGGCCACCCTCGTCGCCGAACACTGCGATCTGGACGCGATCCGCGCCGCCGCTCGCCCCGGCCCCGCGCCGGGGCCCCTGCGCCCCCTGCCGCCGCCCGGCCAGAGGATCGCACTGGCCCGCGACGCTGCCTTTTCCTTCATCTACCCCCATCTCCTCGCCGACTGGCGCGCCGCCGGCGCCGAGATCCTGCCCTTCTCGCCCCTGGCCGACGAGGCCCCCGACGCGACGGCCGATGCCTGCTGGCTTCCCGGCGGCTACCCGGAGCTGCATGCCGGCCGCCTCGCCGCCGCCGGCCGCTTCCTCGCCGGCCTGCGCCGCTTCGCCGAAACCCGGCCGGTCCATGGCGAATGCGGCGGCTACATGGTGCTCGGCCAAAGCCTCACCGACGCCGTCGGCACGGCGCATGCCATGGCCGGCCTTCTCGGGCTGGAAACCTCCTTCGCGGTGCGGAAGATGCATCTCGGCTACCGCCGCGCGCATCTGGCCGCGCCGGTCCCGGGCTTCCCCGCCGGCACCCTGCTTCTCGGCCACGAGTTCCACTATTCCACCATCCTCGCCCAGCCCGACGCGCCGCTGGCCCAGGTCACCGACGCCGCCGGCACCCCGGTGGCCGAGACCGGCTCGCGCCGGGGCCTGGTGAGCGGCAGCTTCTTTCATCTCATCGGCACCGCATGACCCGCAGCGAAAACCCGCCCGTTTCCTTCGTCTCCGCCGGCCCCGGCGATCCCGAACTGCTGACGCTCCGCGCCGTGGACCGTCTGTCGCGCGCCGATGCGGTGCTGTTCGACGATCTCTCCTCCGGCCCGATCCTGGCCCATGCCCGTCCCGGCGCCGATCTCGTCGGCGTCGGCAAGCGCGCCGGCCGTGCCTCGCCGAAGCAGGACCATGTCAGCCGCCTGCTGGTGGACTATGCGCAGAGCGGCGCCCGGGTGGTGCGGCTGAAGTCCGGCGATGCCGGCCTCTTCGGCCGGCTGGAGGAGGAGATCACCGCGCTCGCCGCCGCCGGGATCGGCTACGAGATCATCCCCGGCGTCACCGCCGCCTCGGCCGCCGCCGCCGCCGCCGGCATTCCCCTGACCCGGCGGCTGACGGCGCGGCGGGTGCAGTTCGTCACCGGCGCCGATGTCACCGGCGGCCTGCCCGAGGGGCTGAACTGGGCCGCGCTGGCCGACCCGGAGGCGACGACGGTGATCTACATGGGCCGCCGCACCTGGCCCGCGCTGGCCGTCCGCCTCCTCGCCGAGGGCCTGAGCCCCGAGACCCCGGCATTGCTCGCCGAGGCCGTCTCGACCCCGTCCCAGCGCCTCACCCGCGCCACGCTCGCCACCCTCGCCCCCGCCAGCGACGACCCCGCCGCACCGCCGGCGCTGATCCTGCTCGGGCCGCTGGCGGAAGGGGCGTGAGCCGAACAGCCCCGGGTCTGGAACCGGCGCGCCCGCCGGTCCTTCGCTCTGCCAGCCCGGAAGGGATGAACGCCGCGCGCGCGGCGTCAGGCAAAGACGATTCCCCATCCAATCCCAGCCGAATCACGGCAAGTAATTGATCCTGCGGGAATAAAAAGGCGTCACACCGTTTGACGCTCCCCGAGACGGCGAACGGAGCCGCCCCGGAGAGGTCGCCCGGCAAACACGACAGGCCGCAAACCGGCCTTGACGGCGCTTCGGCCCCGGTGTCCAACTGGGCAGGCACGGTGCCCCCATGGATGCAAAGCGTCCGGGGCTTCATCGGGAACGGGGAACGGGCGCACCCATATCGGGCACCCGCCACCCCGGCCGCCCCCGCGACTGTCAGCGGCGAGCGGTCTTCCAAGGGCCACTGGGGCATCAGCCCCGGGAAGGCGGAAGATCGCTGGGACCCGCGAGCCAGGAGACCGGCCGTGCGTGGTGAAACCTGAACGGCCGTCGGCGGGACGGCGAAGGATGAATGACATGACGACCCAGATTCAGGCGCGGACCCTGGCCCTCGGCTCCCTGCGGCAGGCGGTGCTCTCGGCGATGACCGTGGCCGTGCTCGGCGCGGCGCTCCTCTTCGTCGCCGGCCATGCCCAGTCGGCAACGCTGCATGACGCGGCGCATGACGTGCGCCATGCCAACGGCTTCCCCTGCCACTGAGGCCGGGACCCTTTCCATGCTGAAGCACATGCTGACCAGCGCCCTGGGCGCTGGGCTGGCGGCGGGCATTCTCGCCGCCTTTCTCCATTTCGCCTTCGTCCAGGGCCTGATCCTCGAAGCCGAGCGCTACGAGACCGGCGAGGCGGTGCATTTCGCCGGGGTCGCCCCGGGCGGACATGACCACGCCGGAAGCGAGGCACCAGACCAAGCCGAGGCCGAGGCTGCCGACCATGACCACGCGGCGGCGGGAGAGGAGCCCTCGGCGCTGGAGCGCAACGGACTGACGGTGGTGTTCCACGTCACCGTCCAGGTCGCCTATGCCCTCCTCCTCGTCGCCGGCTTCGGCCTTGCCCGGGCCCTCGGGCGCGAGGTGACGGCGCGGGAGGGGCTCCTTTGGGGCATCGCCGGCTTCGCGGCCCTGCAGCTTGCCCCGGCCATGGGACTGGCGCCCGAGCTTCCCGGCACCCCGGGGGCCGAGCTTCAGGCGCGGCAGGTCTGGTGGGCGATGACGGTGGCGGCCAGCGCCGGCGGTCTCGCACTTCTCGCCTTCGGGCGGGGGGCGGGGCTGGCGGCGGCGGGGGTAGTGCTGCTCGCCCTGCCCCATGTCATCGGCGCACCGGAGCCCGAGGCCTTCGCCGGCGTCGCCCCGCCCGAACTGGCCTCGGCCTTTGCCGCCCGCGCCCTCGGCGTGGCGCTCGCCAGCTGGGCGGCGCTCGGCTGGGTCGCGGGCCGGCTGTGGTCCGGCGCTTCGACATGAGGGAGCGCCGGTGCGGCACCTGAGCCTGATCGGCATCGGCACCGGCGACCCGGGGCACCTGACCCGGGGCGCCGTGGCCGCGATCAATGCCGCCGACCTGATCCTGATCCCGCTCAAGGGCGAGGAGAAGGCCGATCTCGCCGAGGCCCGGCGCAGCCTGCTGGCCGAGGTGCTGACCAATCCGGCGACCCGGGTGGTTCCCTTCGACCTGCCCGCGCGTGACGAGGCGACGCCCGACTACCTGGACCGCGTCAACGACTGGCACGATGCCATCGCCCTGTGCTGGCAGGCGGCGGTGGCGGCGCATCCCGGGGCGCAGCGGGTGGCGCTGCTGGTCTGGGGCGACCCTTCGCTCTACGACTCCACCCTGCGCATCGCCGAAAGGCTGCGCCCCATGCCGGAGGTGCGGGTCGTCCCCGGCATCACCGCGCTTCAGGCGCTGACCGCCGCCCATGCCGTGCCGCTCAACGATCTCGGCGCGCCGGTGACGATCACCACCGGCCGCCGCCTGCGCGAGGCGGGCTGGCCGCCGGGCGCGGACCGGGTGGCGGTGATGCTCGATGCCGGCGGCGCCTTCGCCTCGATCCCGGCGGAGGGTGTGACGATCTGGTGGGGCGCCAACCTCGGCCTGCCGTCCCAGAGGCTCGACCATGGCCCGCTGGCCGAGGCCGGTCCGCGCATCCTGTCCGCGCGGGCGGACTTGAAGAAAAGCCACGGTTGGGTGATGGACATCTACCTCCTCGCCAAGGTGTAGGGCGGGGTTCACCCCGCCTTGCGGAGCCCCAGATGACCGCCCCCAATTCCATCGTCCGCGTCGGGCCCGACCTCGCCGCCGCCGTCGCCTTCGCCAATGCCGCGCCAGTCGCCTTCATCCTCGGCCCCTGCCAGATGGAAAGCCGGGCGCATGCGCTGGAGATGGCCTTCGCGGTGAAGGAAGCCGCCGCGCAGGCGGGCGTTTCGGCGGTGTTCAAGACCTCCTACGACAAGGCCAACCGCACCTCGCTGGGCGGCAGGCGCGGCGTGGGGCTGGAGGCGGCGCTGGCGGTCTTTGCCGAGATCCGGTCCGCGACCGGCCTACCGGTCCTGACCGATGTCCACGAGCGCGCGCATTGCACGATCGTCGCGCAAGCGGTTGATGTCCTGCAGATTCCGGCCTTTCTCTGCCGCCAGACCGACCTGCTGGTGGCCGCCGCCGAGACCGGCAAGGTGGTGAACATCAAGAAGGGCCAGTTCCTCGCCCCCTGGGACATGGCCAATGTCGCAGCCAAGGTCACGGGTTCGGGCAATCCGAACGTGATGCTGACCGAGCGCGGCGTATCCTTCGGCTACAACACGCTGGTTTCCGACATGCGCGCCCTGCCGATCATGGCCCGCACCGGGGCGCCGGTGATCTTCGACGCCACCCATTCGGTGCAGGAGCCTGGCGGCCTCGGCGGCGCCTCGGGCGGCAAGCGCGAGTTCGTGCCGGTGCTGGCCCGGGCGGCGGTGGCGGTGGGCGTGGCCGGCGTCTTCATCGAGACCCATGACGACCCCGACAACGCGCCCTCCGACGGGCCCAACATGGTGCCGCTCGGGGACCTGCCGGCACTGCTCATCTCGCTGAAGGCCATCGATGCGCTGGTGAAGGGCCGGGCCTGAGCCTCATGGGCAGCCCATCGGCTGATTTTCGCCGAGCCCAGGTGTAAAGCCCCTTTACATTCCGCTGCTGAACCGCTCGTTTCACCCGACCCCTTGACCTTTCCCCGGGGTCATCCTAATTGCCGTGAATGAACGTTCATTCCTGCCGCATTGCAGCATAAGATGTCCTCGCCCGCAGCCGTCCTTCTCCCCGCCGACCAGCGCGTCGCCGACCTGCTCGACGCGGTGCGCCGTGCCTTTGCCGACAAGGGCTTCGACGGCGCCTCGATGCAGGACCTCGCCCGCGAGGCGGGAATGAGCGTCGGCAACTTCTACCGCTACTTCCCATCCAAGACCGCCATCGTCGATGCGCTGATCTCCCGCGATCTTGACGAGATGCAGGCCGATTTCGCCCAGATCCTGACAGCCGACGACCTGCGCGCGGCGTTGCGTGCCAAGATCATCCGTCGCCTGACGGCCACCGACTGCACCGAGGACGGCCGGCTCTTCGCCGAGATCACCGCCGCCGCCATGCGCCGCAGCGACATCGGCGCGGCCTTGCAGAAGATGGAAGCCGGGATCATCGACAACATGTCGGCGGTCATCGCGCGGATGAAGCGCATCCCGGCGGACACCGCCCGCGCCATCTACGGGGCGCATGCCGCCTTCATCGTCCTTCTGGTGAAAACCGCCATCATTCAGCCGGAAAGACCGCCGCAAATCCGCGACCGGCTGAACGATTTCATCCTGCGCAGCATTGACCGGACCCTCGACGAGATCGAGGCCGACCTCCCCGAAAGATCCTGACCCATGCGTTGCCTGAGCCTCGCCCTTGCCCTTGCCCTGTCCGTCGGCGCCACCGCCGTCCGCGCCGAATCCGCCGCGCCGGAAGCCCCGTCGGCTGACGCCGGCCTGCCGGCGATCTCGGTCACCACTGTCGGCACCCGGCTGATGCGCGACCGTGTCGTCGCCTCGGGCCTCGTCGGCCCGGTGGAGCGGGTGCAGGTCCAGCCGCTGATCGAGGGCCAGCCGATCGAGACGCTTCTGGTCGATGTCGGCGATACGGTCGCGGCCGGGCAGGTGATGGCCCGCCTTTCGGCCTCCACGCTAGATCTGCAGAAAAGCCAGTTCGAGGCCGCGCTGGCCTCGGCCAAGGCCCAGATCGCCCAGGCGGATGCGCAGCTTCTCGAGGCCCAGGCCGCCGCCGACGAGGCCGGCCGGGTGAACGAGCGCACCAAGGCTCTGAAGGAAAAGGGCAACGCCAGCCAGGCGGCGGCGGACCAGGCCAGCGCGGGCGCCATCAGCGCATCGGCCCGGGTGGTGGTGGCGCGCGAGTCGCTGGAGGCGGCCCGCGCCCAGGTGGCGCTGGCCGAGGCGCAGCTGGCCAATGTCGAGCTGCAGCTCGCCCGTACCGAGGTGAAGGCCCCGGTCAGCGGCCAGATCGTCGAGCGCAACGCCCTGGTGGGGGCGGTGGCTTCCGCCGCCGGCCAGCCGATGTTCGTCCTCGTCAAGGACAGCGCGCTGGAGCTTGCCGCCGATGTGTCCGAAAGCGATCTCGTCCGCCTGCGCCCCGACCAGAAGGCAGTGATGCGCTCGGTCGGCGGCCAGGACCCGATCAACGGGATCGTCCGCCTGATCGAGCCCGCCATCGATACCGCAACCCGCCTCGGCCGCGCCCGCATCTGGATCGCGCCGGATGCGCCGGTGGTGCAGGGCATGTTCCTTGACGCCGAGATCCTGCTGGCCGAACGCGAGAGCGTGGCCGTCCCGGTGACCGCCATCGGCGCCGCGCCCGAAGGCGCGATCGTCATGCGGGTGGAGGACGGAGTGGCGCACAAGCTGCTGGTCAAGACCGGGATCCGCGACGGCGGCTGGATCGAGATCACCGAAGGGCTGGCGGCGGGCGACACCGTCGTCCTCAAGGCCGTGGCCTTCGTACGCGACGGCGACCGGATCAATCCGGTCCCGGCCGCCACCAACTGACGGGGACCGCGATGAACTTCTCCGCCTGGTCGATCAAGCGGCCGATCCCTGCGATCCTCGCCTTCTTCATGCTGGTGGTGCTGGGCTGGCAGAGCTTCAACTCGCTGCCGATCACCCGTTTCCCGAATATCGACGTGCCGCTGGTCGCCGTCACGGTCGCCCAGCCCGGCGCCGCCCCGGCCGAGCTGGAAACCCAGGTCACGAAAGAGATCGAGGATGCGGTCGCCGGCCTGACCGGGGCCAAGAACGTCCAGTCGAGCGTCAGCGACGGCATGTCCACCACGGTGATCGAATTCCGCATGGAAGTGCCGACCGACAAGGCGGTGCAGGACACCAAGGACGCCATCGACCGCGTCCGCGGCGACCTGCCCGGCGACATCGAGGCGCCCATCGTGTCGCGCATCGACGTCGAGGGCCAGGCGATCATGACCTTCGCCGTCTCCTCGCCCGACAAGTCGATCGAAGAGCTTTCGTGGTTCGTCGATGACACGATCACCCGCGCCCTGCAGGGCCGGCCCGGCGTCGGCCGGGTGGACCGCTACGGCGGCGCGGACCGCGAGATCCGCATCCTGCTCGATCCGGTCAAGCTCGACAGCTACGGCATCACCGCCTCGACGGTGAACGGCCAGCTGGCGCAGACCAATGCCAATATCGGTTCCGGCCGGTCCGAGATCGGCGCTGGCGAACAGGCGATCCGGGTGCTCGGCGACGCCGGGACGGTCGCGGCGCTGGCCGACACGCGCATCGCCCTGCCCTCCGGCCGCCATGTGCGGCTGAGCGATCTTGGCGAGATCGAGGACACCTATGAGGAACTGCGCAGCTTCTCGCGGCTGAACGGCCAGCAGGTCGTCACCTTCGCCGTCTTCCGCTCCAAAGGCTCGTCCGAGGTTTCGGTCTCCGATACCGTGAACGCCACCCTCGACGAGGTCCGCGCCGCCCATCCGGAAGTGGCGATCAGCCTGGTGGACGAGACCGTCTTCTACACCTACGGCAACTACGAAAGCGCCCTGCACACGCTGCTGGAAGGCTCGCTCCTCGCCATCATCGTGGTGATGATCTTCCTGCGCAACTGGCGCGCGACACTGATCACCGCCGTGGCCCTGCCCCTTTCGGCCATCCCGACCTTCTATGTGATGGACCTGCTGGGCTTCTCGCTGAACCTGGTCTCCTTCCTTGCCATGACACTGGCGACCGGTATCCTGGTCGATGACGCCATCGTCGAGATCGAGAACATCGCCCGTCACATGCGGATGGGGAAAACCCCTTACCGCGCCGCGATCGAGGCGGCCGACGAGATCGGCCTGGCCGTCATCGCCACGACCTTCACCATCGTCGCTGTCTTCGTGCCGGTCAGCTTCATGCCCGGCATTCCCGGCCAGTACTTCCGCCAGTTCGGCCTGACGGTGGCCATCGCCGTCCTGTTCTCGCTTCTCGTCGCCCGCCTCATCACCCCGATGATGGCCGCCTATCTGATGCGCGCGAAGGATGCGCTGCACGAGGAGCCGAAGGACGGCCCCTTCATGCGCTTCTACATGTGGGTGGTGCGCACCACCGCCACTGGCGGCCTGCCGCTGCCCAACCCCTTGTTCCTGCTGCGCCCGCTCAGGGGGTTGCCCACCGTCGGCGGACTGTTCCGCCGCCGCTGGTTCCGCTTCCCGGCCCGTTATGTGACGCTGGCCGGCGCCTTCGGCATTCTCGCCGTCTCGATCTTCTTCATGATGCAGGTCCCGGGCAGCTTCCTGCCGCCTGAGGACGTCAGCCGCATCGCCATCTCGGTCGAACTGCCCCCCGGCTCGACGCTGGAAGAGACCGACCGCACCACCCAGAAGATGGTCGCGCTGATCGAGGACGTGCCCGGCGTGAAGGATGTCTTCGTCCTGGGCGGTTCCTCGCCCACCGGCGATCTCGACATCCGCCGCGCCTCGATCTCGGTCGTCCTCGACCGTCTGGACCACAACTTGCTCCTGAAGCTCAGCCAGCTTGGCCGGCGCCTGCCGCTGATCGGCGGCCTGGTGCCCGAGGTCGAGGACAAGGGCCGCACCGTGCCGCAGATCGAGGTCGAGGCCGAGATCTTCAGGCGGCTGGAAGTCGTCCCCGACATCCGCGCCTTCAAGCTCAACGACCGGGGCGAGCGCGACCTCTCGTTCTCGATCCTCGCCTCCAGCGAGGCCGATTTGAACACCGCCGTCGCCCGGCTGGAGGAGGCGCTTTCCGGCGATCCGCTGCTGGCCAACGTCGCCTCCGAAGGCGCCCTGCCCCGGCCCGAGATCCAGATCACCCCGCGCACCGAAGAGGCGGCGCGCCTGGGCGTGACCACCGCCGCCATTGCCCAGATCATCCGCGTGGCCACCATCGGCGACATCGACGCGGCGCTGGCGAAACTGTCCATCGACGACCGGCTGATCCCGGTGCGGGTGCGGCTGACCGACAGCAGCCGCGAGGATCTGGGACGGCTCGCCTCGCTGCGGGTGCCGACCGCGACGGGCACCACCGTGCCGCTTTCGGCGGTGGCCGATATCCGCATTTCCTCCGGCCCCGCCGAGGTGGACCGGCTGAACCGCGAGCGTCGCGCCACCATCGGCGCCAACCTGCCGCCGGGCGTCGCCCTGGGCGAGGCTTCGGCGCGGTTCGACGAGATCTTCAAGGCCACGCCCCTGCCAGCAAGCGTGCGCATCCAGGCCTCGGGCGACGCCGACGTGCAGCAGGAGCTGAACCAGAGCTTCGTCAACGCCATGATCATGGGGCTGATGCTGGTGCTGGCGGTGCTGATCATCCTGTTCCACTCGGTGATCCAGCCCTTCACCATCCTGTTCTCGCTGCCGCTGGCCATCGGCGGGGTGGCGGCGGCGCTGATCCTGACCAATTCGGCGCTGTCGATGCCGGTGCTGATCGGCATCCTGATGCTGATGGGGATCGTCACCAAGAACGCCATCCTGCTCATCGACTTCGCCATCGAGATGCGCGACCGGGGGATGAAGCGCACGGCGGCGGTGATCGAGGCCGGGCACAAGCGGGCGCGGCCGATCGTGATGACCTCCATCGCCATGTCGGCGGGCATGCTGCCCTCGGCGCTCGGCGTCGGCGAGGGCGGCGACTTCCGCGCGCCCATGGCCACGGCGGTGATCGGCGGCATCATCGTCTCCACCGTCCTGAGCCTCGTCATCGTCCCGTCCTTCTTCCTGATCATGGACGACCTGCAGCGGCTGCTGGGCTTCCTCTTCGGCTGGATCGTCGGCCCGAAAGAGGCCGATCCCGTGCCGGTCGGTCCCGAGGAGCTGGAACAGCGCATCGACACGCTGGCGGTGGACCAGAGCCTGCTCTCCGGCCGCCTGACCGACCTCGAGGCCGCAGTCACTCCCCGGCGCCCCCCGGCCCTTCACGTCGCCGAGTGAGAAACCTTCCCGCCGCCCCCTTGCCGGGGGTGCGGCGGGCGTGTTTCTGTCCGCCTGCGGCCGCCCGTCAGAGGCGGCGTGGTCCGGCACGGGAGTTCCGATGAAACTGATGCGTTCCGCCGCGCTGGTCGCGGCGCTTCTGGTCGCGCTGCCGGCCCAGGCGGCCGACCCGGCGCAGGTGATGCGCGGCTGGTACCGGCTGGTGCTGGAGCTGGTGCGGCACACCCCGACCTACTCTCCGCCGGTCGCCAGCCGCTCCTTCGCCTATCTCGGCATCATCGCTTTCGAGACCACGGCGCAGGGCGATGCGGGCCTGACGTCGCTCGCCGGCCAGATGCAGGGGCTCACCCCGCCGCCGCCGCGCGCCGAGGGCGCCATCGACGAGGGCGTGGTCATGGCCGCTGCCTTCGGCACCGCCATCCCCGCCCTTTTCGGCAACACCGGCCCCACCGGCCAGCGTGCCATCGCGGCGATGAGCGCTCAGATGGCGGCCGAGGCCGCCGCCGGGGTGGACCCCGCCGTCGCCGCCCGGTCGGAGGCGGCAGGCCGGTCGGTGGCCGAACATGTCCTGGCCTGGGCCGCCGGCGATGGTGGCGCGGTCGTCGAGAACCTCGGCTTTCCCTATGCCTATGACCTGCCCAAGGGCCCCGCCGCCTGGGTGCCCACGACCACGGTCGCGCTCCAGCAGCTGCCGCTCCTGCCGTCCTGGGGGACGAACCGCACCTTCGCCCTGCCGTCGGCCGAGGCCTGCGATCTGCCCCCGCCGCCCGCCTATTCCGAAGACGAGGGCAGCGCCTTCCGCGTCGAAGCGGCGGAGGTTTACGAAACCACCAAGGCATTGACCGACGACCAGAAGGCCATCGCCCGCTTCTGGTCGGACGACCCGATGCTCTCGCCCACCCCGCCCGGCCATTGGGTCTATGTCGCGCTTGACCTGCTGGACGCACAGAAGGCCGATGCCGCCCGCACCTCTGAAGTTCTGGCCCGGCTGGGGATCGGTGTCGCCGATGCCTTCATCGCCAACTGGCGGGTGAAGTACCGCGACAACCTCCTGCGCCCGGTCACCTATATCCGCCGGGTGATCGACCCCAAATGGGAGCCGCTGCTCATCACGCCGCCCTTCCCCGAATACCCCTCCGGCCATTCCACCCAGTCTGGGGCGGCCGCTGTCGTCCTGGGGGCGCTTTATGGCGAGTCCTTCGCCTTCACCGACCACGCCCATGACGACGAGGGCATGGCGCCACGCGACTACCCCTCCTTCGCCGCCGCCGCCGAGGAGGCGGCGCTGTCGCGTCTCTATGGCGGCATCCACTTCCGCAGCGCCATCGAGAAGGGGCTGGAACAGGGAAATTGCATCGGCGCCTATGCCGCCGCACTGAAGATGAGGGCCGGCCAGTGAAATTCCTTCCCGCATTCCTCGCCGCCGCCACGCCGGCCCTGGCCCAGGATCCCGCCGTTCCGCTCTATGCCAACGAAACCGCCAGCGCCGGCCTGTCCACGCCCTATCTCGGCGAATGGGAATACATGGTCGGCGGCGGGGTGGCCGCCTTCGACTGCTCGGGCGACGAGCGCCCGGAGGTCTGGCTCGCCGGCGGCGAGGGTCCGGCGCAGCTTTACCTCAACGACACGCTTCCGGGCGGCAAGCTTGCCTTCACCCCCACCGACAGCGGGCTGGAGGTGACGGCCGCGACCGGCGCCTATCCGGCCGACATCGACAGCGATGGTCTCATCGACCTGCTGATCCTGCGCGTGGGAGAGAACCTCCTGATGCGCGGCACCGGCGATTGCCACTTCGAGCGCGCCAACGAATCCTGGGGCTTCGACGGCGGCGACGGCTGGTCCACCGCAGCGGCGATCACCTGGGAAGATGGCATGAGCTGGCCCACCCTCGCCGTGGGCAACTACATCGACCGTCGCGAGACCGCCTTTCCCTGGGGTTCCTGCACCGAAAACTGGCTGCACCGCCCGGCCGAGGCCGGCTCCGGCTTCGCCCCGCCCCTGCCGCTCACCCCGAGCTATTGCGCCCTGTCGATGCTGTTCACCGACTGGAACCGCTCCGGCTATCCTTCGCTGCGCGTCTCCAACGACCGCGAGTACTACAAGGGCGGACAGGAGCAGCTCTGGCGGATGTTCGGCACGCCCCAGCTCTGGAGCAATTCGGAAGGCTGGAAGCGGCTGCGCATCTGGGGGATGGGCATCGCCGGCCAGGATCTCGATGGCGACGGCTATCCGGAGTATTTCCTCACCTCGATGGCCGACAACCGCCTGCAGATGCTGACCTCCGGCCCGGAGACGCCCGGATATGGCGACAGCGCCGGCAAGCGCGGCATCACCGCCCACCGCCCCTATACCGGCGGCGACGTCCATCCTTCCACCGCCTGGCATGCCCAGTTCGAGGACGTGAACGCCGATGGAAGGCCCGACCTCTTCGTGGTCAAGGGCAACGTGGACCGCATGCCCGACTTCGCCCAGCAAGACCCCAACAACCTGCTGCTGCAACGCCCCGACGGCACCTTCATGGAGGCCGGCGACAAGGCCGGGGTGGCGAGCATGGCGGTCGGGCGCGGCGGCCTGCTCGTCGATCTCAACGCCGACGGCTTCCTCGACATGCTGGTGCAGAACCGCCGGAGCGGTCCCGAGGTCTGGCGCCATACCGGCGAAGGCGCCGGGAACTGGCTGGGCCTGCGGCTGGCAATGGAGGGGCCGAACCGTGACGCCATCGGCGGCTGGATCGAGATGCGGCAGGGTGACAAGGTGCTGACGCGGGAGATCACCATCGGCGGCGGCCATGCCAGCGGCGCGCTCGGCTGGATCAGCCTCGGCCTCGGCGGCGAGACCGAGGCAGAGGTCCGCGTCCTCTGGCCCGGACGCGAACCCGGTCCGTGGCAGAAGCTGGCGGCGAACCGGTTCTGGCGCCTGTCGCCGGGCGCCGATCCGCAGGAATTCACCCCCCGCTAGGGAGACTGGCCATGGCACGTCTGGCAGGCAAGGTCGCGCTGATCTCCGGGGGGGCCACTGGCATGGGCGGCGCGGCCTCCAGCCTCTTTGCCGCCGAGGGCGCGGCGGTGGGGATCGTGGACCGCAACCTTGCCGCCGCCGAGGAACGGGCGGCGGCGATCACCGCCGCCGGCGGAACCGCCGTTGCGGTCCAGGCGGATGTCTCGAAAGCTGCGGAGGTTCAGGCGGCGGTTGACCGTGTCGTTGCCGCGCTTGGCCCTGTGACCGTGCTTTTCAACCACGCCGGCACCATCGTCATCAAACCCTTCCTCGACACCACCGAGGAGGAATGGGACTGGCTGCATGCGGTCAACGTCAAGTCGATGTTCCTGATGACCCGCGCCGTCCTGCCGGGGATGATCGCGGCGGGGGGAGGGTCCATCGTCTGCACCTCCTCGATTTCCGCCGTCGCCGGCACGCCGATGGAAGTGCTCTACGACACCACCAAGGGCGCGGTGCACATGTTCGCCCGCGCCATCGCGGTGGAGTTCCGCGACCGGAACATCCGCTGCAATGCCGTCTGCCCCGGCTTCATCGAGACCCCGCACGGCCTGCGCGAGGTGCGCGATCTTCAGGCGCTGGGGGTGGATGTGTCCGAGGCCGCCATCGCCGCCGCCCAGGGCCGGATCGGCAAGCCCGAGGAAGTGGCGCGGGCGGCACTGTTCCTCGCCTCCGACGAGGCGAGTTTCGTCAACGGCGCCCATCTCTTCGTCGATAACGCCTTCACCGCCATCTGAGCGCCCCCGCCGCCGCACCGGCGGCGTGAAGCCCCGCCCCGGGCCTGACCCGGGGCCTCCCGCCGGCCTGGAAGCGCCGGGCGGGGCGAGGTCCCGGGTCAGGCCCGGGACGGGTATCCTTTTCCTCCCTGGCCGCCGGCCACCCGGACGGGACGGGACGGGGCACCTCCGCGAAGGGCGCGGCAATCGCCCTTTCGCCTGTCGCTTTCGGAATGGCAGCGCCGCTGCCGCCGGGCTAGGCCGGCGCCATGTCCGGTGACCGCACCCTTTTCGGCATGGCGCTGATGCTCGCCTTCTGCGTCCTCGGGCCGCTGCTCGATGTCTCGGCCAAGCTTGCCGGCGAGACCGAGAGCGTCATGGCCATCGTGCTGGCGCGGATGCTGGTCCAGGCGGTGCTTATGGCGCCGGTGATCTCGGCCATGGGGCTTTCCTGGTCCCTGCCCCGGCGTGCCGCCTGGCTGATGGCGCTGCGGGCGGCCTTCCTGCTGCTCTCCACCTTCGCCTTCGTCGCGGCGCTGAAGGTCATGCCGCTGGCAGACGCGCTGGCCATCGTCTTCGTCGAGCCCTTCATCCTCCTGATCCTCGGCCATTTCCTCTTCGGCGACAGCGTCGGACCCCGCCGCATCGCTGCCTCGGTCGTCGGCTTCATCGGCGCGCTGATGGTCATCCGCCCGGCCTTTGCCGAGTTCGGGGCCGCAGCTCTCTGGCCCCTGGGCACCGCCTTCTTCTTCGCCTTCTACATGCTGGTGACCCGCGCGCTTTCGCGTGAGGTCCATCCGGTGGCGATGCAGGGCCAGACCGCGCTGTTCGGGCTGGTGATGTCGCTTCCCATCGTCGTCCTCGGCCGGGGTTCCGCCCTGCCCGATCTCGATGCCGGCTGGCCGCAGGGCATCGCCTGGCTCTGGCTCTTCGGCGTCGGCTTCTGGGCCACGG
This sequence comes from uncultured Rhodobacterales bacterium, assembly GCA_964602115.1. GTDB lineage: Bacteria > Pseudomonadota > Alphaproteobacteria > Rhodobacterales > Rhodobacteraceae > JANOGU01. The sequence continues at coordinate 15,473 of CAZRQN010000005.1, forward strand.
TCAGCCATATCTGCATCACCTATGCGCTGAAGTTTGCCCCCGCCGCGACCCTCGCTCCCCTGCATTATAGCGAACTCGTGGTCGCCGCCGCACTCGGCTACCTGATCTGGGGCGATTTCCCCGGGCCGGTGAAGCTCGCCGGCGCGGCGGTGATCGTGGCCTCCGGCCTCTACATCATCCACCGCGAGCGGCTCACGGCCCGCGACCGCCTGCCGCCCGAGGCTTAGGGCCCGGCCTAGCCGGCCCGCAGGTCGGCCAGCGCCCGGTGCAGCACCGCCGCCATCACCACCGCACCGCCCAGCGCGGTCGCCGGGGGTGGCAGTTCGCCCAGGATCGCCCAGGCGAGCAGGATCGCCGCCGGGGTCTCGGCCAGTTGCAGCACCCCCGATTCCGCCGCCGGAATCCGCCGCGCCCCCTCGATCCACAGGATGAAGCCCAGGGCATAGGTGCAGCCGAAGGCCGCCGACCAGCCGAGGTCGTGCAGGGAGAGACCCAGCGGATGGCCCATCGCCATCGCCACCGGAAAAAGCACGAAGGACGAGACCACGCCCACCATGATCGTGTCCGTCCCCGGGAACCGCCGCACCAGGACCACGAACAGCGCCGAGAGGAACATCATCGCCAGCGCCATTCCGTCGCCCAGCACCTGCGGCGCCCCTATTCCGCCGCCGACGATCACCGCCACGCCGGAGAGCGAGACCGCTGCCGTCGCCAGAACCGCCGGCCGCACCCGCTCGCGCAGGACCAGCCAGCCGAAGCCGGCGGCGGCAAAGGGGGTCAGCGCATAGATCAGCACCACATTGGCCACGAAGGTCAGCCGGAACGAGGCAAGGAAGGCGATCGAGGCACCGGTGCCGACGGCGACCAGCAGCCAGGCCGGGGCGCCGAACTGCCCGCCCCTGCCCCGGACCAGGACATAGATCAGCGACAGGGCCCCGCCGAACAGCCCGCGCCAGCCCAGCACCGACCAGATGTCGGCCTCGATCATCCGGGTGAAGATGCCGGAGAGCGCGAAGGGCAGGCAGGCGGCCGTCACCAGCACGATCCCCAGACGCCGCGCTCCACCCCCCTGCACCGCCTCGGTCACGCCCGCCCCCGCGTTTTTCGCGAGGCTAGGGGGCGGGCGCGAACGAAGAAAGAACCATCCGCCGCCACCGATGTCGTTTTCGGTGGTCCGCGCCGTCGCGTCAGCGGCTGGCGGACGGGACAAGGGCCATCAGTGCCGCGTCCAGCCGCTCGCGCGGCAGGATGACCAGCATCCCCGGCCGGTCGAAGGCCAGATCCACAGGCCCCTCGCTCACGCGGTTGGAGGTGCCGATCCGCCGGTCGGGAGCGAAGTCGAGCCCGTCGATGGGCCAGTCGAGCCCCCGGCTCCCGCCCGCGACCGGGGCCAGCGGATAGAGCGACAGCCGGTCGCCGGCCCGCAGGGTCAGCGTCAGCCGCCGGGGCGCGGCAAAGACCACGTCATGGTCCGACAGGGCCACCACCGGCAGCGGCGCGGTCAGAAGCGCCGACAGCGCCGCCAGCGCATGGTCCGCCCGGCCGCCCAGCACACCCAGCGCCAGAAGGAAAGGGGCGCGGACCAGCCGCAGGACCTTGTCGAAGTCGGTTGTTTCCTGCTCGGAAACTTCATGCAGCCGGCCGGAAAGCCGCGCCCGGCCCGCCGCCGACAGGCTGTCCATGTCGCCGATCACCGCCGCCGGTTCGGCCCCCAGCGCCAGGGCCCGGTCGGCGCCCCCGTCTGCGGCTACGAGAAAAGGCGCGCGCCGCAAGGCGCTTCGCAGGGCCCGCCGCGACACCGGCCCGCCCGCCACCAGCGTCACGCCGGTCTCCGCCACCAGCGCCGGCGGCGCCGCCACATCTCTGTTCACCTGGAATTCATCCGGATATTGTTCTCGATTAAGGCACGCGGACGGGCGCGGGGCCACAATCAATCCCTGAAATTACCCCGTTCTGTCCACGGATTCGTACACGGAAGCTCTAGTCTGGCGGAGCATCGGAAACAAAAGGGGCACCCGATGAACGTGGCCAACAAGATCCTGACCGTGTCCTATGGGACGTTCTCCTGCACGCTGGAGGGCTTCGAGGATCCGTTCTCCACGATGAAGGCGATTGCGGAGTATTTCCGCGACCTCGCCGCAGACGACCGCTACTTCGGCGCCGAACCGCCGCAGCCCGATGCCGCGATGCTGCACCGCATCGCCGAGCGCGAGGGCCATCGCCGGGTCGAGGCGCGGATGGATGGCGCGGGCGTTGTCCTGCGTGCCGGCGAGGCACCCGCCGCCGCTCCGGTCGCCCCCGTCGCCCCGGTGGCGCTCGCGCCGGAAATCCTGCCCGATCTCGCTCCCGCCGACGAGGCGCTGACCGAATCCGTCATCGCCAAGCTGCGCCGCCTGCGCGCCGCCGCCATGGCCGTGCCGGTGGCCGAGGTGGCCGCCGAGGTTCCGCCGCTGCGCAGTCCCGCCCCGGCGGAACCGCCGCATGAGGCCTTTGCCGTGGCGCCCCCGGCCGAAGAACCGCCCGCCGGGGAAATCCCCGAGGCCCAGGCTCCCGAAGCCGAGACCCCGGCGCAGGATCCCTATTGGCCGGAGGCCGAAGGCGATCTTTCGGCGGCCGAGGTTGCAGCCATTGCCGTGCCGGCGGAAGAGCCGGCCGAGGATCCGCAGCAGACCTCCCTGCTGGAGCGCGTGGCCGCCGCCGCGCCGAAGGCCGAACCCCTGTATGAGGCGCCCCCCGCCGTCGATGTGGACGACGACGATCTCGTCGCCGACCTCGCCCATCTCGCGCAATCGGTAGAGGCGGAGGACTCCGTCCTGACCGAGCCGAGCTTCGATCCGGTGGATGACGACCTCTATGCCTCCGACGCCTTCGCCGAGGCCGAGGAAACCGAGGAGCGCGCCGCGCCCGCTGCGGAAGACCTCGCCCAGCCGAACGTTGTGGACGAAGACCCCGCGCCCGCCGACGAATCCTGGGCCGAACCGACGGTCATCGCCCGTGCCGCGCCCGAACCCGCGCCGCAGGCCGAGCCGCAGGCCGAGCCGACGCCCGCCATGGCCCTGCCGACCGCAGAACGGCTCAGCCGCGCCCGCGCCCGCGTGGTCAAGATCCGCCGTGCCGAGCCCGAGGACGGCGCCGAGACTGCAGCGGCCCCCGGCGACGATCCCGCCCCGTCCGCCGGCGCCGATGCCTCGGTGCAGCGTCTGGTCGATCACACCAACGCCGAGCTTGAGGGCCCGGAAAACAAGCGCCGCCATTCCGCCATCGCCCATCTGAAGGCGGCGGTCGCCGCGACCTTTGCCGAGCGCAAGGCCGGTGCCGGGCAGGCACTGTCGGATGCCGAACGCGAGACCCTCTATCGCGACGATCTGGAGCGCGTCGTGCGCCCGCGCCGTCCTGCCGGCGAAAGCGAGGAGAGCCGTCCCGCCGCCACCCGCCGCCCGCCGCCGCTGGTGCTCGTCTCCGAGCAGCGCATCGACCGTCCCAAGCCGCAGGGCGAATCCCCCGTCGCCGCCTCTGCGCCGGTCCGTCCGCGCCGGATGGGCAACGGTTCGGCGCTGGCCGTCTCTGCCCTGGAGGGCGACGATCAGGCCGAGGAAGACGCCGCGCCGCTGATCCTTGAACTGCGCGACCCGCTGGCCATGCCGGACGAGATGCCCGCGAGCGCCGATGCGCTGGCCGAAGCCGCCTGGGACGCCGACCTCGCCGCCGAAGAGGCGATGCCGGTCGAAGCCCTGCTGCCCGAACCGCAGCCGGCGGACGAAGCGCCGGCCGACCTCGCCTTCGACCCGGTCGCCGACAGCGACGAACCAGCCTCGCTCGCCGACGCGACCGTGATCGCCGCCCTGCCGCCGGCCGACGAGGACATGCCGGAGGCGGAAACCTTCGCCGAAGCCGAGGAAACCGCGCCGGAAGCCGTCGCGCTGGACCTTGCGACCGATGCCGCCGCCGAAGCCGAGGAACTCGGGCAGACCGCAGCGGACGTTTCCGGCTTCGAAGAGTTCGGGGCGGAGCCTGCGACCGCCGAGGCCGAGGAACTGCCGGAAGCTGAAACCGCCGAGATCCTGGCGCAGGACGAGGCTTCGGACGAGCCCGAAGATGCGGCCCAGGCCGATGAGCCCGCCGCCGAGGCCGAGCCTGTCGAAGCCATGGCCGACGCGTTCGAAGCGCTCGATGACCTGGACGAAGACGGGAACGAAGACGAGGACGAGGACGAGGATGATGAGGACGAAGACGAGGACGAGGACGGCTCCTCCGCCAATGTCTTCGCCGTCCGGGGTGAATTCGCCTCCTTCGCCGCCCGCATTGGCGCCAGCGAGATCGACGACCTGATCGAAGCCGCCGCCGTCTATGCCGCCGTCGTCGAGCACCGCCCGCATGTCTCGCGCCCGGAAATGCTGCGCCAGGCCGGCGAGGCCCTGCCCCGCGACGTGATCGTCCGCGAGGACCTGCTGGTCGGCTTCGGCCGCCTGCTGCGCGATGGCCGGATCGAGAAGGTCCGCCGCGGCCTGTTCGCCGCCAGCGACGGCTCGCGCCTGATGATCGCGGCGCGCAAGCTGCGCCACTGACGCCCCTCCCGCGTCGGAGACGAGGGCCCGTCCCGAAAAGGGCGGGCCTTCGCCATTGGCGGGCCATTGAATGAAGCACCCGGAAGGAGGCCACGCGCCTCCCCTCCCCCTCGTGGGGAGGGGATGGGGGTGGGGGGCTTGGCCCGCGCCCTGCTCAGCCCTGGGGATCGGTCGGCGCCCCCGGATCGGCCTTGCCGATGCCGAGGAAAAGGCGCCGCAGCGGCAGGGCCCAGAGCAGCCCCAGCCCGACATAGACCAGAAGCTCGACCCAGATCGGCGGCCGGTCGAACCAGTCCACCAGCGTCACCGCCACCACCACATAGGCCGGCAGGCCGACGAGCAGCGCCACCAGCGCCCAGCGGCGGCGCGCCTTCCAGCTCAGGCCCCGGCGAAGGCCGGGGTCAGTCGGCGAAGGGGTCGGTGACAAGGATCGTGTCCTCCCGCTCCGGCGAGGTGGACAGAAGCGCCACCGGGCACTGGATCAGCTCCTCGATGCGGCGCACATACTTGATCGCCGCTCCGGGCAGATCCGCCCAGGACCGCGCGCCCATGGTCGATTGCGACCAGCCCTCCATCTCCTCATAGACCGGCTTCACCCGGGCCTGAAGATTGGCGGCGGTCGGCAGATGGTCCAGCCGCTCGCCATCGAGATCATAGCCGGTGCAGATGCGCAGGGTCGCAAAGCCGTCGAGCACGTCGAGCTTGGTCAGCGCGATGCCCGAGACGCCGGAGGTGGCGCAGGTCTGGCGCACCAGCACCGCGTCGAACCAGCCGCAGCGGCGCTTGCGGCCGGTGACGGTGCCGAACTCCCGCCCCCGCTCGCCCAGCCGCGCGCCGTCGGCATCGAACAGCTCGGTCGGGAACGGCCCCTCGCCCACCCGCGTCGTATAGGCCTTGACGATGCCGAGCACGAAATCCACCGCCGTGGGGCCAAGGCCGGTGCCCGTCGCCGCCATCCCCGCCAGGGTATTGGAGGAGGTGACATAGGGATAGGTACCGAAGTCGATGTCCAGCAGCGCCCCCTGCGCCCCCTCGAAGAGGATGCGCTTGCCGGCGCGCCGCGCCTCGGTCAGCACCTTCCACACCGGCTTTGCATAGGGCAGGACGCGCGGCGCAATCTCTTCGAGCTGCGCCCTGAGCGCCGCGCGATCCACCGCCTCCAGCCCCAGCCCGATGCGCAGGGCGTTGTGATGGGCCAGCAGCCGGTCGAGCCGCAGCTCGATCGTTTCGGCATCGGCAAGATCGGCCACCCGCACGGTGCGGCGCCCCACCTTGTCCTCGTAGGCCGGGCCGATGCCGCGCCCGGTGGTGCCGATCCTGGCCACGCCCGCCTGCGCTTCGCGCGCCCGGTCAAGATCGCCATGCAGCGGCAGGATCAGCGGCGTGTTCTCGGCGATCATCAGGTTCTCGGGCGTGACCTTCACCCCCTGCCCGGCCAGCTTGTCGATCTCGGCCAGAAGCGCCCAGGGGTCCAGCACCACACCATTGCCGATCACCGAGGGCTTGCCGCGCACCACGCCCGAGGGCAGCAGGCTGAGCTTGTAGGTCTGGTTGCCGACCACCAGCGTATGCCCGGCGTTATGCCCGCCCTGGAAGCGGGCGACGATATCGGCGCGTTCGGAAAGCCAATCGACGACCTTGCCCTTCCCCTCGTCGCCCCACTGGGCGCCGACGACGACGACATTGGCCATGGATGCGATCCTCCGGCACGGCAAACCCTGCGCCGTATATCGGGCGGCTGCGGCCTGTGAAACCGCAAAACGCGGAAATCTCCGCAAGCCCGCAGATTGATCCCGGTCGCTGCGGGCGCCGCGCGTTGGAACGACGCGAGCGCCGTGCTAGGCTCGGCCGCATCGGCGCGGGGCGGGGTGGCGGGCGATGGGCAAGGCACCAGAGGGCGGGGCGGACGGCAAGGAGCTGAAGAAGAAGGCCGAGGAACTCAAGCGTGAGCTGGAAGCCCAGCAGAAGCGCGTGGACGAACTGGCCAAGCTCGCCGATGCCAACAAAAAGGTCGCGCAAATGGCGGAGATGCTGTCGAACATGATGAAGAAGCAGCACGACCTCGCCAAACAGATCATCAACAATATCCGCAGCTGAAGGCCGCCGCCCGGGTGGGGCAGGCGTCGGTTCATCGCTACCGGAGGAGCTCGTGGCGAAAGACGAACAGGCAGAGATCAAGAAAGAGATCGAGAAGCTCACCAAACAGATCAGTGAGATGTCGGTCCAGCTTTACGAACTTCAGAAGAAGCTGGAAGGCAAGGGCGTCAAGCTGCGCGATTTCGAGCCGGTCGGGAAGGGCGTGCGCACGATCCATCGGACGATGAAGAAGCTGAAGGACGCCGCCGCCAGCTGATTTCCGCACCCGCGCCCGGACCGGGAGCCCGGACCTGCCGCGCGCCGGCACAGGGGTCAGGGCGCAAGCACCATCAGGACGGCGAAGCCGCAGACAAGGAGGGTGACAAGGACGAGAATCGCCCCGCTGCGCCGGCCGGTGACGAATTGCCACAGGCCCGCGATCATCAGGAGCGCCCCGGCCACAAGTCCGAAAAGCGCCATCTGGCCGAAGGTATTGCCCGCCAGTTCCGCCCAGCCGCTGCCGGCCGGCAGGCCGGCCTTTTCGCCGATATGGACCAGCGCGGGGATCACCTGCGCGCCGCCGGGGAAGGAGGGTACCGGCTGCCCGAGCAACGCCATCCGCAGCGCCGCGCCGAGCACGGCCAGCGCCGCCCCGATGACAAGAAGCACGATCCCGCCGATCCGCATGGCCATGGCGCCCTCCATCTTAGCCGGAGCCCAGCTAAAGCGGGCGGCGGGGGCGGCGTCAACGCCCTCGGGGCTTGCCCCCCCGGGCGCTAGCCCTTAGATAGCCCGCGCCGGTAGCGGAGCCCCGTCCTTGGAAAATGTCGTCCTGACCATCCACCTGATCCTCGCCCTCTGCCTGATCGGGGTGGTCCTGCTGCAACGGTCCGAAGGCGCCGGCATCCTGTCGGGCGGCGGCAATGCGGCCGCCGGGCGTCCGCCGCTCTCCGGCCTGGCCAAGCTCACCTGGATCTTCGCCGTGGGCTTCCTCTGCACCTCGATCGCGCTGACGGTCTTTGCCGCGCGCAACTCCTCCGGCTCGTCGGTGGTGGAGCAGTTCGGCGGCACGCCCCCGGCGGCGGAAGAACCCGCCACTCCCGAGAACCCGCTGGGCGACGATCTTCTTCCCCCGGGTCCCACGGACGCGCCCGCCGCGCCCCCGGCGCCAGCCGCTCCGGCGGCCCCGGCGGCCCCGGCCACCAGTCCCTGACCACTAGCGCTTGCGGGCCTTGCCAGGGGCCCCACGGCATCTTGGTTGCGCCCCGGCGAATCCTGCCCTAGATCTGGATTCCCGTGAGCCGCGATTCTGGCGCGGCCGCCCAGGCAGATCACGGGGGTTCCGATCATGGCGCGTTACGTCTTCATCACCGGCGGGGTGGTGTCCTCCCTCGGCAAGGGCCTGGCGTCCGCCGCGCTCGGCGCGCTGCTGCAGGCGCGCGGCTTCACGGTCCGCCTGCGCAAGCTCGACCCCTATCTCAACGTCGATCCCGGCACGATGTCGCCCTTCGAGCATGGCGAGGTCTTCGTCACCGACGACGGGGCCGAGACCGATCTCGACCTCGGCCATTACGAGCGCTTCACCGGCGTCTCCGCCCGCCAGAGCGACAGCATCTCCTCCGGCCGCATCTATTCCAACGTGCTGGAGAAGGAGAGACGCGGCGACTACCTCGGCAAGACGATCCAGGTCATTCCCCACGTCACCAACGAGATCAAGGACTTCCTCCGCATCGGCGACGACGAGTGCGACTTCATGCTCTGCGAGATCGGCGGCACGGTGGGCGACATCGAGGGCCTGCCCTTCTTCGAGGCGATCCGCCAGTTCATCCACGAGCGGCCGCGCGGCCAGTCGATCCTGATGCACCTGACGCTCTTGCCCTATCTCGCGGCCTCAGGCGAGCTGAAGACCAAGCCCACCCAGCACTCGGTCAAGGAACTGCAATCCATCGGGCTGGCGCCCGACATCCTGGTCTGCCGCTCCGAACATCCGATCCCGGACAAGGAGCGCGAGAAGATCGCGCTCTTCTGCAACGTCCGCAAGGACGCGGTCATCCCCGCCTATGACCTCAAGTCGATCTACGAGGCGCCGCTCGCCTACCACCAGGCCGGCCTCGACCAGGCCGTGCTCGACGCCTTCGGCATCAGCCCGGCGCCGCGCCCCAACCTCGCCCGCTGGGAGGACGTGCTCGACCGGCTGCACAATGCCGAGGGCGAGGTCCGCGTCGCGGTCGTCGGCAAGTACACCCAGCTTGAGGACGCCTACAAATCCATCGCCGAGGCGCTGACCCATGGCGGCATGGCCAACCGGGTGCGCGTCAAGGCCGAATGGATCGACGCCGAGATCTTCGAACGCGAGGATCCGGCCCCCTGGCTGGAACGCTTCCACGCCATCCTCGTCCCCGGCGGCTTCGGCGAGAGGGGCACGGAGGGCAAGATCAAGGCCGCCAAGTTCGCGCGGGAAAAGAAGGTGCCCTATCTCGGCATCTGCCTCGGCATGCAGATGGCGGTGATCGAAAGCGCCCGCAACCTCGTCGGCCTCGCCAATGCCGGGTCCGAGGAATTCGACCACGAGAAAGGCGCGAAACGCTTCACCCCCGTGGTCTATCACCTGAAAGAGTGGGTCCAGGGCAACCACACGGTGCAGCGCACGGTGGAGGACAAGAAGGGCGGCACCATGCGCCTCGGCGCCTACACCGCGCTTCTCTCCTCAGGCTCCCGCGTCGCCCAGGTCTATGGCACCACCACCATCGAGGAACGCCACCGCCACCGCTACGAGGTGGACATCGCCTATCGCGACAAGCTCGAAACCTGCGGCCTGATCTTCTCCGGCATGAGCCCCGACGGCAAACTGCCCGAGATCGTCGAGGTCAAGGACCACCCCTGGTTCATCGGCGTCCAGTTCCACCCGGAGCTGAAGTCGAAACCCTTCGCCCCGCATCCCCTGTTCGCGGACTTCGTGCGGGCGGCGGTGGAGGGGGGGAGGCTGGTGTGAAGTCTCACAATGGTGTGCTAATTTCGATATTCGGGTAAGCTTAGTCGCTCTCCAACAGCTTTGCGAGCGGGCGCTATAGCCTCGCTATACACCGAAAAGAGCCAATCGTACATAATGAAGACTCGCCTATCTTCTTGAATTCGATCAAGAGAGTTTGTTACGATGTCACTCACTTTGTTTAACTCAGCGAGATGGACTTCCAAACGCTTGCTGTATTCACGCGCACGATCGCTAGTCTTGTCTTTGATCCGATTGTAAGTTCTACTGGCCTCAATAACGGCACTAATCACTGGAAAGAATGGGAAGACCCAATAGGGGCCGTCTTTACCTCTCCAGATGTTGTCTGAGAAGAACCTTGCATCCAAAGTCCGTCTCAGCAAATCAACCGTCTTGCTACTGAGGACAATCCTTGGAGTGTCCGCCACAGTTTGTTCAAGCTTAACCGCCCGCACAACAGGCTCTCCCAACACGATTGCTGGAGTTATATAGCACTTTCCGCTGCTTATCCCTCCTCTAGTCAAGAATCCGTTCAAGAGAAAGTAAAGATAGATCTCCTGGCTTGCGGAAAGAAGTGCAGTCAGACTCGATCTGGAGTTATCCTTGGTGCAAATGAAAATCGAATCCGAGAGGCTCTGGAATTCAAGCCGCGCATCGCCGTAGCTTTCATCGAGCCTACGCTTAATCTCAGTTAGCATCTCTGCAAGTTCGACAAGATTTTCGTCTTCGACCTTGGTTCTGTCCGTTACAGCTGCGCTAAAGCCCATTAAATCAAGATAGCAGACCGTTCTATCTTTTAGCTCAATCTGTCCGTTCATCTAAATCCCGCCCGCACGATAAATTTCATTTCCGCGCCAAACTATTCTTTCAACGCGACGGTGGCGACTCCTGAATGCGCCTCTCTGACCAGCATAGAACGTTCTGAAATCAATTGCCCCAACTGTTTCTGGGGCTGGACTCACCGAGAATATCGAAAAGTGGTGAATCACCCGTGAGTAATTCTTGGCTTCTTCGATTGGATCAGAATTCAAATAGACAATTTGGAAAGTGTCGAACGATGGCCAGAATTCGTTTAGCCAGTTGCTTTTCCCAATTTCTGGGTGACGTGTTGGGCAGACGACAACGGCTACGTCCGTGTCCAAACGACACGAAGCTACGACCCCAATCTTGCCCGCTTCGAAGTCTGTCACCTTGAGACCGCACCAGAATCTGCGACTGGGCTCCTTACGCTTCCTTATCTTCATCAACAGCTAGTCCCATCAGGCTCATAGCATACCATATCTCGACGGTAAACCGTGTTGCTCGATAGTTGCATGAACAAAGTCGGCCATGCAACAGTTCGGAAGATATATATTGTGGTTTTTCGCCCCACCATCCACGCCCGCCGTCGCCCCACGGTGGGTTGAAAACCCACCCTACGAGAATTGACCGCCACCCCCCTTTCACCATCTCCACATTCAACCGCTTCCCAACCGCCTTCGCATACTTGCGCAGCGCCTCCAGCGTCGGCGGCACCCGCCCCGCCTTCCAGCCGCGCCGCTGCCGCCCCGAGCCGTTCCACGCCCGTAGATCGGGGTTAACCCTGACTCCTTTGCCCGCTGCGGCGGGGTGAAGCCCGCCCTACCGGATCCGCGCTGAGTAGAGACGCTTCACGACCCGGTTGATGAAAGAATTCAAGCCCTCACCCGCGCGCGCCAAGCGTGCCATTTCGTCTAAGTTGCCCTGCCCGGCAGAAAGGGACGTATAGCGATACATTGCCCCATCCTTGAACTCGACGTCGATGTGTGACTGCCCGATGTCGTATGCCCGGACCCCGGAGTCGCGGTCCCAATCTCGATATGGCGTCATTGCTACCCCCTTGGCACTAAATGTAGGGCCAAGATGGTGGCCACTCACCGGATTTCAAGTAGCCTCGTAGGGTGGGTTTTCAACCCACCATCCACGCCTGCCGTCGCGCCACGGTGGGTTGAAAACCCACCCTACGAGCGATGACCGCCACTCCCTCCTCACACCATCTCCACCTTCAACCGCTTCCCCACCGCCTTCGCATACTTCCGCAGCGTCTCCACCGTGGGCGACACCCGCCCGCCTTCCAGCCGCGCCACCGCCGACTGCGTGGTCCCCATCCGCTCCGCCAAAGCCGCCTGCGTCAGCCCCGCCTCGGCGCGCGCCGTCAGCATCGCCTCCAGCACCCTGAACTCGGCATCCGCCTCCTCCCAGGCCGCGGCGAACGCCGGGTCCTTCATGTTGTCGGCCACAATCTCGGCCAGCGGCACCGTCCGCGTCATGTCCCGATCTCCCTCATGCGTTCCCGCGCCAGCGCCAATGCGCCCGGCGGTGTCTTCTGGGTCTTCTTCACGAAGGCGTGCAGGATCACGACCCGCCGTCCCGTCACCGTCACATAGACTGCGCGCGCAATGCCCTCCGGCCCCTTGGCGCGCAATTCCCACAACTTGCCGTCGAGGTGCTTCACATGCGGTCCGCCGACCTCGTCCAGCCCATGCGCCTCGATCACCCGCAGCAACCGTAGTATTCTGGCCCTCAGCCCCGCCGGCAAGGCGTCGATCTCCACCCGCGCCGCCGGCAAGGCTTCAACCTGCCATTGCATCTCCGCAATATACCTTTCATGCTATGCCGGTCAAGGCTTTGCGTTCACAACCCGAATGCTAGGCGTCGGATGGTTAACGGTTCCCGAATCCGTGCTACCCTCCCCCCAACCCGCCGGGAGCGCCCCCATGCCCACCGACCTCGACCACCTGCGCCACACGATCCAGCTGGCAAAGGACAGCCGCGCCGCCGGCAACCATCCCTTCGGTGCGCTGCTTGCGGGCCCGGGGGGCGAGGTCCTCATCACCTCCGGCAACACTTTCGCGACGGACAAGGGTGTCGGCCATGCCGAGACCAATGTCGCCCGGGCGGCGGCGAAGGCCTACGATCCGGCCTTTCTCGCCCGATGCACCCTCGTCACCTCGGTGGAGCCCTGCGCCATGTGCGCGGGGGCGGCCTACTGGGCGGGGATCGGCGCGGTCGTCTATGGGATGAGCGAGGCGCGGCTGGGGGAGCTGACCGGCGACAATCCGGAGAACCTGACGCTGGATCTCTCCTGCCGCCAGGTCTTTGCCGCCGGCCGCCGCAAGGTGGCGGTGCGCGGCCCCTTCCCCGAGCTGGAAGCGGAGATCGTGGCCGGCCACGCGGGCTTCTGGTAGGGCGGGGTTCTCCCCGCCCCGCATGCACCGTCAAGGAGCCCGCCGATGCCCGCCGCCTACTGGATCGTCCATGTCACCGTCACCGATCCCGCCGCCTATGCGCTCTACCGCGATGCCGTGGGCCCGGTGCTGGCGGCCCATGGCGGGCGGTTCATCGTCCGCGCCGCGCCGCAGGAGGTGATGGAGGGCGCCTTCCGCCCGCGCTCGGTGGTGATCGCCTTCCCCGACCTCGCCAGCGCCCGCGCCTGCTATGCCTCGCCCGAATACCAGGACGTCCGGCGCCTGCGCGAAGCGGCGGCCTCGGCCGATCTTCTCATCATCGAAGGCTATGAGCCGTAGGGCGGGGTTCACCCCGCCACCTCCGCCGCCCCCCGCAGCGCACGCGGCGTTAACGGGAAGGGAGTCCCTGCCAAACCCTTAACGAATCAGCGCAAGCCGTTGTTATGGAACGAATAAAAATGCGTCCCACCGTGTGACGCTCAGTTGGAGGCCATCATCTCGCCGGGATAGATGAAGCCCGAGACCGGATTGACGCGGCCGAGCACGCCGGGATCGCCCTCCACCCGCACCGCCGACCAGTCGCCCTTGTCGGAGACGTCGATCACCCGCATGCCGAGCGAGATCTGGTTGCGCTTCCAGTTGGCGTGATCGACCCGGATCGTGCGGTCCGAGACCAGTTCCGAGACCACCGCGACATGGCCCATCGGCATCTTCCGCGAGCCCGCGAACACCATCACCGCCCCGACCTCCGGCTCGCCCCCCCGACGGTAGAGACCCTTGGCGGCCGTCCACCAGGTCTTGGCATTGCCCTTCAGCTCGATCCCGCTCAGCATCCGCGCGAAGGGGACGCACCAAACCCGCTCCCCCCGCTTGCGCTTGGCCATGGCCTCGGCGACCGCCAGGGTGGCGCGCTGCTCCACCTGCCGGGCCTCGCGCGCAGGGCGGGCCTGGGCGGGAACGGCCAGCAGGCCGGCGGCAAGGGCAATCATGGTCAAGAGACGCCAGACAGCGCCGGTTGGCCGGATCATGCGGTGTCTCCTCGGCAGGTCCCCAGAGCGCCCGTCCCCACGGGCACCTCGCGGTTCAAGCACGGGGGCGTGATCGCCCGCAACCCGCACCGCCGGCGACCGGCGGGATCTTGCCACCTTGGAGGGCGCGGGCCGGCGCGCTAGCCTGCGGCGGACCGCTCTGACCCGAAGGACACCATGGCCCGCCGCCGCTCAACACTGCTCACCATCCTCATCGCCCTGCCGCTCGCGCTGGTCCTGACCATCGGGCTGCAATGGTATCTCTATGTCACCAACACCAGCTCGCCCTATGACGAGGTCGGCATCGCGCTGAACCGGATGATGCCGGGGCCCGTCAACGCCTGGGGCTGCGCGCGGCTGCACCAGACATTCGGCGAGGTGGTGCCGCCCATGGGTTGCGGCACGGCGGAGGGAACCTGGAACTAGGCGGCCTCAGCCGCCCAGCGCCCCCAGGACCACCGGCTCCACCTCGTGCCAGCCCTCCCACATCATGCTGAGGGCGACATAGAAGATGATGAGCAGGCCGACATAGGCGATCCAGCGGTGGCGGTTCAGCAGCTGGGCGATCCAGCTCGCGGCCAGGCCCATGAGCGCGATGGAAAGCGCCAGGCCGAAGATCAGCACCGTAGGATGCTCATGCGCCGCGCCGGCCACGGCGAGCACGTTGTCGAGGCTCATCGACACGTCGGCGATGACGATCTGGGTCGCCGCCTGGCGGAAGGTCTTGCGCACGGCGCCCCCGGCGACCACCCCGTCGCGGTTGACATCCTCGCCGGTCAGCGCCTCCTCGGCCCGGTTCTCGTCCTCATGGCCGTCGCGCAATTCGCGCCACATCTTCCAGCAGACCCAGAGCAACAGGATGCCGCCGGCAAGCAGCAGGCCGGTCAGCGAGAGAAGCTGGGTTGTCACGCTGGCGAAGATGATCCGCAGGACGGTGGCGGCGATGATGCCGACCAGGATCGCCTTGCCGCGCTGTTCCTTCGGCAATCCGGCGGCGGCGAGGCCGATGACAATGGCATTGTCCCCCGCCAGCGCCACGTCGATGGCGATCACCTGGCCAAGAGCCACCAGCCATTCGCTCGTCAATCCGTCCAGCATCGCCCCACCCGCCTCAAATTCCCGGCCTGCCTAACGGCCCCGCCGAGCCGGCGCAACCGGACCGGACGCAAGGCCGCGCTCACTCATTGCGCTCGGCGATCATCAGCTCCATCCCGAAGCCGATCAGCCGGATGCGGTCATCGGTGTCGAAGGACACTTCGTTGATGAGCTGCAGCGCATTGAGCACCTGCGCCTCAACGGCCATCGCGTCGGGGCCGCAGGTTTCGAAGGTGGTAACCGCCTCGCCGAGAGTCAACGCCCCGCCGTCGCCATAGGTCAGCGGCGCGCCGAACCGGTTGCAGCCGGCAAGACCCGCGAGTCGCTCGGGCTCGAACACCAGTTGCGGCACAGCGAAATCTGGAATGATCGCATCGCTGACATGGACGACCGTCCAGGTCCCCGCCAGCTTCGCCTGCGCTTCGGGACCTGTCATCGGCGACCCTCCGTTCGTCCTCACCACTCCGGGAAAGCCGGAGACCCCTGTCAGTTCCGGCGCTACGGCCACAAGAGCCAGCATCACGATCGCGCCCAGCATCGATCCACTCCCGGTTCTGCCGCGCCAACATGGACCGAAGCCAGCTTCGGAAGCAACTGCCCACTGGACGGTTCGGCGCTTGCGTCGCAATGTGCCGCAGTCTCTTGCCAGTCGATTTCGGAGGACAGGCCTATGCCGCTCGATCAAACTGTTGCTGAAGAACTCAAAGCCAACATCGCATTTGCCCGAAAGCGGGAAATCGCCTTTGGGCTGTGCCTCGGAAAATCGGCCGAGACCACGATCCTTGCCTGCCATAAGACCAAGGAACCCGAAGCCATGGGCCGGCAGGCCAAGAAGGATGGCGAAACGGCGAAGCTCGCCTACGGGATGATGACGGTCGAGGGCAAGAACCTCAATCTTTCCTGTCAGGGCGACGTTCCGACCGGCATCGCCCGCCGGACGCGCGAGATGCTGAAGCTTGCCGGCCTGAAGCTCAAGGTCCGCATCCTCGATCCCCTGGGCAACGCGCTGGAGGAGGACGGCGAGGATGAGGACGACGCGCCGGAAGGCGGCGCTGCGGCCGATCCGCTGGCGGAGGACTGGGCGGCCGCCAAGGCAAATTTTGCGCCGCTGGTCGAACAATCCAAGACACTGCCCGACGGGCCGGGCATTCTCGGCGACTGGCAGGCGGCCATCGGCGTGGCCGATGGCGGCGATCTCCGTGGCGGCCTGAACGCGCTGGAGGCGCTGGGACGGCGGATCGCGGAGGCCAGAGCCGCGGCCCAGCAGGCGGAGGCAGACCGCGCACGCTGGGAGGCGTCGCGGCCGAAACTCGAGCCGCTCGTCAACGAAATCCTCGGGGACGATACGCCCGAAGCGGCCAAGGTCGGGGTCGCGTGGAATTTCATCCTCGGCAAGATCAAGGGTCCCGTTCCGGACTATGCCGCAGCGGTCAAGGCCATCTCCACGCTGGTCAGCCTCGTCCAGGCGGCCCGCGCGGCTTCGCCGCTGAGTTCGGATTCAGAAGGCAACGGCAAGAAGGGCAGCAAGACCCCGCCGCAGTCGCCACCCCTTCAGCCGCAGGGTGCCACCGCGACGGCAACCATCACCCCGCCGCAACAGCCGCCACAGCAGCCGCCGCAGCAGCCCCCCCAACAACCCCCGCAGCAGCAGGCGCCGCAACAGCCGGTGCAGCCGCAGGCCAAGCCCCCGGTCGATACCAGCAAGCCCTTCGACAAGGACGCCCCCGACAAGGACAAGCTCGCCTATGCGGAGGCCAAGCTGAAAGAGGTGGACAAGGCGATCACCGACTACATGGCGATCATCACGCCCACGACCGAGGCAACGCCTGCCGCATGGACCAGCGGACGGGCCAAGATCGACGGCGTGCTGGCCCCGATGCGCGGCGGCGCGATCGACGGCAAGAAGGTCGGTGCTGCGGTGGCGGCCACCGATGTGCTGATGGGCGTCATCAAGGGCAAGACGACCGAAAAGACCGCCTGGAAGAAGACGCTCGACGTCGCGACCCTGCGCTTCGTGCCGCTGGACCGCCACCCCGAGGCCGGCACCGCGCCGCAGATCGCCCCGAAGATCGCGGCGCTGAAAGACGACCTCGCCAAGGCCGTGGCCAAGGCCGACACCCAGGATTTCAAGGGCGCGACTTCGGCAGTCACGACGCTGCTGCCCAAGGCCGATACGGTCGAGAAGCTCGCCGACAACCTCGCGCACTACAATTCGATCCACGCCCAGCGCAAAGGCCTGATCGACGAGGCCAAGCTCACGAACGAGGATGAAAAGCAGGTCGGCAACCTGCGCGCGGCGATGAAAAAGCTTCTGGACGACGGCGCCAAGCTTGCCGCCAAGGAGAAGTTCGCCGAAGGCATCGTCAAGCTCGACCAGATTCCGCCGATCTGGGATCAGGCGCGGCGGATGGACGACCGCATCGGCGACTACAAGTTCTATGTCCGGAAGCTCGACGCCGCTTTCCTGACGATCGAGGCCAAGCCCGCCGACGTTCTCGCGCCCTACAAGAAGCAGATCGACGGCTGGAAAAAGCAGTACGCTGCGGCAAAGTTCGAAAAGACCAAGGACTATCCCCTGTCCACCAAGCTTTTGGCAGCACTGGGCGGGATTATTGTCACCTACAGTGCCGACAAACCGTCCTGGCTGGACCGGGAGGTGAAGGCCAACGACGACTATGTGACGGCCCGCAAGGCCTTTGAGCCGCAGCTCAAGATCTTCAAGGACCACAAGGGCCGTCCGGGGATCGAGGAATTCTATCAGGGCATGGAGCGCGACCTCGCGCAGGCGACGGCCGAGGCGAAGTCGAACAAGTTCTCCATCGCCGCCGCGATCCTCAACCGCAGCAAGGACGACTGGCCCGACATGAAGACCCGGGCCGACGAATGCGAGGCCTATCTCGACAAGAAGGAGGAGGTCACCAAGACGCTCGCCGACCTCAAGGGCAAGAAGGGGGCCGAGGCCGGGCTCGCTCAGGCCAACGCGCTGATGCAGAGCGCCGCCAAGCAGGCGGTGGCCAAGCGGTTCACCGATGCCAAGGCCACGGTCGAGGAGGCCGAACAACGGGCCTCCGACGCCCAGGCCGGCGCCGATGCCGCCGAGGACCTGGCGAATGCCAAGGACGGCGGCGCGCTCTCGGGCGTCGCCAAGGACATCGACAAGGCGATCCAGGTCTATGACACGATGCGGGGCAAGGTCGCCGGCCGTCAGTCCGCCACGACCTTCAACGGCGAACTGGCCAAGGCCGATCTCGAGGCCAAGAAGGCGCGGGATGAAAAGGGCAAGCAGGCGCCGAATTTCCAGGTCGCCCAACAGGGCCTGAACGCCGGCGTCGCCATGCTGGAAGCGATGCTGCCCAAGATCATGGCCGAGGGACCCTACCGCAGCCATCTGGCCGAGGCCGAAGGTCTGGCCAACGGGCTGGCGGGCAAGAATACCGACAGTTGCATCCAGCCGCAGATCACCAAGGTCAACACGGCGATCAACGAGGCCAAGCAACTGGCGCAGTCGCCGAACTTCGACTTTGCGGCAGCCGATGCCAAGGTGGTCACGGCCCGCGAGGCGGCGCGCAAGGCCGACAGCGATGCCGATCTCTGGCCGCAGATCAAGGCCGACCGCCAGAAGGTGCAGACCGCGATCGACAACATCAACGCCGACCCGGCGGCGGCGGCGCTCATGGGGCCGACGCTCACCCGGCTCAACGCCTCGATCAGCGCCATCGACACCAAGAAGAACGCCGAGGACTTTGTTGCCGCCTCGAAACTGGCGGCCGATGCGGGGGCTGCGGCGGTTCTGACGGCCAAGGATCTGGTCAAGGCCAAGGCAATCCTGCCCAAGTACAAGACCACCTATACCGACCGTCACGGCGACGGCGCCGGCAAGGTGCCCGGCCCGCAACCGGCCGCCGCAGGTGCGGACAGCGAGGTCCGGCGGTTGAACGCCAAGCACGCGCAATACGAGGCCGCGCTCGCAGCCGGGAACTACGACTCGGCGCTCAATCTGGTGACCGAGATGGGTTGGGCGATCGACGCCGCTTTGCGGCTTCTCGGCGAGTTTGCCACCTACGAGACCGCCCGCGCTGCGGCCGAGCTCAAGGTCAATGCCCTGCGCGCCAAGGTCAATACCCTGCGCGCCGAGCCCAAAAAGCAGGTGGAGGACGAGGTCAAGGCAATCGAGAAGCGCTACACCGACGGCGTGGCGCTGTCGGCAGGCGAGAAGCACAAGCCGGCCGAGGCGGTGATGGTCGCCCTGCCCGCCGACTGCGACAAGATGATCGAGAAGGCCGACGACTGGAAGGGCTATGACGAAGCCGCAAGTGCGGCGGAGACCAAGCTCGAACAGATGGAGTCGCATGCCCAGGCGGTGGCGATCCGGCCGATGATCAACGCCCTGCGCGGCAAGTTCGCCGGGGCCGTCAGCACGGCGGGCAAGGGCGATCTGAAGGGCGCGAAGAAGATCCTCGACGAAATCCCGGCCGAAGCCGATGCGGCCCTCAAGACCGCCACGGACGCCGGCGATGTGATCGGCGAGGCCGGCAAGGTCTCGACCACGCCCATCGACCCCGCCCAGCTCGACAAGGCGCAGAAGCTCTACGACAAGCTCGCCCAGGACCCCAACGCCGCCTCGGCCAAGGCCGATCTCGACCTGGCCGGCAGCCGGCTGGAACTGGCCAAGGGCCAGCGCACCGCCGCCGATCTCGCCCGTCAGGCGCTCAAGGTCTCGATGGAGGCCTGCATGCGGGCCCAGGTGACGATCAGCCAGACGGAGGTGGTCAAGAAGGCGATTGCGGCCGTGAAGACCGAGGTCGCCACACTGAACAGCCACGCGCAGAAGGCCTATATCGCCCCCGAGATCGGGGTGATCGAGACCGAACTCACGGCCATCGACACGGATCTGGCAAAGGCCGGGCCCGATGCCATCGGCAACCGCGTGCGGGTGCTTGAGGAGCGCTGCGCCGCAGCCAAGGTGCTGGCAGACCGCCATGCCGAATATGTCGCGCTGCGCGCCAAGCCGGAAGTCGAGCCGCGCCTCAAGGCGCTCGAGGAGCACGACCACCGCTATTCGGTCAAGCCGCAGATCGACGGCTTCCGCAAGAAGCTCGAAGAGGCGGCGTCAAGGTCGGCGGCGAAAGACCCGGCCGGGGCGATCAAGTCGCTCGAACAGGCCCAGTCCCTGGGCCAGAGTGCCTGGGTGCTGGCCGAGATGCGCGCCAACAACCCTCCCTCCGCCGACGATATCAAGAAGATCATCAACGGCCCGGGTGGAGATGCCGAACTGGATGCCATGCTTGACGAACTGGAGCCCGATGCCCAGCGCAAGGTCCTGGTTGTCGCCTTCGAGGCCCGCTTCGGCTGCAAGGTCGAGTCGCTGACGGGCGTGGACGCCGACGGCAAGGCGATCAACCCGGTCGCCGACGGCACCGGCGGCGTGCTCGACGGGCCGAACCTGAAACGCTTCTACGACCTGATGATCAAGCTGCCGAAGAGCCATGTGGTGGACAACGACAGCATGCGCAAGTTCACCTCGGCGGCCGGCGGCGGCAGCTACTATTCCGGCGACAAGAAGGACGTGGTGATGCGCGAGGGCGACGCAGTTCTCAGCGGCGCTTATCGGTTCGGGCAGGAGCATGAGGTGGGCGGCGCCGACGAGGAATGTCAGCCGGCCGACGACAAGGAGGTGAGCTTCTTCTCCTGGAACACCTTGCACGAGGTTGGCCATGCGGTGGACGACAAGCTCGGCTACATGAAACGCAACGGTGCCAGCGACAGTCATGGCGGCTGGACCGAGCACAACACCGACACCCAGACCATCGCCGACGCGTTGGAGGCCCATTTCAAGTACGACAAGGCCTACATGGGCCAGTTCCTGGCAAAGCGCGCGACGCCGGCGGTTCCGCCGCTTCCGGCCACCGAGACCTGCAGCGAGGAGGAATGGGACGCGCGCCGGGTGAAGTTCGAGGCCTGGGCCCAGACCGCCTTCACCGGCGGCAGCCCGTGGGCCAGCAATTCCACCGCCGCCAGGATCGCCATCGGCGGCGTGGTCTATCAGGAAAGCTACGGCTTCCGCTGGACCAGCTACAAGCTCGGGGCCCGCAAGCAGGGGATGACCGGCTACCAGTTCCGCGCCCCCGGCGAGTGGTTCGCCGAACTTTACGCCGCCTATCACTCCGAGAAGATGAAGCCGACCCATCCGGCGGCAGCCTGGCTCAAGACCCTCTGACGGGAAGGAACCCCAAATGTCGCTCTTCCATCCCGTCAACCTTGTCTGCCCGCATTGCGGCAAGGCCGTCACCATGCAGGCGGTCGGCAGCGTCAATGCCGACCGCAGGCCCGACTTCCGCGACGACATCCTGGAGGACCGGTTTCAGGACACGATCTGCGAAAGCTGCGGCAAAGGATTCCGGCTGCAGCCGGAGTTCAACTACCTCGACGTCGGGCGCGGCCAGTGGATCGCGGCGATGCCCGGGCCGCGCATGCCGGACTATCTGGAGGTGGAGGACGAGGTCCTCGCCGTCTTCGAATCCTCTTATGGCGCCGCCGCCCCGCCGGCAGCCCGCGACATCGGTGCCGGGCTGACCCGGCGCCTCACCTTCGGCTGGCCGGCGTTGCGGGAGAAGATCATCGCCCAGGAGGCCGGGATCGACGATGTGGCGCTGGAAATCCTCAAGCTCGACATGCTGCGCTCGATGGATCAGGCGCGGCTCGGCCCCGGAGTCGAACTGCGGCTGGTGCGCGATCTCGGCGCCGACCTGGCCTTCGTCTGGCTCGCCACCGCCAGCGAAGTCTCGGCCGGCGACGGCTTTCTTGTCGCCCGCTACGCCTATGACGCCGTCGCCGCCGATCCCGAACCCTATGCCGAGCTTCGCGCCTCGCTGTCCGACGGCCCCTTCGTCGATATGCAGAAGCTCTACATCGGGCGCGGGCGCGGCGCGCCGCCCGAGCCTGCGGTGGACGCCGAGGCGCTGCTGGCCGAGCCTGCGGAAGAATAGAAAGCAGGCGCCGGCCTTGCCGCCGCAAGGTCGGCGGTGCAGGTAGGGCGCATGCTTTCCTACCAGCACGCCTATCACGCCGGAAACCTCGCCGATGTGCACAAGCACGCGGCGCTGGCCTGGGTGCTCGACTACCTGACGCGGAAGCCCAAGCCGCTGTCCTATGTCGAGACCCATGCCGGGCGCGGGCTTTACGACCTCGCCGGGGCCGAGGCGCTGAAAACCGGCGAAGCCGCCGCCGGCATCGGGCGGCTGACCCTGCCGGCCGCGCATCCCTATGCCCGGGTGCTGGCCGAGACGCGGCAGCGCTTCGGGGCCACGGCCTATCCCGGTTCGCCGATGATCGCCGCCCTTCTGCTGCGCCATATCGACAGCCTGCATCTCGCCGAACTGCACCCGCAGGAACATGCCGCCCTGGTCGCGGCTCTCGGCCCGCTCGGGGCGCTGGTCACGCGCGAGGACGGCCATGCCTTCGCGCTGTCGCGCTGTCCGCCCACGCCGCGCCGCGGGCTTCTGCTGATGGACCCGGCCTTCGAGGTGAAGGCGGAATACGAGACGGCGGCAAAGACGCTGCTCGCCGTCCACCGCAAGTGGAACGTGGGCACGCTGATCCTGTGGTACCCGATCCTCGCCGAGGCGCCGCATGCGCCGATGGTCCGGGCCCTGCGCGCGGCGATCCCCGACACACTGATCTCCGAAGTCCGCTTTCCGCCCGTGCGCGAGGGGCACCGGATGCAGGGCTCCGGACTGGCGATCGTCAACCCGCCCTGGGGGATGGAACCGGCGCTGGCCGCGATCGCCGGCTGGATCAGCCGGCTCTGAGCCGGGCCGTCCGCGACCAGAAGCGCCACATCAGCAGCGAGCCGCTGACCGACAGCCCGGTCACCAGGCCGAGCCACAGTCCGGCACCGCCAAGCCCGAGCAGGAAGGCCATCACATAGGCCGCTGGAATCCCCACCACCCAATAGGCGAAGATCGCCATCGCCATCGGCGCCCGCGTGTCCTGAACCCCGCGCAGCAGGCCGAGGCCCATGACCTGCATGCCATCGGCCACCTGGAACAGCGCCGCGCAGGCCAGGAGCACCGCGCCAAAGGCGAGGATCTCACCGGCCTCGGGCTTGGACAGGTCGGTGAACAGCCCGATGATCTCGCGCGGGACGGCAAGGAAGACGGCGACCGTCACCGCCGCAAAGGCCAGCGACATCAGGACCGCCACGCGGGCTCCGGCGGCAAGCCCCGGGACATCGCCATTGCCGAAGGCCTGTCCGGTGCGCACGGTCGCCGCATTGGACAGGCCGAGATGGACCATGAAGGTGATGGCGGTGACCTCCAGCGCGATGCCGTGCGCGGCAAGCTGAACCGGGCCGATCCAGCCCATCATGATGGCGGTGGCCTCGAACATCCCGCCTTCAGCGAGTCCGGTCAGTCCGATCGGCCAGCCCAGACGGAAGACCCGGGACAGCGCCTCGCGGTCGAGCCGCCAGAACCGCTGCCAGAGGTGGAAGCGGCTCAGCCCTTCCGCCGCGCTGGAATAGACGGCCAGCACGAGAAAGGACGCGGCCTGCGTGAACACCGAGGCAATCGCTGCACCCGTGACGCCCAGCTCGGGTGCGCCCCAGCGCCCGAAGATCAGCGCCCAGTTGATCGCCGCATTGACGAAGACACCGGCGATGGTGACCCAGAGCACGACCTGCGTCCGCGACAGACCGGCGAGATGGCTCTTGAGCGTCATGATCAGCAGGGCCGGCACCATGCCGAGCCCGGCAACCGCCATATAATCGCCGGCCAGCCGCGCCACGTCCGGCGCCTGGCCGAGCCAGAGCAGGATCGGCTCGCCGAAGAAGAAGACCGGATAGACCGCGATTCCGTAGGCGATGGACAGCCACATGCCCATGCGCGTCGCCCGCCGCAGCGCCTGGTCCTCGCCGCGCGCGGCAGCGGCGGCGACCAACGGCATCACCGCATTGGCGAAACCGGCGCCGAGAATGAAGAGGATGAAGAAGCTCGACGTGCCGAGGACCACGCCCGCCAGTTCGGTCACCCCGTACCAGCCGACCATCACCGTATCGGTGACATGCAATCCGATCTGCGCCAGATGGCTGCCGACCAGCGGCAGCCCCAGCGACAACAAAGCACGGGCATGGCCCGCCGCAGTAAGCGGCGGTGCGTTGGTTGCGGCGATCGACATGCCGGCCCCTTAGCTCCGCCGGTCCTTCGGGGCAAGCCTCACAGCGTGCCGGCCAGGAGCGTGCCGGCCACTGCGGCGATCAGGAGACCCACCGCCAGTTCCACCACCGGCAGGACCCGGGCGATCCGCCCCCCCGCCAGCGTCTGCAGGGCCCCTTCCCGCGCCCAGAGCGCCAGGAGCGCCACGCCTGCGGTAATGGCCGCAGTGCCGAGACCCATGGCATAGGCCCCGGCGATCCCCACCGCCCAGATGCCGAAATTCCAGGTCAGGATCAGCAGGAAGATCGCCCCGGTGCAGGGCCGCAGCGCCACCCCGGCAATCAGCGCCAGCGCCTCGCCGGGCGTGCTGACGGCAGCCATTTCCTCCGGCGACGGGCCGTGCGCGTGGCCGCAGTCCGCGTCGTGGCTGCGGCCGTGTTCGCCGTGGTGCGGGTGGTCGTGGTGATGGTCATGCCCATGGCCAGGCATGGGCCGGCCTTCCCGCGCCCCCCCGGCAAGGCCCATCCGGCGAAGGCCCCGGAAGGCCAGCCACAGCCCCAGCCCCGCCACGGCCGCATGGCCGAAGGGCAACAGCAGATCGTCGGCAATCCAGGCCATGCGCTCCCGCGTCCAGCCGAGGACCAGAACGCCGGCATAGACGATCGCGACGGCCGTGGTTGCCTGGGCCAGCGAGGCGGCGACGGACAGGGCGACCAGCCGCCATGCCCCCACCCTTCGGGCTGCGGCATAGCCGCCGATAAGCATCTTGCCATGCCCCGGCCCGGCAGCATGGGCGAGCCCGTAGCCGAAGGCGATGGCCAGCAGCCAGGCCACCGCCCCGGGCTCGCCCGCCCGGATGGCCCGGATGCCGCGCG
Source organism: uncultured Rhodobacterales bacterium (assembly GCA_964602115.1). Taxonomy (GTDB): domain Bacteria; phylum Pseudomonadota; class Alphaproteobacteria; order Rhodobacterales; family Rhodobacteraceae; genus JANOGU01. Next base: position 40,459 of record CAZRQN010000005.1, read on the forward strand.
CCATCGTTTCCTGTGCCGCATGCGACGCCTCGGCCGACCAGCGGGCGATGCCATCGAGCCCGCCGGCCATCCACAGGACCAGCAGCGGCGCCGCGACGAGCAGTCCGGCCAGCATCACCCCCCGCCGCATGTCACCCGCGCCTCCTCGGCGAAGACCGCGCCGACATGGGGAAAGTCCTGTTCCACCAGTCCTGACTGGTCGGCGGTGTATTCGCCAAGCGCCTCCTGCAACACCTTTTCCGCCGCGCCGAGATCGGGCTCGAAGACGGTTGCCGCGCAGTCCTCCCGGCCGGTCAGCAGCGGCGTGCCAAGGATCGTGTAGGAACTGTAGTAGGTCGGGTCATAGACCTGCGCCACCAACGGTTTCTCGCCGGGCGTCCAGGGCTCGGACAGGTGGCGCAGGTGCGTGGAGATGATCTGCCCGCCAAAGGCCCGCGCCGACCAGCCCTCCGGGCGGCCGAGGGCAAGCGGCGCCCCATCCACGCCGTCGAGCAGGTAGAGATCGCCGGCGAAGTCGGCGTCCCACTGCATGTCGAAGCCAGAGAGCTGTGCTTCCTCCTCCGCTGTCAGCTTGCCGTCTCCATCCGGGTCCAGACCCTTGTCCGACAGGGTCAGCATCGAGGTGAACTCGTCATAGACCCAGGCGACCTTGACCGCCGCCACCCGACCCTTGTCGTCGAAGATGAATTCGAGACTGGTGTCGATGAAGACATGCGGATGCGCCGTCGCCGGGGCGCCCGCAGCGATCAGACAGGCGGAGAGATATGGCCGGAGCGCCCGCATGCCGCCAAGGTGGCGCGGACGCCCCGCCACTGCAAGTCCGGCCGGCGCCTTACCGCCGAAGCGCCGGCGGTGTGGCGGCGGTCAGGATATCGGCCTTGCTGATGACCTGTTCGGCATGTCCGACGATCAGCGGATCGGGCGGCTCCACCACCGACGGGTCCTTGCCCGGATAGTCGAGCCCCGAGAGGAAATGCCGCATCGCGTTCAGCCGGGCGCGCTTCTTGTCGTCGGACTTCACCACCGTCCAGGGCGCATCCGCCGTGTCGGTGTAGAAGAACATCGCTTCCTTGGCCTCGGTATAGTCGTCCCAGCGGTCAAGGCTGGCCTTGTCGATCGGCGAGAGCTTCCATTTCTTCAGCGGATCGGTCTCGCGTTCGATGAAGCGGCGGCGCTGCTCCTCGCGGGTGACGGAGAACCAGTATTTGTAGAGGCGGATGCCCGACCGGACGAGCATCCGCTCCATTTCCGGCGCCTGACGCATGAATTCAAGGTATTCCGTCGGGGTGCAGAAACCCATCACCCGCTCCACCCCGGCGCGGTTGTACCAGGAGCGGTCGAAGAAGACGATTTCCCCGGCGGTGGGCAGGTGCTGGATATAGCGCTGGAAGAACCACTCGCCCTTCTCCTTGTCCGAGGGCTTGGTCAGGGCGACGACCCGGGCATAGCGCGGGTTCAGATGCTCCATGAAGCGCTTGATCGTGCCACCCTTGCCGGCGGCGTCGCGGCCCTCGAACAGGATGACGAACTTCTGCCCGGTCTCCTGGGCCCAGATCTGCACCTTCAGCAGTTCCGCCTGCAGCCTTGCCTTCTCCGCCTCATAGGCGGCTCGGCCGAGGAGCCTGGCATAGGGATAGGTGCCGTTCTCGAAGGCCTTGCGGATCCGCTCGGCGTCGTTGGTGCGGGCGGCGGTGTCAGGGACCGGCGGCGCCGCGGCGATGGATGTCTCGACGGCTTCGGCATCGGGGGCCCTCTCGGGCGCGACGGCGGCGGCGGCGGGCTTGGTTCCGTCCATGAGCATGTCCTCGGCGTTTGGATCGTCCCTCGCTAGGGGAGGCCCGCATCCGGGGTCTTTGATGCCGATCAATCCCTTGCGAAGACGGGGCACCTGCGTTGCCGCAAAGTCGCATCGCGGGATTTCCCCTTTCGTCGCAGGCCGATGCCGGTCTAGCCTCGGCCCTGCCTTTTGCGGAGATCGCTATGCTCACCCTTTACGGCTGCTACCGCTCGCGCGCCTCGCGTCCGCTGTGGCTGCTGCACGAGATCGACATTCCCTTCATCCATGTGCCGGTGATCCAGGCCTATCGCGTGGCCGATCCCTTCGCCGCCGATGCGCCGCTCAACACCTCCAGCCGCGCCTTCCGCGAGATCAACCCGCAGTGCCAGATCCCGGCCTTCGAGGAGGACGGGCTGATCCTGACCGAGAGCCTCGCCATCGCGATGCATATCGCCCGGGCGCACGGCCGCGACCGGGGGCCGGTGGGGCTGGAAGAGCAGGCGCTGGTCGAGCAATGGGCGCTGTTCGGCGCCACCGGGCTCGAAGGCCCGGGGATCGAGATTTTCTACACCTATGCCGACCGCATCGCCGACACGCCCGAGGGCCAGGACCGCATCGCCGCCGCCGCCGAGAAGCTGCGCCGCCCGCTGGGGCGGCTGGACGCCCATGTGCGCGGGCGAGAGTGGCTGATGGGCCAGCGCTTCACCGTGGCCGACATCATGGTCGCCGAATGCCTGCGCTACGGCGCCAGCCACAAGCCGATGATGGCGGCCTTTCCCGATGCCATGGCCTGGCTGAACCGCTGCCACGCCACCCGCTCCTTCCGGGCGATGTGGGAAAAGCGGATCGCCGAACCCGCCTGAGCGCTGGATTCTCCGTGCGCCATGGTGTATATCCTGATGCACATTCAGGAGCACGCCATGGCCACCCTCTACACCCGCCAGATCGCCACCATCACCGAACTGCGCGAACCCCAGAAAGTGCTCGACCGCGCCGGCGGCAAGCCGGTGGCGATCCTGAAGAACAGCCAGCCGGTCGCCTATATGGTGCCGGTGGAGCATCTTGAGGAAGCGCCGGCGCATCGCCCCATGACGATGGACGAACTCCAGACCTATCTGAAGGAATCGCGGGAGCGGGTGCAGCCGGTGCTGGACTACCTGCGCGACAAGTAGGCCGTCATGGAATTCCGTACCCTGACCCCCGACGTCGTCGAGGCGCTGCACGACGCTGCGCTGAACCCCGGCGAGCTTCCCGGCCGCGCGCTGGACAAGTCGCTGGAGGGCGCCTTGTCGCGCGTGGACAACCGCCTCGCCTATGGCCTGATCGAGGATGTCTTCGACCTCGCCGCTGCCTATTGCGTGGCGGTGGCGCAGGGCCACTGCTTCAACGACGGCAACAAGCGCACCTCCTTCCACGCGATGGACGCCGTGCTGACCTTCAACGGCCGCACCCCCCGGTGGAACACCGAGGAGATCGGCCAGATCGTCATCCGCGTCGCCCAGCGGCAGATGGAGGAAGGCGCGCTGGCGGAGTGGTTGAGGGAGCGATCACCTTAACCCTTCAAGATTCCACTTGCGCGACTCCAACGAAGACCCGAATAATGGCTTTAATTAAATTTTGAAGAGTGATTCCATGGCACGCGCTCCTGCCCCCACCTCTCATCTGCATGAACCTCCGCACGCTTGGTCGAATCTTTCAGTCGATTTCCTCAAAGCGTTCTTCTCCTTTCTTGGGTTCTCACTATTTTTCTTTGGCTTTATATACACCCAGTATTACTATCGGAATTTCGGGATCAATGCCTTTCAAATTGGCTTGTCCTTTGTCGATCTGGTCGCCTATGGGCTGATTGTTCTGCAGGATCCTTGGTACCTCATCGGGGGCACCACTATCCTTCTGGTGGCTGCATTGGCTTGGGTATTCAGAAGGAAGATGTCGGAAGGCATGGGATTGCTAACAGCGCTTGTGCTTCTTGTGGGCCTGGTGGCGGTCACATTCATTGCCGCGCGGTGGTCTGCAACAGACCACGCTCGCGAAATTTGGGGGGATGGCAAGGGCCGACAAGCCTTTTGTACCTTTAACAGCGGCGACAATGATTTCAATGCCGTGCTTCCGAGGCTGAATGAAATCATGAGCAACCGTGATATGAGATTCCTTCTGCTTACCGACAAAGTATTGTATCTAGCGCCCGTCATCAGGAAGCTTCCTGATGGGCAAACCGTTGGGGAGTCCTATGCAATTCCTGCCGAACTCATTCGCATGTGCCGCGTCATTGGCTCTTCTTGAACTTTCTTCTCCTTCAGTCGCCCAACCAATTCCAGACATTCTTGGCGGCAGCGGAGGTGTGGTGCTTTGCAATCCTTTCGTCGATCCCGGTTGTAACCCACCGCCACCTACTTGCGCACGAAATGCGCCCAACTGTATCCCCGCCGATCCTGTTTGGTCCGGCACTTCAGCAATTGACATGAATATGTCGAACCCAGACCTGTTCACGCCAGTCACGCGGGATTTCCTATTCGACCTTCCGCTGCCTTCTGGCGTTGGCCAGTAGCAGGTGTTCGAAGCATGGCGCTCCGCCGCGCCGATCGCTTGAGTGTTCCGGTCACACAGGGCAAGTGTTGGTCCTGACCGCGTTTCATTCGGCGAGCCCCCATGCCAGACCTCCTGACGCCTGAGACCTACGACGCCTCTTCCATCGAGGTGCTCGAAGGGCTGGAGCCGGTGCGCAAGCGGCCGGGGATGTATATCGGCGGCACCGACGAGCGGGCGCTGCACCATCTGGTGGCCGAGGTGCTCGACAACGCCATGGACGAGGCGGTGGCGGGCCATGCCACCCGCATCGAGGTGGAGTTCCACCCCGACCACTCCGTCACCATCCGCGACAACGGCCGGGGGATGCCGGTGGACCCGCATCCGAAATTCCCCGGCAAGTCGGCGCTGGAGGTCATCCTCTGCATGCTCCACTCGGGGGGCAAGTTCTCCGGCAAGGCCTATTCCACCTCCGGCGGGTTGCACGGGGTGGGCGCAAGCGTGGTCAACGCGCTCTCCGACCATCTGCGCGTCGAGGTCGCCCGCAACCGCGAGCTTTTCGCCCAGGAGTTCTCGCGCGGCATCCCCCAGGGCCCGCTGCAGAAGATCGGCCCGGCGCCCAACCGGCGCGGCACCACCGTCACCTTCCATCCCGATCCGGAGATTTTCGGCTCGCAGACGCTGAAGCCGCACCGGATCATGCGCATGGCGCGCTCCAAGGCCTATCTCTTCTCCGGCGTCGAGATCCGCTGGAAATCGGCGCTGGCGGATGGCGACATGCCGATGGAGGCGGTTTTCCACTTCCCCGGGGGGCTGGCCGACTACCTCAAGGACCAGATCGGCAAGGACAGCACCTATACCGACCGCCCCTTCGCCGGGCGCATCTCGTTTCAGGAGAAATACGACCTGCCCGGCTCGGTGGAATGGGCGATCACCTGGTCGCCGGCGCGCGACGGGTTCCTCTCCTCCTATTGCAACACCGTCCCCACGCCCGAGGGCGGCACGCATGAGGCGGGCTTCTGGGCCGCGCTCCTCAAGGGCCTGCGCGCCTATGGCGAACGGGTGAAGAACCGCAAGGCCGAGCAGATCACCCGAGACGACCTCGCCTCCGGTGCCTGCGCGCTCCTGTCCGTCTTCATCCGCGAGCCGCAGTTCGTCGGCCAGACCAAGGACCGGCTCGCCACCGAAGAGGCCGCCCGTCTGGTCGAAGGCGCGGTGCGCGACCATTTCGACACCTGGCTGGCGTCGGACCCCAAATCGGCCGGCGCCATCCTCGATTTCCTCGTCCTGCGCGCCGAGGAACGGCTGCGGCGCAAGGCCGAGAAGGAGACGGCCCGCAAATCCGCCACCAAGCGCCTGCGGCTCCCCGGCAAGCTCACCGACTGCTCCGCCAAGTCGCGCGAGGGGACGGAGATTTTCATCGTCGAAGGCGACTCGGCCGGCGGCTCCGCCAAGGGCGCGCGCGACCGCGAGTTCCAGGCGCTGCTGCCCCTGCGCGGCAAGGTCCTCAACGTCCTCGGCGCCGCCTCGGCCAAGCTCACCGAAAACGCCGAAATCCGCGACATCTGCGAGGCTCTCGGCGTGCAGATGGGCTCGAAGTTCAACATCGAGGACCTGCGCTACGACAAGGTCATCATCATGACCGACGCCGACGTGGACGGCGCCCATATCGCGGCGCTGCTGATGACCTTCTTCTTCACCCAGATGCGGCCCCTGATCGACAAGGGCCACCTCTACCTCGCCTGCCCGCCCCTCTACCGCCTCACGCAGGGGGCGCGGCGGCTCTATGTCGCCGATGACGCGGAGAAAGAGGCCTGGCTCGCCAAGGGCCTCGGCGGCAAGGGCAAGATCGACGTCCAGCGCTTCAAGGGCCTCGGCGAGATGGACGCCAAGGACCTCAAGGACACGACGATGGACCCGAAGTCGCGCAAGCTGATCCGGGTGTCGATCGACGAAGACGACCCGGGAGAGACGGGGGACCTGGTGGAACGCCTGATGGGCAAGAAGCCGGAACTGCGGTTCCAGTATATCCAGGAGAATGCGCGGTTCGTGGAGGAGCTGGATGTGTGATGTGGAGAGACTGTCATGACTGCAGGCGAAGCAGCCGATTTCTTCTCTGGCCTATCTACACCTATCATTGCCAGCATTGTTGCGCTTATTGCCTTTCAGCAATGGAAGACAAATAGACTGGCTCTCAGGGAGAAATTGTTTGATCGAAGATTTCAGATATTTAAAGAAACGCAGGCTTACTTATCAGAAATCTTGAGGGACGCAAGGAGATCAGATGAAAGCATGTGGAGGTTCACGGACACATGCCAGCGAGCCCGATTTGTTTTTGGAAAGGAGATGCAGAGTTATCTACTAGAGATAAGAACTAGATCGAACAAGATGGCAATGCACCAGGCGGTCTACAAAGACATGCCGGTCGGTGAGGAGCGGAGCAAGCGGGTGGATGCCGAGCACGAGTGTCTGGAGTGGCTCACCAATCAGCTAGATGTGATTTTTGACAAGTTTGAGCCATTCATGGATCTTTCCAAGGAGGCTTAGACGCGGATCTTCGAAGCCGGAACGACAGCTTGAACGGAAAACCCTATGTTCAGCATTTCCCTGACACCAGAAGAGCAAATCACCGCAGGGACGCTCTTCTATCTTTGGCCAAACCATCCGCGCGATTGGACAAAGGATGTGGAAAGTCAGCAAATGGGCTTGTTCAACTCCCTCGTCAACCGTAACGCAATCCCAGAGCACAGACGAAACTGGTTTCACGAGCCGAGCTTTTTCATAGGGGGTCGAGGTAAGTCTAGGAAACAGCTCTTTGAAAAGAATGGGACTGTCGGGAAAGAAATCCTTCGGCATCCTCACTTCTATCGATATCTTCACTACTTCATATTTGGACCCAATTTGCCGGAAGGTCTAATGGCCGGTTATGAAAGATTTGTGCATCAATTGATGAAGCCATTGACATCTGGGGATGTCGAACCGTTACGGAAGGAAATTCGAAGACTGATGCGCTCTTATGACCTTGATCGAAGCTCGTCTGAGGAGATATACAAATTGGCCCTTGAACTTGACTTGGGACGTTGGAATGCGGAAAGCGTTTACCGCGCCGCAGGCGACGTCCGTTAAGGGTCGAAAGCGGCTTTGGCAATCAGTAGGGTGCGCATTCGTTGCGCACCTATGTCCCATCCTCCTCTCCCAATTTCCTGCCGACCGGGGCACCCATCCGGTCGTCGGCCACCTCGACAACACTGGCTTCGCCCGCCCCATAGGTCGGGGCTTGCCCCGACTCTCCCCCAACCCCGCAACCCCTCGTTAACCATCCTCCCGCTACCCTCTTCCCACACCTCCCAACTTAATGTATGCATATAAATGCGGGCAAAGGCGCGCTGAAGCACACCCTACGACGAACCCAAACGCCAGCGCACGCTGCGGGACCGGGGCATCGACTTTGCCGATGTGGAGCGGTTCGACTTCGCATCGGCGGTGATCGACCCTGACCTCCGGCGCGATTATGGCGAACTCCGCCTGCTCGCGCTCGGGATGATCGGCGGACGGCTGCACGCGCTCTGCTTCACCCCGCGCGACGGGGCCAGGCGTGTGATCAGCCTGCGGCGCGCGAACAGAAGGGAGTATCGGAAATGGCTCGCAAGCCAAAGCTGACGAAAGACAGAACAGCCGATCCTCAGCCCGGCCTCGCCGAGGACCCCGCCCCCTTCCGCCGCCTCCGCCCGGATGAGCCCGACGACGAGAACCCCGAATGGACGGACGAAATGTTCGCCCGTGCCAAGACCGTCTGGGACTTCCCCGAGCTCGTCGCCGTCCTGCAGGCCCACGGCAAGCTCGGCCGCCCGCCACTGCCCGAGGCCGAGCGCAAGCGCCGCGTCACCCTGCACCTCGACCCCGACGTGCTGGCCCGGCTGAAAGCGGACGGCAAGGGCTGGCAGACCCGCGCCAACGCCGCCCTGCGCAGCGCCCTCGGCCTGCCGCCGAAGTAGGGCGGGGTTCACCCCGCCGGCCTCTGAATCACCCCGGGCAATCCTGCAGCACCAGCGCCTCGCCCTCCTCCCGGGCGAGGTTGCGGTCCATCAGGCTGTCGGCCACCTCGTCGGCGGTCTCCATCGTCAGGCCGTATTGCCCGAGAAGCGGCCGGGCCTCGTCCTGGGTCAGCCTGCAGCCGTTCTCGCGCAGCATGCGGATCATCGCCTCCGCCGGCTCTGCCGGCTCTGCCGGCGGGGTGCCGGTCGCGGCGCAGAGCGCCGGGGACAGGCGCAGCACGTTTCCCTCCACCGTCGCCTCGCCGGCGGCGACCATCGCCTGGGCCACGGGGCTGACGTCCGAGGGCCCGAGGCCAAGGGGCCGGAACAGCACCTCGGCCTGATCCTCGGTGAAGGCGCAATCCGACTGGCGCGCCGCCTCTACCAGAAGCGCCCGGATATCCGGCCCGGCAAGAGCAGGCGCGGCGAAAAGCAGAAACGGCAGCACCGGAACGCGCATCGGAAAGCCCCTTGCAATTCAATGGGGTGATGCTGCCCGCTCACGAAAGCCCTGTCACGCGGAAATCACTCCTGCAGCGAGCGGACGTATTCGGCCAGTGCCACCAGCCGCTCCGGTGTCGGCGTGGCGATGCCGTCGCCGCCGTCATAGGGCACGAGATCGCCGTCCAGCAGCGGCGCGAAGGCGGGCATGGGCGAGCCGTCGGGCCGGCCGGTATAGCCCCAGATCTTGGCCATCACCCGCGTGCCGGGAAAGACCCCGCCATTGCCGGCGGCAAGCGCGGTCAGGTCGGCCGGTTTGCGGTCCAGCCCCTCGGCCGCCGGCCCGTCGCCCTTGCCGCCCCCGCCATGGCAACCGGCGCAGAACGTTGCGAAATCCTCCGCCCCGGAGGACGAAGACCCGCCGGACTCGACACAACCGGCCAGCGCCAGAACCCCGACCAAACCCCAGTACCGCATCGCGTTCTCCCGCCCGTTGGGCCATAGAATCGCACGCAGGACGGGGCGCGGCAAGGTCAGACGACCCGCCCGGCCTCCAGCCGCACCACCCGGTCCATCCGCGCCGCAAGCTCGAGGTTGTGGGTGGCGATCAGCGCCGAAAGCCCGGTCTCGCGCACGACCTCCATCAGCACGCCGAAGACCTGGTCGGAGGTGCCGGGATCGAGGTTGCCGGTGGGCTCGTCGGCGAGGAGAAGCTTCGGCCCGTTGGCCAGCGCCCGGCAAAAGGCCACCCGCTGCTGCTCTCCCCCC